>DAOOVM010000173.1:0-6448 GCA_035370085.1 Rhodanobacteraceae bacterium | reverse complement strand
GCGGGCTATTGCACGGTCCAGCCGCCGTCGACGGTGATGGTCTGCCCGGTGATGTTGCGCGCGTGCGGACCGATGAGGAAGGCGGTGATGCCGGCCAGTTCCTCGAAGCTGATGAACACGCCCTTGGGCATGGGCTTCAGCATGATCTCGCGCACCACCTGGTCCTCGGGAATGCCGTTCGTGCGCGCCTGGTCGGCGATCTGCTTGTCCACCAGCGGCGTCTTCACGTAGGTGGGGCAGACGGTGTTGATGGTGATGTCGGTGTCGGCGGTTTCCAGCGCGATCACCTTGGAGAAGCCCAGCAGGCCGTGCTTGGCGGCGACGTAGGCGCTCTTGTAGCGCGAGGCCACCAGCGAGTGGATCGAGCCGATGTTGACGATGCGGCCGAAGCCGCGCGCGCGCATGCCGGGCAGGAAGGCGCGCGTGGTGCGCGCCGCGCCGGTGAGCATCACCTGCACGAGAAAGTCCCACTTGTCCATGGGGAACTCTTCCAGCGGCGCCACGTGCTGCAGGCCGGCGTTGTTCACCAGCACGTCCACGGGCAGGTCGGCCAGGGCGGCCACGCTGGCGTCGGAGGTCACGTCGAGCGCGCGCGCCTCGGCGGCTTGGCCGCGGCCGCGCAGTTCGGCGGCCACGGCCTCGGCGGCGGTGAGGCTGACGTCGGTGACGAGGAGGCGGTGGCCCTGGGTGGCGAGTTCCCGGGCGATGCCGGCACCGATGCCGCTGCCGGCGCCGGTGACGAGGACGGTGCGCGAAGTCATGCGAGTTCCCTGCGGTTGCGTGGGGCAGGGCGGCATTGTGCCGCGTCGCCGCGGCGCGCGCCCGCGGCCTTGGACTTTCGTACGATGCCGCGCCGCGGGGTGGTTGCTATGGTGCGGGGCCGGAGGATGCCATGCGCCCGATTGCCCGCTGTTTTTCCGATCCGATTCGTGCGGGCGCGCTGCGCGCGGGCCCGCTCGTCGCCGCCGCGCTGCTCGCCGCCTGCGCCGGTCCGTCCCCCCGTTCGCCTGCGCAGGAGCGCACCGTGACCGATTTTCTCGTATCGCCCGTGCTCGCCACGCGCCACGCCGAGGGCGACGACCTGCTGAGCGCGGGCCTGGGCCTCGCCGGCCTGCGCGCGCCCACGCCGCCGGCCGTGGCCGACGCCGCCGCGCCGACGCCGCAGGAACTGCGCCGGCGCGCCTTCTGGACCAACTGGCGCGGCATCGCCGACCTCGCGCCGGGCGGCGGCTTCGGTGAGGTCTACGGCAGCCTGCCCAGCGTGCCAGGGCGCGAGTTCAGCGCCTTCGCCCGCGTGCCGGGCGCCACGCAGCCGCACCGAGTGCTGCTGCAGTTGCCCGATGCCTTCGACACACGCGCGCGCTGCCTCGTGGTGAGTGCGTCCTCCGGGTCGCGCGGCGTGGTCGGCGCCATCGCTCTGGCCGGCGCCTGGGGTCTGCCGCGCGGCTGCGCGGTGGCCTACACCGACAAGGGCGCGGGCACGGGCTATTTCGACGTCGACAGCGACAGCGGCGTGAAGCTTGACGGCACGCGCGGCGCGCGCGGCGAGGGCCTGGAGTTCGAACCGCCGGCGGGCGCGGCGCCGCCGCACACGGTGGCGGTGAAGCACCTGCATTCCGGCGACAACCCGGAAGCCGACTGGGGCCGCCACGTGCTGCAGGCGGCGCAGTTCGGCCTGGCGCAGCTGAGCGCCGCCTTTCCCGACAAGCCGCGCTTCGACTTCGCCAACACGCGCGTGCTCGCCGTGGGCGTGTCCAACGGCGGCGGCGCGGTGCTGCGCCTGGCCGAACTGCCCGAGGCGCGCGCCTTTGCCGGCATCGTCGCGCTGTCGCCCAACGTGTATCCCGGCGCGGCGTCGGCGCGGCCGCTGTACGACTACACCACCGAGGCCGCGCTGCTGCAGCCCTGCGCCCTGCTGCATCCGGCCTTCGACGCGGTGGCGCTGGCGCGGCCGGGCGGGGCCAGGCCGCCGGCCTGGCTGGCGCGCTGCGCCGCCCTGCACGCGCGCGGTCTGCTGGCGGCGGCCACGCCGGAGGCGCAGGCGGCCGAGGCGCGCGAGAAACTGCATGCCAGCGGCTGGACCGATGCCGCGCTGGAAGCCGGCGCGCTCAGCGTGAGTTTCGACCTGTGGCGCGCGGTGGGTGCGGGCTATGCCGCGGCGCACGGCCGCTACGGCGCCGGCGACATGCCCTGCGGCTACCGCTATGCCGCGCTCGACGCGCAGCACGCGCCGCGCGCCAGCACCGCGGCCGAGCGCGCCACCTGGGCCAGCGACGGCAGCGGCATTCCGCCGAGCCCCGCCATCGGCCTGGTCGATACGCTCGCCGCGGGCGCCGATCCCAGCCTGCCGGGTCTGCTGTGCCTGCGCGCGCTGTGGAGCGGCGATGACGCCGCAGCGCAGCGCGTGCGCGCCGGCGTGGCCGCCACCCGCGCCGGCCTGCCGCAGGCGGGCGTGCCGCTGATCGTCATCCACGGCAGCGATGACGGCCTCGTGCCGGAAGCCTTAGCCGGCGGTGCCTACGCGCGCTGGGCGCAGGGCGCGGGGCGTCGCCTGAGCTACTGGCGCGTGCACAACGCCCAGCACTTCGACGCCTTCCTCGGCCTGCCGGCACTGGGGGCGCGCTACCTTCCGCTGCTGCCCTACGCCTACCGCGCACTGGATGCCCTGTGGGCGCACGCTGCCGACGGCGCGCCGCTGCCGGGCGATGCCGATATCGCCACCACGCCGCGCGGCCTGGCGGGCGCACTGCCGCCGGCGCTGACGCGCGCGCATCTGGGCGCCATGCCCTAGCCAGCGCTGCCGCTGCGGCCCCACGCGACGGGCGACGCGGCGCGCGTTCGTGCGTCGTCGGCGCGGGGGCTTTCCGAACGCGGCGTGTGCCCGTGCAATCCCGGGCGCGGCGCGACCGGGCGCGGCTAGAGCTGCGCCGGCCCGCGGCCGACGATCACGGCGCGGGGGGCGTGGTGCGGGGCGCTTGGAGGTCGGTGCCGGACGCTCGCGCCGGACCGCGCCGACGCGCGCGCCTCAACGCAGGGCGAGGAAATCCGGGCTGCAGACGAAGCGCACGGCGTCCAGACGCGGGCGCGACTTGGGCAGGGCGTCGGAGAGTTCCGCCAATTCTTCGTTCACCGCCTCGATTTCCTGCTCGCGCACGGCCGGGTTCACCGCGCGCAGTGCGGTGAGGCGCGCGGCCTCACCGCCGAGTTCTCGCTGCGCCTGGGCCAGGGCCTGGGCGATCTCGCGCTCGGCGCGCTCGCGCGCCAGAGCTTCGCAGCGCTGCAGCATGGGCGGCACGAGCTGGGCGAGGAACTTGCGGTAGCGGCCGAAATCGATGGCGCGATCGGCCGCCTTGGCCAGCGAAGGGCCGCTGGGCACGTAGCCGTCGCGCGCCTGCAGCTTGGTGTCGACGATGACGTGCAGGGGCAGGGGCGGCAGGAAGCGGTCGGGGGCGAGGCTGCGCTCGGCCACGCACTCCAGCACGTAGACGGCCTCCAGCAGCACGGTGCGCGGCGGCAGCACGTCGTCGACGAGGAGGGCGGCATTGCCCTGCTCGCCCTCCAGCAGCAGGTCGATGGCGCCGGCCACCATGGGGTGGTCCAGGCGCAGCAGCGGCAGGTCCTCGCGCGCCAACGCCTCGGCGCGGGCGAAGGTGGCCTGCTGCGGGCCTTCCTTCAGGCCCGGAAAGCCCTCGGTGCTGAGGTATTCCGGATCGAGCACCACGCTGCGCCCGTCCAGTTCCTCGTGCTCCACGCCGAACTGCTCGAACAGGCGCAGGATGAAGTGGTCGGCGTCGGCATCGTCGTCGGCCGCGGCCAGGGCCTGGCGCAGGGTTTCCCCGCGCGCCTCGCGCGCGCTGGCCAGTTCCAGCAGGCGGTCGCGCCCGGCGTGCACCAGGGCCGACAGCTCCTCGTGCGCGGCACGCGTCTCGGCGATGAGGGCGTCGAGTTCCTGGTCGGGGTCGATGGCTTCGCGCGCGTGCGACTCGGCCAGGCGCGCCACGTCGGCGCCGAAACGCTTGAACAGCTCGCGCCCGTCGGCGGTGCTGGCGCGGAAGGCGTCCAGGCCCTCGTCGTACCAGCGCAACAGCACGTGCTGGGCGGTGCCGCGGAAGGCGAAGGCGTGCAGGGCGATGTCGCGCTTCTGGCCGATGCGGTCGAGGCGGCCGATGCGCTGCTCCAACAGGTCGGGGTCGAGCGGCAGGTCCCACAGCACGAGGTGGTGCGCAAACTGGAAATTGCGACCCTCCGAGCCGATCTCCGAACAGATCAGCAGGCGGGCGCCCTCGGGCTGGGCGAAGTAGGCGGCGTTGCGGTCGCGCTGCAGCAGCGACAGTCCCTCGTGGAAGCGCGCCAGCGGCAGGCCGCTGCGCGTGCGCACGGCCTCCTCCAGCGCCAGCACCTTGGCCTGGCTGCGGCAGATGAGCAGGAATTTCTCGTGCGGGTGGTTATCGAGCAGGCCCAGCAGCCAGGGCAGGCGCGGGTCCTCGGCGTAGGCGTGTTCGGTCAGGCTGGGTGGCTGCTGCAGGTCGGAGTGGAACTCCGCCAGCAAGGCCTGGCGCTGGTCCTCGCTCAGCGCCTCGCCGTCGGCGAGGGTGAGGTCGGGCTGACGGCGCGGAAAGCCGCCCACCACGGCGCGGCGGTTGCGGAACATCACGCGGCCGGTGCCGTGGCGGTCGATGAGGGCGTCGAGCAGTGCGCCGGCGGCCGCGGCGTCGCCGCTGGCGGCAGCGTCGAGCAGGGCCAGGCTGCCGGCGTCGTCGGCCAGGCGCCGCGCGAGTTCCGCGCGGGCGGCAGCATCGAGGGCGCGCCCCTGTTGCAGCGCTTCGGCGATCTGCGACAGGCGGCGGTAGCCGTCGGCTTCGGCGGTGTAGCGCTCCAGGTCGTGGAAGCGCGCCGGATCGAGCAGACGCAGGCGCGCGAAGTGGCCGCTGCGGCCGAGCTGCTCGGGCGTGGCGGTGAGCAGGATCACGCCGGGCGTGCCGGCGGCCAGTGCGTCCACCATGTCGTATTCCAGGCTGCCGCCCTCGGGCGTCCAGGCCAGGTGGTGCGCCTCGTCCACCACCAGCAGGTCCCACTCGGCGTCGAGCAGCTGGCGCGCGCGCTTGGGGTGGCGGGTGAGGAAACCGAGATCGGTGATGACCAGCTGCTCGTCCTCGAAGGGATTGCGCGCGTCGCCGGCCTGCTCGATGGCCTCGCAGCGTTCCGCGTCGTACACGGCGAACTGCAGGTTGAAGCGGCGCAGCAGCTCGACGAACCACTGGTAGACCAGCGGTTCGGGCAGCAGGATCAGCACGCGCTCCACGCGCCCGGCGGCGAGCAGGCGCGCGGTGATCATGCCGGCCTCGATGGTCTTGCCCAGGCCCACCTCGTCGGCCAGCAGCACGCGCGGCGGGCGGCGCTGCGCGGCGATCTCGGCCACGCGCAGCTGGTGCGGGATCAGGTCGATGCGCGCGGCGTTGAGGCCCCAGGCCGGGGTGCGGCGCGCCTGCGCGCGGCGGCGCAGGGCTTCCAGGCGGAAATCGAAACGGTCGGCGCGGTCCACGCGCCCGGACAGCAGGCGCTCGTCGGCCTGCGACAGGCTCTGCACGTCGTCGAGCTGGCCCTCGCCGAGGGTCAGGCCCTCGCCGTGGTAGTGCAGCAGGCCGTCGCGGTGTTCCACGCGCTCGATGGCGAAGGCCAGGCCGTTGCCGCTGATCTTCTGCCCGGCGCGAAATTCGGCGCGCGCCAGCGGGGCGGAGTGGCTGGCGTACTGGCGCAGCACGCCGGCCTTGGCGAAGAGCACCTGCACGCTGCGGCCCTCCGCGCGCAGCACGGTGCCGAGCCCCAGCTCGGGCTCGGCATTGGAAATCCAGCGTTGGCCGGGAACGAAGGCCATGGGCGCGTCCATCATAGCGGGGCGCGGATTATCCGCGCCTGCGCTCGCCGGGCCAAGCCGCGCGTGCGGCGCCGCGCCTCAGCCGCGCTGCGGTGCGATGAGCAGCGAGGTCATGGACAGCGCACTGATTACGTCGTCGTTGAAGGTTTCCACGCTGTCGTCGTCGCGTTCTAGGGCCAGCGCGTACAGCAGCGGCAGGTAGTGCTCGGGCGTGGGAATGGCCAGGTGCGCGTCCGTGCCCAGGCGCGGCCAGTCGGCCAGGGCGGCGTGGTCGCGCGCGGCGATGCGCCGGTTGACCTCGTCGCGGAAGCGCAGCGCCCAGTCCAGCCCGGCGCTGGCGTGGAAGCGGAACAGACCGAGGTTGTGCACGATGTCGCCGCTGCCGACGATGAGCACGCCCTCCTCGCGCAGCGGCGCCAGGCGGCGGGCCAGGGCGTAGTGCCAGGGGCCGGGCTGGCGCGTGTCCAGGCTGAGCTGCAGCACCGGTACATCGGCCTGCGGGTACATCACGTGCAGCACGCTCCAGGCGCCGTGGTCGAGGCCGCGGCCGGGGTCGCAGCGGATCGGCAGGTC
>DAOOVM010000172.1:0-6486 GCA_035370085.1 Rhodanobacteraceae bacterium | reverse complement strand
ATCACCACGTAGAACACCGGCGTGAGGAACAGGCCGAACACGGTCACGCCGAGCATGCCGGCGAACACCGTCACGCCCATGGCGTGGCGGATTTCCGCGCCGGCGCCGTGGGCGAACACCAGCGGCAGCACACCCATGATGAAGGCAAAGCTGGTCATGAGGATCGGGCGCAGACGCTGGCGGCAGGCCTTGAGGGCGGCCTCGACCACCGGCAGGCCTTCCTTCAGTTCCAGCTCGCGCGCGAACTCGACGATGAGGATGGCGTTCTTGCACGCCAGTCCCATCAGCACCACCAGGCCGATCTGCACGAAGATGTTGTTGTCGCCGCCGCTGAGCCACACGCCGGCGATGGCCGAGAGCAGACACATCGGCACGATCAGGATCACGCTCAGCGGCAGGCTCCAGCTCTCGTACAGCGCCGCCAGCACGAGGTAGACCAACAGCACGCACAGCGGGAACACCAGCAGCGCGGCCCTGCCCTGGGTCACCTGCTGGTAGGTGAGGCCGGTCCACTCGAAGCTCATGCCCTTGGGCAGGGCCTGGCCGGCGATGACGCCGGCCAGTTCCACCGCCTGGTTGGACGACAGCCGGCGCGGATCGGCGCCGCCCTGCAGATCGGCGGCGGGGTAGCCGTTGTAGCGCACCACCGGGTCGGGGCCGTAGGTCTGCTGCACGCTCACCACGCTGCCGATCGGCACCATCTGCCCGGCGGCGTTGCGCGTCTTCAGGTTGGCGATGTCGCTGGCCTGGTCGCGGTAGTCGGCGTCCGCCTGGGCGATCACCTGGTAGGTGCGGCCGAAGCGGTTGAAGTCGTTGACATACTGCGAACCCAGGTACACCTGCAGGGTCTGGAACAGGTCGGTCAGGGCAATGCCCTGCTCCTTGGCCTTGGTGCGGTCCACCTCGGCGCTGAGCTGCGGCACGTTGCTCTGGTAGGAGCTGATCGGCCGCTCGAAGCCCGGCGTGGACATCAGCGCCCCGGTGAGCATCTGCACCTGGTTGTTGAGCTCGCCGTAGCCCAGGCCGGCGCGATCCTGCACGTACATCTCGTAGCCGGCGGCATTGCCCAGGCCCAGCACCGGCGGTGGCATCAGGGCGAAGGCCAGGCCCTCCTTGATCTCGCCGAAGAAGCGGCCGTTCAACTCCTGCACGATCTGCTCCGCGCTGCGCCCCTGGCGCAATTCGAAGGGATCCAGACCGAAGAAGATCGTGCCCATGTTCGGCGTGTTGGTGAACTGCAGTGCATTGAGGCCGGGGAAGGCCACCGCGTCCTTCACGCCGCGGGTCTGCTTGGCGATCTCGCTCATCTTGCGGATCACCTTCTCGGTTCGGTCGAGCGAGGCGCCTTCGGGCAGCTTGGTGCCGGCGAAGAGGTAGAGCTTGTCCTGGGTCGGGATGAAGCCGCCGGGCACGCTGCGGAAGGCCAGCACGGTGAAGCCGATCAGCACCGCGTACACCAGCAGCATGAGTGGCGCGCGGCGCAGGGCCGGGCGGCCGCGTTCGGCGTAGCTGCCCGCGGCGCGGGTGAAAAGGCGGTTGAACGGGCGGAACAGCCAGCCGCCGAAGAGCCGGTCCATGGCACGAGTCAACCAGTCGCGGGGCGCGTCGTGGGGCTTGAGCAGGCTGGCCGCCAGGGCCGGTGACAGGGTCAGTGAGTTCACCGCCGAGATCACCGTGGAAATGGCGATGGTGACGGCGAACTGGCGGTAGAACTGCCCGGTCACGCCGCCGAGGAAGGCGATAGGCACGAACACCGCGCACAGCACCAGGGCGATGGCAATGATCGGGCCGGACACCTCGCCCATGGCCTTGTGCGCGGCAGCCAGCGGCTTCAGGCCGGCCTCGATGTTGCGCTCCACGTTCTCCACCACGACGATGGCGTCGTCGACCACGATGCCGATGGCCAGCACCAGGCCGAACAGGGTCAGCACGTTGATGGAGAAGCCGAGCAACCACAGCACGGCGAAGGTGCCGATGATCGACACCGGCACGGCCAGCAGCGGGATGATCGAGGCGCGCCAGGTCTGCAGGAACAGAATCACCACGAACACCACCAGGGCGATGGCCTCGAACAGGGTCTGCACCACCGCCTTGATCGAATCGCGCACGAATACGGTGGGGTCGTACACCACGGTCCAGGTCACGTCTTCGGGGAAGCCCTTGGCCAGCTCGGCCATGCGCGCCCGCACCGCGTCGGACATGGCGATGGCGTTGGAGCCCGGCGCCTGGAAGATCGGGATGGCCACCGCCTGCTGGTTGTTGAGCAGGGAGCGCAGGGCGTACTCCGAGGCACCGAGCTCTATGCGCGCGACGTCCTTCAGGCGCGTCACCGCACCGGCGCCGTCGCTCTTCAGCACCACATTGCCGAATTCCTCCTCGGTCACCAGGCGGCCCTGGGCGTTGATCGACAGGGTGAAGTCGCTGGCCTGGGCCTGCGGCGGCCCGCCGATGGTGCCGGCGGAGACCTGCAGGTTCTGCTCCTGCAGTGCGCGCACCACGTCGCCGGCGGTGAGGCCCAGCGCGGCCACGCGGTCGGGCTTGAGCCACACGCGCATGGCGTAGTCACCGGCGCCGAAGATCAGGGCCTGGCCCACGCCCGGGATGCGCGCCAGTTCGTCCTTGACGTGCAGCACGGCGTAATTGCGCAGGTACGTGATGTCGTAGGTGGCCTTGGGCGAGAGCAGGTGCACGACCATGGTGAGGTTGGGCGACTGCTTGAGCGTGGTCACGCCCAGGCGGCGCACGTCCTCGGGCAGGCGCGGCGTGGCCTGGCTCACGCGGTTCTGCACCTGCACCTGGGCCAGATCCACGTCGGTGCCCTGCTTGAAGGTGACGGTGAGGGTCATGACGCCGTCGGAGCCCGCCACCGACTTCATGTAGATCATGTTTTCCACGCCGGTGATGGCTTCTTCCAGCGGCGCGGCGACGGTCTCGGCGATGGTCTTGGGGTTGGCGCCGGGGTAGACGGCGCGCACCTGCACCGAGGGCGGCACCACGTCCGGGTACTCGCTCACCGGCAGTTGCGGAATGGCGATGAGGCCGCCAACGAAGATGAGGATCGACAGCACCGCGGCGAAGATCGGGCGGTCGACGAAGAATCTTGAAAAGTCCATACAGTTTCCTTTTCCACACCCGGTCGCAGGGACCGGGCGCAGTCGGTTCGGCCGTCCCTGCCGCTCGATGCGGCACGGACAGCGCCCGGGCGCGGGGCCCTCAGTGCGCGGCGGCGCCGGGAGCGCCGGCGGGCGCGGGCGGCTGCTGTTCCGG
Source organism: Rhodanobacteraceae bacterium (assembly GCA_035370085.1). Taxonomy (GTDB): domain Bacteria; phylum Pseudomonadota; class Gammaproteobacteria; order Xanthomonadales; family Rhodanobacteraceae; genus Tahibacter. The sequence goes on along the minus strand of DAOOVM010000172.1, from coordinate 3,219 downwards.
CTGGTCCATGGGCACGACGAAGGGCGCCACCGCCATACCGGGGAAGAACACCTTCTGCGTGCCGTTGACGAGCACCTGTTCGCCGGGCTTGAGGCCGTCGCTGACGACGCGCAGGCCGTCGATGCTCGGGCCGAGCTTCACGTCGCGGCGCAGCGCCTTGTTCTCCGGCCCCAGCACGAAGACGTACTTGCGGTCCTGGTCGGTGATGACGGCGCGGTCGTGGATCAGCAGGGCGTCGTGGCTGCCGCTGCCGAGCAGCTGCACGCGGGCGAACAGGCCGGGCGTGAAGACGCGGTCGGGGTTGGGTAGCAGGGCACGCGCATGGATGGTGCCGGTGGCGGGGTCGAGCGCGTTGTCGACGAAGACCATGTGGCCCTCGTGCGGGAAACCGCTCTCGCCGGCCAGGGCCACGCGCACCGGGTTGGGCGCCTCGCGCGAGCTCTGCCGTTCACCCGCGCGGGCCAGGCCCTGGTAGCGCAGGTAGGTATTCTCGTCGCCCTCGAATTCGACGTAGACCGGGTCGAGCGACACCACGGTGGTGAGCAACGTCGCCGTGGGCATGCCGCCGGTGACCAGGTTGCCCGGCGTGACCAGGGCCTTGCCGACGCGGCCGCTGATCGGCGCCACCACGCGGGTGAAGTCGAGGTTCAGGCGTGCGGTGTCGACCGCCGCCTGCATGGCGGCGAGGTCGGCGCGCGCCTGCGCCAGCTCGGCCTCGCGCGCATCGACGTCGTCACGTGGGATCAGCTTGCCTTCGGCCAGGCGACGCGCGCGTTCGACCTGGCGTTCGGCCAGGCCGACACGGGCGCGGGCGCGCTCGGCATCGGCCTGGGCGCGCTGGTAGGCGGCGCGGTATTCGCGGTCGTCGATCTGGAACAGCAGGTCGCCCTTGCTGACCTCGCCGCCCTCCTCGAAGGCAACCTTCTCCAGGTAGCCGGTGACACGCGGACGCACTTCGACGCGGTCCACCGCCTCGATGTGGCCGCTGAATTCGTCCCACTGCGTCACGGCCTTCTGCACCACGCTGGCCACGTTCACCTGCGGTGGCGGCGGCATCTGCCCGCCCGGTGGGCCGCCGGCGTGGCCACAGGCCGAGAGGGCCAGGGCCAGCAGCAGGAGAGGCAAGGTGCGCCTCGCGGCGCGCGGCGAATGGTTCCGGGGGGCAGGCATGGTGTACTCCTTGCGCAAGATGAAATGTGTCAAATGGGTTCTGGCTGCGCCGCGCCGGCGCGCAGCTGCAGCACCGCTGCCTGGCCGTCGGAGCGCTGCAGCAGCGCCACCACCTGGCGCCCGACCTCGCCGGCATCCAGCCACTGGCTGCAGGCGCACTCGCGGTTGAGGTGGGTGCGCACCGGGCTGGCCAGGGACAGCTGCTGCACGCGCACGGGCAGGTCACGGCACTCCTCGTGCAATACGCGCAGCGCCATGCGCAGCGCGGCGCTGCCGATGGAGACGTAGCCGTAGCCGGCCCAGGGGAACTCCGCCGAGACGCCGCCCAGGGCGAGGTACATGGCTCCGGGCGAGCCCTCCGCCAGAAACGGAATGAGGTGCCTTGCGGCTATCAGGTGGGTGACGACATTGGCGTGGAGCATGTTCTCCAGGAACACCTCGTCGCGGTCGAGCAGGCGGCCGCGCTCGCGCGGCGCGTTCACCGCGACCACCACGCCGGCGTAGCGCGGGTGGCGCGCGCGCAGTTCGGCCGCGAGCTGCGCCGCGGCGCTGTCGCTGGCCACGCTGGCGGGCAGGGTCTGCAGCGCCGCGGGCTGGCCCAGGCGCTGCGCCAGGGCCAGCAGGCGTTCGCGCTGGCGCGCCACCGCGACCACGGAATGGCCGGCGGCGAGCAGCGCCTCGGTGATGCCGACGCCGACGCCGCCGGAGGCGCCGATCACCACCACCGGCGGGGACGGCGGTTCACTGCGGCGGGGGCGCGGCCGGGTCGGGCGGCTCATCATGGGGGCGGATCGGCGCGAGGGGTCCGCCGATCTGGGGCCAGGCAGCCCTGGGATTAGTCGGGGATTTCGGGAATGATTGTCCCGCCCATGGGCCAATCCGCCGAACGATGTCCCCCGATTTCAACGACAGCCTGATCTTCGTGAAAGTGGTCGAGCACGGCAGCTTCACCGCCGCCGCGCGCGCGCTCGGCGTGCCCAAGACCACGGTCAGTCGACGCATCCAGCAACTGGAGGAGCGCCTCGGCGCGCGCCTGCTCAAGCGCACCACCCGGCGCCTGGGCCTGACCGAGGCCGGTGCCGTGTACTTCGACCACGGCCGCCGCGCGGCGCTGGAGCTGGACGCCGCCCACAGCGCGGTCAGCCAATTGCACGGGGCGCCGCGCGGCTGGCTGCGCCTGACCCTGCCCTACTCCTTCGGCATCGAAGTGGTCGCGCCGATGCTGCCCGAGTTCTTTGCGCGCCATCCCGAGGTGCGCGTGGAGCTGCTGATGAGCGATGCACAGCTCGACCTGGTGGGCTCGGACGTCGACCTGGCCCTGCGCATCGGCCCGCTGGAGGACTCCAGCCTCAGCGCGCGGCGCCTGTGCCGCTACGCCTCGCACGTCTATGCCAGCGCCGACTACCTGCGCCGGCACGGCGAGCCGTTGACGCCGGACGACCTGCGCCACCACCGCGCCCTGGCCATGCCGGTGCAGCGCAGCGGTTCCCGTCACGTCTGGGCCCTGCACAACGGCGGCGCGGTGCGCGACTACCCCATCGATGCGGTGTTCGTCGGCAACGACCCGGCCAGCCTGCGCGCGCCGCTGCTGGCCGGCGTGGGCCTGGCCCTGCTGCCCGACGGTTACGCCGACGCGCTGCGCGCCTCCGGCGCCGGGCTGCAACGCCTGCTCGAACCCTGGCAGGGCACCGAGCGCGAGCTCAACGTGGTGCTGCCGCCGGGGCGCACGCCGCCGCCCAAGGTGCGCGCCTTTGTCGACTTCCTGGTGGAACGCCTGCGCCGCACCACCTGCCTGGACGTGAGCGACAGCCGCAGCGTGCTGGCCGGGCAGGAGGCGCCCGACCGCGTGCCTCAGGGTGTGCCGTCGAAGCCGTCGCGGAACAGCCGATCGAGCACGCCGCCGGAACCGGGCGGATAGCGCGGATCGAACAGGCACACCGCGCTGCCGGCGGCGAGGGTGCGGCTGCCGTTGCAACTCCACACCGCGGCCGAGCTGGCCGTGGCGTCCTGGGCGCCGATGCTGGCGCTGCCGCCCGCGCTGGCGTCCAG
>DAOOVM010000171.1:0-6529 GCA_035370085.1 Rhodanobacteraceae bacterium | reverse complement strand
ACCGCCTCGTCGTCCATCTTCTTCTGCTGGTGGGTGATGTTCATGGACTCGCCCGCGCCGCCCATGCCGTAGCCCTTGACCGTCTTGGCCAGGATCACGGTGGGACGGCCATTGGCGTTCGTCATGGCCTCGGCGTAGGCGGCGTAGACCTTGTGCGGATCGTGGCCGCCGCGGTTGAGGCGCCAGATGTCCTCGTCGGAGAGGTTGGCCACCATCTCGCGCAGTTCGGGGTACTTGCCGAAGAAATGCTCGCGCGTGTAGGCGCCGCCGAAGGCCTTGCAGGCCTGGTACTCGCCGTCCACGGTCTCCATCATGAGCCTGCGCAGCAGGCCCTTGGTGTCGCGCGCCAGCAGCGGATCCCAGTAGCTGCCCCAGATGACCTTGATGACGTTCCAGCCGGCGCCGCGGAACACGCCCTCCAGTTCCTGGATGATCTTGCCGTTGCCGCGTACCGGGCCGTCCAGGCGCTGCAGATTGCAGTTGATGACGAAGATGAGGTTGTCCAGGTTCTCGCGGCCGGCGAGGGAGATCGCGCCCAGCGACTCCGGCTCGTCGGTCTCGCCGTCGCCCATGAAGCACCACACCTTGCGGTCGGTGACGGGCATCAGGCTGCGGTGCTCCAGGTACTTCCAGAAGCGCGCCTGGTAGATGGCCATGATGGGGCCCAGGCCCATGGACACGGTCGGCGTCTGCCAGAAGTCCGGCATGAGCCAGGGGTGCGGATAGGACGACAGGCCGCCACCGTCCACCTCGGTGCGGTAGCGGTCGAGCTGGGCTTCGCTGATGCGCCCTTCGAGGAAGGCGCGGGCGTAGATGCCCGGGCTGGAGTGGCCCTGGATGTAGAGCAGGTCGCCCGGATGGCTCTCACTGGGCGCACGCCAGAAGTGGTTGAAGCCGACGTCGTACAGCGTGGCGCTGGAGGCGAAGCTGGCGATGTGGCCACCCAGCTCACCCGGCTTGCGGTTCGCGCGCACCACCGTGGCCAGGGCATTCCAGCGGATCAGCGAGCGGATGCGCCACTCCATGGCGGCGTCGCCCGGATTGCGCTTCTCGGCGTGCGCCGGAATGGTGTTGACGTACTCGGTGGTGGGCTGGAAGGGCAGGTGTCCGCCGGCGCGGCGCGTGGCATCCACCATGCGCTCGAGCAGGTAGTGCGCCCGCTCGGGGCCGTCCGCACCGATGACGGCGTTGAGCGCATCGATCCACTCCTGCGTCTCGGTCGGGTCCAGGTCCTGGTTCAGGATGTCGGCCAGCATGTTCACGGTGTTCCCTCCACGAACGCCAGCCTGGGGAGGAGCGGGCGTTCCGTCGTCGTTGGTCGGTGGCGCAGTGCGTGGCGGCGCGGGCGCGCGCCAGGTCCCTGCAAGTCTAACCGCTGGGCCGCGCGCGCCGCATGCCGAACGGGCGTTTGAGCGCCCTGCAAACGAATGCGTTGCCCGCCGGTGCAGCGCGCGGCCGCCGGCGCGCCGCTGTCCGCGCCCGCCGCGCGGGATTTCCGCACGCGACGGTACGCAGGCGCACGGACGGGATGGCGCGACTTGGCGCCGGCGCGCAATCGGCGTGTAATCGGCACCACGGTGCGCGCCGAGCCAGGCCGTGGCCCCGCGGGGAGAGCCAGCATGAACGATAGCCGCCGGTGGGAGGCGAGCGCCGGGCGCGGCGCCGGGGTGCTGCTGCTGTTGGCGTGCGCCTGCGCCGCTGCCACGGACGTGGTGGTCTACGACGACGCGCTGCAGTCGGGCTGGCAGGACTACTCCTACGGCGGCGGCAGCAATTTCTCCAGCACGGCACAGGCCCACGGCGGCAGCCAGTCCATCGCCTTCGCCGGCGGCGGTGGCGCCGGCGCCTACAACGCCGTGTCCCTCTACCATCCCGCGGACTACACCACCGCCACCTACCCGACCCTGCACTTCTGGGTGCACGGCGGCAGCAGCGGCGGCCAGCAGCTGTACCTGTTCCTGCAGGACGCCAACGGCATCGTGGCGCAGGCGCCGCTGGACGCCTACATCGCCGGCGGCGCCATCGTCGCCGGCACCTGGAAGGAGGTCACCGTGCCCTTGACCGGCGGCGCGCTGGCCTACAGCGGCCCCTACCGGCGCATCGACCTGCAGAGCGATTCGAACTCCGCCCAGCCGCTGCTCTACCTCGACGACATCAGCCTGCGGGCCGCAGCGACCGATGCCATCTTCGCCAACGGCTTCGAGGGCACGGGCCCCGGCGTGCCGACCCTGGTGCAGGAGCACGACGTGAACGTGCTGTCCATGCCGAGCGACCGCTTCACCTGGCGCGACAGCAGCAACCGTGCGCGCGTGGCCAGCCTGGCGCACAACGACGCCGGCGCCGGCCCCGGCGGCACGCAGGGCGGCGAGCTGCGCGAGTTCCGCTACGAAGCCGCCGGCGGCACGCGCGTGGTGCGCGCCTCGGGCAGCGGCGCCAGCGGCTTCGGCTACGTGGTGTCCCACCCCAACAGCGAGGCGTACTGCACGCCGGGGCACGGCGACACCTCCAGCCTGGGCCACTTCCGCAGCGGCACCTGGACGCGCCTGTTCGAGGGGCGCCACCACGCCATCTTCCGCTTCCAGTCCACCTACCCGCGCTACTGCACCACCGCGCCCCCGGCCGTCGCGTACGACCTGCCGGTGACCATCGACTGGGTCTTCGCCACCGGCCGCGACCACCCGCTGTGGGCGCTGACCTGGGACCTGTCCGGCGTGCCGGTCGATGCGCTGGAAGACGATTCGCGCGCCCCCTACGGCGAGTTGCTGTTCGACGGCAGCGCCAGCGAAGGCGCGCACGCGACGATCGCCGGCGTGGGCTGGGGCGACCGCTACCGATTCACCACCACCAGCGCGCCGGCCACCTACAACAGCAGCTGGACCTGGAACTCGCCCAACACCATTCCCTACGTGACGCTGTGGACCGGCGCGGTGGACGCCACCATGGGCACGGTGCAGACCCAGCCCATCACCCAGCAGGACGCGGGCGGCTATTTCGGCACGGGCCGCTGGAACAGCACCAGCGCCGGCGGCGCCGCCTGCGCGGCCGGCGAGGACGGCGCCAGCGCGCACCTGCTGCCCTGCAGCTACAACTGGCCCTACCAGTCGATCAACTACTCGATGGGCGCGGTGATCGGCGCCGGCGACAACACACCCACCAACAACACGCGCCTGGCCTGGGGCACCAACTTCGGCTTCCTCGGCCAGGCGGCCTACCACATCCACGGCAGCGCCTACTGGGGCGGGCCGCTGCCCGATGCCACGGCGCCCGGCTGGCCGAAGAAGAGCTACTCGGTGTTCGTGGTGCTCGGCGAGCACAGCGCCGACCCCGTGGGCGCCACCGTGGCGCAGATGGAAGTCGTGCAGGGCCTAAGCCTGGCCGCCAGCATCGGCAGCGTGGCCGGCAGCGGTCCCGCCGGCGTGAACCGCGCCGACACGCGGGCCTATGTGCCGGCCGGCTACGATCCCGTGTACGCCGCGCTCACCTTCGTCGCCAGCGCCAACGCCCTGGACGCCAGCATCGGCGTGGGCAGCGGCACCCTGCGCAAGCCGCTGCTGGTGGTGCGCAGCTACACCAGCGCCGGCTACCCGTCGGTGGTACGTCTCAACGGCAGCCCCCTGGCCGCCGATGTGGACTACTTCGCCTCGCGGCGCGCCGGCGCGAACGAGCTGTGGCTCACCCTCAATCGCGACCTCGCCGGCGCCGCCAACCGCCTGGAAATCCTGCCCTGAAGGCGGCAACCGACGCCTAGTCGAAACCGTCGCGGAACAGGCCGACGACGTCGCTGTCGCTGGCCGCGTGGTCGGCCTGGGTCGGATCCTGCACACCGGCCGGGACGCCGAGCGTGGCCGACACCACCGCGGGGTCCTCCGGCAGCGCGGCCACGTCGGCGTCCAGCAGGAACAGCAGGGATGCGCCGCCGGGCAGATCGACCAGGGCATTGGGCAGGCCCGTGCCGACCGGCGCCGGGCAGGCGGTCGCCACCGCGCTGCAGGCCCACACGAAGTTGGACAGATTGCCCGAGGTCGCCACGGCCAGGCCGACGCCGCTGATCGCGTCGCCGGCGGTATTGCGCACCAGGATCTGGTAGTGCGCCGTGCCGCCGCCGCTGACGAAACCGCGGCCGTCGTCGACGCTCACGCCCAGCTCCGCATCGGGGCGCGGATCGATCGCCAGGGCCACGGTCGCCGTGCCGACCTGGGCGGGGCCGCCGCTGTTCCCCTGGTCGTTGGCGCTCAGGCCCAGGGAGACGTTGCCGTTGGCATTGGCGGCGGTGAGATAGGACAGCTTGCCGGCCGCGAGATAGGCGTTCAACGCCGCCAGCGTCCCGCCGAGGGTCAACATGGACGTATGGTTGCCGGACACGCCCACCGCGGCGTCGCTGGCTGCATCGAGGGTGCCGGCCGGCACCGACAGGCTGAGGCTGAGATTGCCGCCGCCCGCATCCGCATCGGACAGGCTGATGCCCGCGAGCACGCTGCTCACGTCTTCGACCACGGTCAGGCCGGACGGTGCGCTGATCTGCGGTGGATCGTTCACCGCGACCACGCCGAGCGGGCGCGTGGCGCTGGCCGCCAGACCTCCGTCGTCGTGCACGGTGAAGCTCACCGTGCGGACGGCGGTCGAGGGGGCCTCGCTGGGGGTGTCGAAACACACGGCGCGCGCCACGGCCTGCACGCTGGCGTTGACCGCGTTGGCGTTGAACGTGACCACCAGGGCGCTGCCTCCGCTGACGCTGGCCGCGTTGATGCTGCCGACCGTGATGCCGCCGACGACGACGTTGCTGCCGCTGAGGCTGGCGCCGGCGCCGCACAGGGACAGGCGATCGGAGGCCTCGGCACCGGCCGTGATCTGCACGCGCACGTCGCCTGCGGCCCAGAGGTTGTTGGCGTCACTGACCGCAAGGGCGGCATCGACCGGCACCGGCGCGGCGTTCTCGCCGTAGGACGCGCTGCCCCCGCTGGCGCTGATGGTGGGCGCCGTCGGCGGCGGCACGATGCTGATCTCGTCGATGAAGGCCATCGCGGCGAAGGCGGGATCGGTCTGCCCGGTGATGACGATCTGGTCCACCAGGGGCGCACCGGTGAAGAGCACCCGCTGCGTCGCGCCCGGCGCCAGGGTCTGCGTCTGCACGGTCGCGCCACTCTTCTTTGCCGCCAGGTTCAGCGCGGTGTTGTCGTCGAAGTTGCCGGCGATCAGCGAGTGCAGGTTGAAACTCGCACCGTCGCTGCGCGAGACGGTCCAGGTCAGGGTGGAGGGGGCGGTATCCAGCGCGCGCACGCCCGGCGCCAGCGGGTCGGTGTCATAGTAGAGCTGGGTGTAGCGCGCCGTGCCGCCGGAGAGCACGAAGTGGTAGCCCTGGTGGTCGAAGGTCGAGGGACCCGGCTGGGACAGCGACAGCGTGGCGAAGTCCACCACGGTTTGCGCACCGGGTGGGATCGGCGTGGGCATGACGCGGACCGTCACGTCGTTGTTCGCCGGAGGCGCGCCGTCGCCGTCGCTCACGGTCACGCGAACGCGGCGCGGGGCGAGATCGGGATTGGTGGTGTTGCCATTGGCGTACTGCAGCGCGCGCAGCAGGTCCTGCACGCGGGCGGGCGTGGCGTTGGCGTTCAGCGCCACGATCAGATCACTGCCGCCGCTGCCGCCCGACACCGTGCCGATGGCCGTGCCGCCGTGGCTGACGGTGCCGCCGCTGACGCCGATCGGCCCGACGCTGCCGACCCCGAGCTGGTCCTGCGCCGCCCACTTGTTGCCGACAATGGACACGGCCACGGCACCGCCGTTGAAGTCGGGCGAATCGGCGTCGCTCACGCTGGCATTGCCGCCGGCATCCAGCGCAACCGCCGCTCCGGCCTGCGTGTAGGTGACGGTGTCGCCCGCCAGCCCGCCGACCAGCGGGGCGGCATTGGCCACGTTGATGGCGAACTCGTCGATCAGGCCCATGCGCAGGAAGGTCGGTCCGGTCTGCCCGGTGATGACGATCTGGTCGACCGCATTGCCGTTGAAGGCGACGCGCTGGGTGGCGCCGGTGGCGAGGCCGAGGCTCTGCACCGTGCTGCCGTTGTTCCTGCTGGTGATGCCGAAAGCGGTGTTGTCGTCGAAGTTGCCGAGGATGATCGAGTTCGGACTGAAATCGCTGCCGTCGGTGCGCTGGATGGTCACGGTGAGATTGGCCAGGCCGGTGTCGCCGACCTCGACCCCCGGTGGCACGGGCGTGCTGGTGCTGCCCTGGAAGTAGCGCTGCGTACCGCCGCTGACGGTGAAGCTGAAACCGTCGGCGACAAAGCTCGCGACCGGTGAGGACAGGTCGAGTCCGGCGAAGGTGACCACCTGGACGCTGCCGCCCAGCGCCGAGGGCGCCACTTTCACGGTCACGTCGCTGTTGCCCGGCGCGCTGCCGTCGCCGTCGTTGACGGTGACGCGCACGGTACGCGGGCCGAGGTCGGGGTTGGTGTTGTTGCTGTTGCTGTAGACGAGCGCGCGCAGCAGGTTCTGCACCCGCACCGGCGTGGCATTGGCGTTGAAGCCC
>DAOOVM010000170.1:3741-6553 GCA_035370085.1 Rhodanobacteraceae bacterium | reverse complement strand
TGTTGGCGCGCGTTGAAAACTGACCATCTCTGCGCGTTGGAAAAGTGACCAGGGATGGAGACCGAAGGATGGAGCCTTCGGCCGGGTTTCCGTGTAGAGGTTTCAGGTCAGCTCGTCGCGTCGATCGCCTCCTCGTTGGCCTTGGCCCGTGTCTGCTCGCGCGCCTTGATGCGCGCCTTGGCTTGGCGGCTGGAGTGGTGGAAGCGGTAGCTCTCGTTGCCGGTTTCGGCTTGGCCGGTGACGGAGGCGGGCGGCCTCCGTCGTGTCCGGCTTGCCCGGCCCTTGCGCAAGGCCTTGATGCGACGGGGGTGTGTCGGCGGCAGTGGCGTGGCGGCCGGAAGGTACATATATTTGTACCATGCCGACCCTCACCGACCGCCAGCAGGCCATCCTCGACTTCCTCGCCGCGCACATCGCCGCGCACGGGCTGCCGCCCACGCTGGCGGAGATCGCCGCCGCGTTCGGTTTCCAGCAGGCGCGCGCCGCGCACAAGCACCTCCTGGCGCTGCAGGCCAAGGGCTGTCTTGAGCTGTTGCCCGGCAAGGCGCGTGGCATCCGCCTGCGCGAGGCCGTCGCTGCGGCTCCCGTGGGGTTGCCGCTGGTGGGGCGCGTGGCCGCCGGGCAGCCGATCCTGGCCGACGCCCACGTCGAGCGCCACATCGCCGTGGATCCGCGTCTGTTCCGTCCGCGTGCGCACTTCCTGCTGCGCGTCCGGGGCGATTCGATGCGCGACGCCGGCATCCTTGACGGGGATTTCGTTGCCGTGCATCGCAGCGCCGAGGCGCGCAGCGGGCAGATCGTGGTGGCGCGCCTGGAGGAGGAGATCACGCTCAAGCGCCTGGAGCTGGCGCGCGGCCGTGTGCGCCTGCTGTCGGCCAATCCCGACTTCGCACCGATCGAGGTCGATCCGCGCCATGCGGCCTTCGCCATCGAGGGTCTCTACGTTGGCGTGGTCCGCGCCGCTTGAGCATGGACCCGGCCGTGGCTCTCGACGGTGTGCTGCGCGATCCGCGCATATGGCGTGGCCGCGCGCAGGGTGCGCCGGCACGCTCGCCGCACCCGAGCGGCGTCGACGCGCTCGATGCCGCGCTGCCGCAGGGCGGCTGGCCGGCGGCGGCGCTCACGGAAATCCTGCTCGCTGCCGACGGCCTGGGCGAGTGGAGTCTGCTGCTGCCGACGCTGGCGGCGTTGACGCAGGCCGGGCGTCCGGTGGTCGCGGTGGCGCCGCCATACTTGCCGTACCTGCCGGCGCTGCAGGCGCGCGGCCTGCGCGCTGCGCAGTTCCACGTGGTCGAGGCACAGCCCGTCGACGCGCTGTGGGCGATGGAGCAGTGCCTGCGAGCCGGTGCCTGCGCGGCGGTGCTGGGTTGGCCCCTGCGCGCCGACGACCGCGCGCTGCGTCGCCTGCAGCTTGCAGCCGAAACCGGCAGCACGCTGGCCTTCGCCTTCCGTCCCCTGGATGCCGCTCGCAACCCCTCTCCGGCGGCACTGCGCCTGGCGCTGGACGCCGACCGGCACGGTCCGCGGCTGCGCGTGTTGAAGTGTCGTGGCGGCACGACACCGCCACGGGCGCTGCCCTACGTGCCCGCGGTCTGGACCTGATGCGGTCACGCCATGCTCTGGGCCTGCCTGCTGCTGCCGCACCTGGCGCTCGACGGCGTCTGCCGCCGCCGGCCGGATGCGCACGTCCCGCTGCTGCTGCTCGAGGGGCGACCGCCGCGCCGCGTCGTCCGTGACCTGACACCCGCCGCCGCGCGTGCCGGTGTGCGCGTCGGCATGCCGCTGGCGGCGGCGCAGGCGCTGCTGCCGGGCGTGGCCCACGTCGACCACGATGTGCGCGAGACGCAGCGCCTGCGCGATCTGCTGGTCGCCTGGGCCTACCGCTACAGCTCGATGGTCGCGCTGGAGGGCGAGGACGCGCTGCTGCTGGAGGTGGGGGCGAGTCTGGGCCTGTTCGGGCCGTGGCCGCGCCTGGAGCGTGCCCTGCGCCAGGAACTGACCGCGCTCGGCATTGCCCACCGCATCGCTGCCGCGCCGACGCCGCTCGGCGCCGCCGTGCTGGCCGCGCACGCTGACGGCACCGCGGTGCAGGCGCCGCAGGCGCTGCGCCGTGCCCTCTGCGCGGTGCCGCTGGCGCACGCGCGGTTGCCGATGGATGACGTCGAGGCGCTGGCGCGCATGGGCGTGCGCATGCTGCGGCAGGTGACCGCGCTGCCGCGCGCGTCGCTGGCGCGCCGCTTTGGCCCGGCGCTGCTCGATCACCTCGATCGCCTGTGCGGCGACGCCCCCGATCCGCGCGAGCTGTACCGGCCGCCCGACCTGTTCGAGGCGCGCATCGAACTCGCCTACGAAGCCCATTCGCACGAGGCATTGCTGTTCCCGCTGCGCCGCCTCACCGCCGATCTCGCCGCCTATGTCGCCGCGCGCGCCGGCGGCGTGCAGCGCTTCCGTGTATGGCTGGAGCATGAAGATCATGCGCCTACCGTGTTCGAGGTCGGCCTGCTGACACCCGCGCGCGATCCCGCGTCCCTGCTCGAGTTCGCGCGCGGCCGGCTGGAGCGCTGCGCGGTGCCGGCGCCGGTGCGCGGTCTGGGCGTACAGGCGCCCGAACTGCCGACCTTCGTGCCCGCGGCGCGCGACCTGTTCGACGCGCGCCCACCGGAGGCGATGGACTGGAATGCGCTGCGCGAGCGCCTGCGTGCGCGCCTCGGCGAGGACGCGCTGCACCAGCTCGCCCCCTTCGCCGATGCACGTCCGGAGTGCGCGCAGCGCCGTGTCGTGCGGCTGCCGCACGAGCCCGCACCGCTGCAGG
>DAOOVM010000170.1:0-3641 GCA_035370085.1 Rhodanobacteraceae bacterium | reverse complement strand
GAGTGCGCGCAGCGCCGTGTCGTGCGGCTGCCGCACGAGCCCGCACCGCTGCAGGTGCCCCTGCGCCCGACCTGGCTGTTGCCACGTCCCGTGCCGCTGCGCGACGCGCATGTGCGCCTGCTCGCCGGCCCCGAGCGCATCGAGGCCGGCTGGTGGGACGGCGGCGACGTGCGGCGCGATTACTGGGTGGTCGAGACCGGCCAGGGCCAGCGCGCCTGGGTGTACTGCGCCGCTGGCGAGCGCGGCCCATGGATGCTGCACGGGTGGTTCGCATGAGTGTGCCGGACTACGCCGAGCTGCACTGCCTGTCGCACTTCAGCTTCGGCCGCGGCGCCTCCAGCGCGGACGAGCTGTTCGCCCGCGCCGAGCGCTGCGGCTACCGCGCGCTGGCGATCACCGACGAGTGTTCGCTCGCCGGCATCGTGCGCGCCTGGGAAGCGGCGAAGGCCAGCGCGGTGCGGCTGATCGTCGGTAGCGAGTTTGCGCTGGACGATGGGCCCAGGCTGGTCGTGCTGGCGCAGGATGCGGAGGGCTACCGCGCACTGTGCCGCGTCATCACGCAGGGCCGGCGTCGCGCCGCCAAGGGGCGCTACCGCCTCACCCGCGCCGACTTCGCCGACGGCCTGCCCGGCACCCTGGCACTGTGGTTGCCGGGTGCGCCGCCGGATGCCGCCGAGGGTGCCTGGGTGCGCGCCACCTTCGGCGAGCGCGCCTGGCTGGCGGTGGAATTGCACCGCGGCGCCGACGATGCCGCGCGACTGGCTGCATTGCTCGCGCTGGCGCAGCGCCTCGACCTGCGCGCGGTCGCCGCGGGCGATGTACACATGCACGTGCGCGGCCGACGCGCGCTGCAGGACACGCTCACCGCCATCCGCCACCGCACCACCGTCGCCGAGGCCGGTGCCGTACTGTTCCCCAACGGCGAGCGCCACCTGCGCAGGCGCGAGGTGCTGGCGGGGATCTATCCGGCCGAGCTGCTGGAGGAGTCCGTGCGCATCGCCGCGCGCTGCAGCTTCGAGCTTGGCACCTTGAAGTACACCTATCCGCGCGAGCTGGTGCCGCAGGGCCACACGCCCACCAGCTGGCTGCGTGCGCTGACCGAGGAGGGCCTGGTCTGGCGCTGGCCTGCGGGTGCTCCGGCCAAGGTGCGCGCGCAGGTCGAGCACGAGCTGGCGCTGATCGCCGAGCTGGGCTACGAGGCCTTCTTCCTCACCGTGCACGACGTCGTGCGCTACGCGCGCTCGCGCCAGATCCTGTGCCAGGGCCGCGGCTCGGCGGCCAATTCCGCGGTGTGCTACTGCCTGGGCATCACCGAGGTCGATCCGGCACGCATGAACATGCTGTTCGAACGCTTCATCTCCAGGGAGCGCGCCGAGCCGCCCGACATCGACGTCGACTTCGAGCACGAGCGCCGTGAGGAAGTGATCCAGTATGTCTACGCCAAGTACGGTCGCGAGCGCGCGGCGCTGGCGGCGACGGTGATCGCCTATCGCGGCAAGTCCGCCGTGCGCGACGTCGCCAAGGCGCTCGGCCTCGCGCCCGACCAGATCGAGCAGCTCAGCCACGTGTTCGACTGGTGGGACGGCGAGGCCTGCATCGACACGCGGTTGCGCGAGCGCGGTTTCGATCCGGAGACGCCGATCCTGCGCCGCGTGCTGCGGCTGACCCGCGAGCTGCTGGACGCGCCGCGCCACCTCTCGCAGCACGTTGGCGGATTCGTCATTTCCGACGAGCCGCTGCACGCGCTGGTCCCGGTGGAGAACGCGGCCATGCCCGAGCGCAGCGTGATCCAGTGGGACAAGGACGACCTGGAATCGCTCGGGTTGCTGAAGGTCGACTGCCTCGCGCTCGGCATGCTCACCGCCCTGCGCAAGTGCTTCGACCTGCTGCGCGTGCACCGCGGTCGCGATCTCGCCCCGGCGACGGTTCCCGCCGAGGATGCCGCCACCTACGCCATGATCCAGCGCGCCGACACGGTCGGCGTATTCCAGATCGAGTCGCGTGCGCAGCAGGCGATGCTGCCGCGGCTGAAGCCGGCCGATTTCTACGACCTGGTGATCGAGGTGGCGATCGTGCGGCCCGGCCCGATCCAGGGCCGCATGGTGCATCCCTATCTGCGTCGCCGGCAGGGCACGGAGCCGGTCAGTTACGCGTCCGAAGACTTGCGGCAGGTGCTCGCGCGCACCTTGGGCGTGCCGCTGTTCCAGGAACAGGTGATGCAGCTCGCCGTGGTCGCCGCCGGCTTCACGCCCGGCGAGGCCGACCAACTGCGCCGTTCGATGGCGGCGTGGAAGCGCCGCGGCGGCCTGGAGTATTTCCGCGAGCGCATCCTCTGCGGCATGGCCGCGCGTGGCTACGCCGCCGAGTTCGCCGAGCAGGTGTTCGAACAGATCAAGGGTTTCGGCAGCTACGGCTTTCCGGAATCGCACGCCGCCAGCTTCGCCCTGCTCACGTACGTCAGCTGCTGGCTGAAGTGCCACGAGCCGGCGGCGTTCACCTGCGCGCTGCTGAATGCACAGCCGCTCGGCTTCTACTCGGCCAGCCAGCTGGTGCAGGACGTGCGCCGCCATGGTGTCGAGGTACGCCCGGTCGACGTGCGCCACAGTGCGTGGGACTCCACCCTGGAACCGTGTGCCGATGCGGCGCGGCAGCCGGCGCTGCGCCTGGGCCTGCGCGAAGTGCGCGGCTTCGCCGCCGATGTTGCCGCGCGCCTCGTTGCGGCGCGCGCGGTGGCGCCGTTTCGCGACGTCGATGACTTGTGCGCCCGCGCCGCGCTGGACGCGCGCCATCGCACCCTGCTCGCCGACGCCGGCGCGCTGCGCGCCCTCGCCGGCCATCGCCACCGCGCGCGCTGGGCCGTGCAGGGCGTGGAGGCGCAGCGACCGCTGTTCGGCGGCCTGGCCGTGGTCGAGACACCCGTCAGCCTGCCGGTCCCGCGCGTCGCGGACGATCTGCTCGCCGACTACGCCAGCACGGGCCTGAGCCTCGGCCCGCATCCTCTGGCGCTGCTGCGTCGCCGCCTGGATGCACGTCGCTGCCGGCGCTCGCGCGAACTCGATGCATTGCCCCACGGCAGCTGCGTGCGCGCCGCCGGACTGGTCACCGTGCGGCAGCGCCCGCAGACCGCCAGCGGCGTCACCTTCGTCACGTTGGAGGACGAGGATGGCACGGTCAACGTCGTGGTCTGGCGCGACCTGGCCGAACGCCAGCGCCGCGTGCTGATCGAATCGCGCATGCTTGCCGTCGACGGCCGTCTCGAAGCCGTCGACGGGGTGCGCCACCTCATCGCCGGGCGGCTGCACGACTACAGTGCCCTGCTGGGGGCCCTTGCCGTTAGCTCGCGCGACTTCCACTAGGGAGCCTCGGGGGCCGTGCCGAAGATCGGCCAGCCAGGAACGCTCCGCCGCCCATCGCGCGCGTCGGCGCACGACGCGGCGTGCCGTGTCCAGGGTGGTGCCGATTGCGCCGCGGCTCGATCCCGGTGCGCCGGTGCAGGGCGCAGGCCCCGATCCTGCCCCATCCGCGACCGGCACGCGGTACGACGGGGGGCTGCGGCGCCGCGGTCGGCGCGCGTCCACGGCGGCACTCACCCCGGTGCCCCGCACGCCCTGCCGGGCACGGCCGTCGGCCGTGTCGTGTTC
>DAOOVM010000169.1:0-6608 GCA_035370085.1 Rhodanobacteraceae bacterium | reverse complement strand
GCATTGGGTTCGCCGTTGTCGTTGCAGAAACTGGCGAAGCTGCCCAGCACGGTGGCCAGGCTGGCCGGGTCGTGGCGTGCTTCGGCGGCGGCCAGCGCCGCGCTGAAGTTGGCGCGTGCCTGCTCGGCGTCCTCGATCTCGCGGTAGAGCAGGGCGATGTTGCGATAGGACAGGTCGACGCCTTCGCCCAGTCCGAGGCGGCGGCGCAGGTCCAGTGCCTCCAGCTGCAGGTCCAGCGCGCGGGCGAAGTCGCCGAGGTCGCGATAAACCGTGCCGAGGTTGGCCAGGGCCTGGGCGATGCCCGCGTCGTCGCCGAGGGCGCGGCGCAGGGCCAGGGCGTTTTCTTGGTGCTGCCGGGCAGCCTCCAGCTCACCGTGGCGGCGCGCCAGGATGCCGAGGAACCCCTCCGCCGACGCCTGGAAGGCGCCATTGCCTGCCGCCCGGGCCCGCTCCAACAGCTGCGCGGTGAGGGCGTCCGCGGCGCCGTAGTTCCCGCCGCTGAGCTGCATCTCCACCTGCACGCGCAGGGCGTCGAGGGCGAGCGCCTCGCGCCCGAGCCGGCGCGCCTGTGCCTCCGCCACCGCCCAGGGAGCACTGGCCTCGTCGCCCACGCCGCCGAGCAGCAACTGCAGCGTGCCGGCGGCGCGCGCCAGTTCGAAGCGGCCGCGCACGCCGATCAGCGGGCTGAGCACCGTGTCCAGGCTGCGCCAGGTGTCGGACGCCGCGCCGGCGAGCAGGCGCCAGGTGCCGGCGATGTGCGCCGCCGCCTCGGGGGTCAGATCGTGGGCGCGCGGACCGGGCAATCCCGCCAGGCACACCAGCACGATCGCCATCAGGGCCGGCACGAGGCGCGAGCGTGGCCGCGGCGCGGCGGGCCGCAGGGCGGGCGGAGGCGCGAGCGAGGGAACGAGCATCCGGAGCGGCGGGGCCTTCCTTGCCGGCGGACGCCGGACTTCTCCCCTGGCGGCCTATGGTACCTGCTCCGCTGCCGCCCCGGCCGGCGCGCAGGCCCCGGGGACTGCGCGCGGTAGCGGCCGGCCGATGCCCCCCGGCGCGGTCGCGTGTTTGACGCGCGTCAAGCGCCAGCGCGCGGATTGGGCCTAGGGTCGAAGCATCCCATCCGATGCGAGGCAGCGTGTCATGTCCCCAGCGATCCGCGCCCTGTGCGGCCTGATCTGTACGAGCGTGCTGCTAGTGGCTCCGGCACTGGCCGCTCCGGTCTGGCGCGACAACTTCGACGCCGGCACCCAGCTGCCGTGGGTCAGTCTGCGCGGCAACTGGGCCGTGACTGGCGGCACCTATGCCGCGCAGCAGCCCGGCAACTCCCCGGTCACCGCCGCCCTGCTGCCCTACGAGCTCACCGACTTCAGCGTCGATGTCGACGCGCTTGAGCCTGCCGACGGCGGCCTGTGGTTGCGCGCCAATGCCGACGCCAGCGCCGGTGTGCTGCTCGTGGTGTTCCCGGACCGCATGTACTGGCACGTCGTGGCCGACCCGGTGGGCGGGCCGTGGACGGTGTACGGCTATGCCGCCATCCAGCCCAGCCTCGGCAGCGGTGCCACGCGTCTGCGCGTCACGGGCAACGGCCCCATCCTGCGGGCCTATCTCAACGGTGCCGCGCTGCCGACCAGCACGCTCGACCTGGGCACGGTGTCCAACCCTCCCGGCATGGATTTCCTGCATGGCCGCGTCGGCCTGTACGACAACGCCGCGCCGGGCACGCGCTTCGACAACCTGCGCCTGGAGGCCGGCACGCCGTTGCCGGTCGTGGCGGTTGGCGACGTGGGCAATGCCTCGGTGCGCCTGTTTCCCATCGACGCCGAGGGCGACGTGGCGCCGGTGGCGGTGCTGGCCGGCGCAGGCACGGGTCTTGCCGACGTGCGCAGCCTTGCCTTCGACAGCGAGAACCTGTACGTCGCCAGCGGCAGCGGCGAGTCGATCCGCGCGTACGCCATGGGGCCGCTCGGCGACGTGGCGCCCGTGCGCACCCTGGCCGGACCCAACACCACCCTGGGTGGGGTCTACGGCATCGAACTGGACCGCGGCGAGCTGTTCGCGTCCTCCAGCACGGGGCCCGTCTGCGTCTTCGACGCCCTGGCCGCCGGCGACGCGGCGCCGCTGCGCTGCATCAACGCGATGAGCGGAGCCTATGCCATCGCGCAGGACGGCAACGAGTTGTTCATCGCCCGGCACTTCGTCGACCCCACCTCCGTCTACGCCTATGCCCGCGACGCCACCGCTGCGGACGCGCCGCTGCGCCACCTCGCCGGAGCGAACACCGGGCTGGGCTGCTGCAACCTCGGGCTGGCAGTGACGCCGGCCGAGCTGCTGGTGAGCCAGTACTATGACGCGCGCATCCTGAGCTTCGCGCGTAACGCCGATGGCGACAGCGCACCGCTGCGGGTGCTCGCCGGCCCCGCGACCGGCTTGGCCATGCCGCTGGACATCTCTGTCCGCGGGTCGGAGCTGTTCGTCGCCAACAGCGCGACCGGCGATGTGCGCGTCTACCCCGCGGACGCCGGCGGTGATGTGGCGCCGATGCGCGTCATCGGCGGCCCGGCCACGGGCTTGAGCACCCCGTTCTCCCTCGCCTTCGGCATCTACGTCGTACCCGACACCCTGTTCGCGAACGGCTTCGAGTAGGCCACACGGCGCCGATCCGGGTGCGTGCAGGTCGCGCGCAACCATGCCGCCGACGGACGGCCCCGGTGCCGGCCGGAGCGCGTCTGCAAAGGCACCTGCGGCCGGGCAGGCGGTGGCCGCGGGGACGATCGGTGGATTGGCGTCGGGCGCTGTCGCCAGCGGCGCGGCGTTTCTCCATAGCGCAGCAGCAGTGTCGGCGGCGGGGCGGGTCTCGTGTTCGAAGGACGACGGATTCGACCCCACGCCCCCACCGCCGTAGAATCCGCGGCCCGCCACGCCTCCCGTCGCCATGTCCCGCAAGAACCCCAAGGTCGGTTTCGTCAGCCTCGGCTGCCCCAAGGCGCTGGTCGATTCCGAGCGCATCCTCACCCAGCTGCGCGTGGAGGGCTACGACATCGTGCCGAGCTACGACGCGGCCGACGTGGTGGTGGTCAACACCTGCGGCTTCATCGATTCGGCCGTGGCGGAATCGCTCGACGCCATCGGTGAGGCGCTGGAGGAGAACGGCAAGGTGATCGTCACCGGTTGCCTCGGCAAGCGCGCCGGGGTGATCCGCGAGGCGCACCCGGATGTGCTGTCGATCAGCGGTCCGCAGGATTACGTGAGCGTGATGAATGCGGTGCACGCGGCGCTGCCGCCCAAGCACGATCCCTTCCTCGACCTGGTGCCGCCGACCCGGCACCTTGGTGCCGGGTCCATCGAGGGCGTCGGCATCAAGCTGACGCCGAAGCACTATGCGTACCTGAAGATTTCCGAGGGCTGCAATCACCGCTGCAGCTTCTGCATCATTCCGTCGATGCGCGGCGATCTCGTCTCGCGGCCAATCGACGAGGTGCTCGTCGAGGCGGAAAAGCTGGTGAAGGGCGGCGTCAAGGAACTGCTGGTCGTGTCGCAGGACACCAGCGCCTACGGCGTGGACCTGAAGTACGCCGAACGCGCCTGGCGCGGCGCGACGTACCAGACGCGCATGAAGGACCTGTGCCGCGGCCTGGGCGAGCTCGGCGTGTGGTCGCGTCTGCACTACGTGTACCCGTATCCGCACGTGGACGAGATCATTCCGCTGATGGCGGATGGCAAGGTGCTGCCGTACCTCGACATCCCCTTCCAGCACGGCAGCCCGCGCATCCTCAAGCTGATGAAGCGCCCCGGCGCGGTGGACAAGGTGCTGGAGCGCGTGCAGGCCTGGCGCCGCGGCTGCCCCGACCTCACCATCCGCAGCACCTTCATCGTCGGTTTCCCCGGCGAAACCGAGGCCGAATTCGAGGAATTGCTGGACTTCCTGCGCGAGGCGCAGCTCGACCGCGTCGGCGCCTTCGCCTATTCGCCGGTGGAAGGCGCTGCCGCCAATGCGCTGCCCGACGCGGTGCCGGAAGAAGTGAAGGAGGAGCGCCTCGAGCGCTTCATGGAAGTGCAGGCGGAAATTTCCGCCGCCCGTCTCGACGCCAAGATCGGCACGCGCCAGCAGGTGCTGGTCGACCACGTGGACGCGGACGGCGCGGTGGCGCGCTCGAAAGCCGATGCGCCGGAGATCGACGGCATCGTGCGCATCGACGAAGGCCAGTCGCTCAAGGCCGGCCAGTTCGTCGAGGTGGAGATCGTGCACGCCGACGAGCACGATCTGATCGGGCGGCTCGTGGCCTGATGCGCCGCGCCGGGCCGCGCGCGGCTCAGTAGCGCCAGTCCAACGCCACCGTCGCGCTGCGCCCGACCTCGTCCGCGCCCGAGCCGTGCTCGCGGTAGCGGCGGTCGGCGAGGTTGTCCAGGCGCAGAGTCAGGGTCGCATCGCGGCGGAAGTCCCAGGCTGCGCTGGCGTTCAGCGTGCTCCAGCCGGGCGTGCCGGCGGGATTGATGCGCGGGTCGATGGCGTCGCGCGGACTCAGGCGATCCTGCCGCGCCGCATAGGCGGCGTAGCCTTCCAGGCGCAGGTTCGTGCGCGGGCGCCAGCGCAGGCCCATGCGGCCGTTCAGCGGCGGGATGCGGTCGGCGGCGTAGTGCGTTGCGCCATCGCGCTCGCTGCCGCGGGTGAGGTTCAGCACGCCGTAGGCCTCGCTGCCCGCGCCGAAGCGCCAGGAGAGGCCGGCTTCGACGCCCCACAGGTCGAGGCTGGCGAGGTTGCGGTTTTGCACCACGAGGCGGCCGCTCGGCGTGACCTCACCGGTGTCGACGGCGGTGATCTTGTCGCGGTAGCGCGAGCGCCACAGGAAGGCCTCGCCGCGCCAGCCTTCGCGATCCAGCTTGACGCCCACGTCCGCGGTGACGACGGTTTCCGGCCGTAAGTCCGCATTGGGCACGGCGTAGCGGTTGCCGGGGCGATCGCCGAAGACGCCGAGGTCGAACACATTGGGTGCGCGGAAGCCGCGCGCCAGACTGCCGACCAGGCGCAGGTCGTCGCGGGCATGAAAGCCCAGGGCGAGGCTGCCGCTGAGGTCGCGCGGTGCCAGGCGCACGCCGACGCCCTGGGCGTTGGGCGGCAGTTCGGTCACCACGCGGTCGTAGCGCAGGGCGGCGTCGAGCTGCCAGCGTGGCGCCAGCGTCAGCGCGTCGCTCAGCCACAGGCCGTCGCTGCGCATGCGGGCGCCGTCGGGAAAGCGCGCCGCGCGCGGCGTCAGCACGCCGCTGCTGAGATTCAGCCGCTCGCGCGTGCTGTCGACGCGGTCGCGGTAGAGATCGATGCCGTAGGCCAGGCGGTGCGCGCCGGCCTCGCGCTGGAAGCTGGCCGTGGCGCCGTCCAGACGGTCGCGGTTGCGCTCCAGGTCGCGCTGACTGCTGCCGAAGTCGCGCGTGCGGCGGTCGTCGTCGATGAGCTGGCGCCCGAGCTGGAACTCGGCGCGGTCGTACCAGGCGGTGGTGCGTTCCAGGCGGTATTTCACCTGCAGGAAGCGTCGCCGGTTCGGCTCGAAGTAGAACTCGGCCGACGTGGGCTGCACCTGACCGTAGCCAGGCACGAGTTCGTCCACGCGCGGCGTGGACGGTTGGATGAGGTACTGCGCCGACAGCACGAGTTCCGCATCGGCGTGCGGGCTCCACAGCAGCTTGGCCTGGGCCGCGCGCGCGTCGAAGGCCGACGGGTGCAGACGCGCGCCCTCGCCCAGCCGCCGCGTGCCCACGTCCTGCCGCGTGACGCTGCCGGCGAGGGAGAGGCCCTCGCGCCCGGCCGCGGCCTCGGCGTGGGCGAGGCGGGACAGATCGCCGCTGGCGAACTGCCAGCGCGCGCCGCCCTCGGCCTGCCAGGGCGTGCCCGTATAGCGGTATTCCGGCGTAAGGGCCTGCACCACGCCGCCCATGGCGTCGGAGCCGTACAGCGTGGAACCCGGTCCGCGCACCACTTCCAGGCGGTCCAGGCTCTGGGCGTCGACGAGGGCGAAATACTGGTTCGGCGCGTTGCGGAAGATGGCGTTGTTCAAGCGGAAGCCGTCCACCACGTGCAGCACTTCCGAGCCCTTCAGCCCGCGCACGATGGGCGTGGCCTGGCCCGGCGTGGTGGCCTGCACGGCGATGCCGGGACGGCCGCGCAGCAGGTCGGCCAGGGTCAGGGCGCCGGCGCTGCGCGCGGCAGAGGCGTCCACGACGTCGATCGCGCGTGGCACGTCGCGCGCGGCCACCGCAGCGCGGGTGGCGGTGACCTGGACCGTGGGTAGGGCGTCGGCGGGAGCAGGGCCATGCTCCTCGCGTCGGCGCCTGGCCTCGATTCCTTCGCCCGCGCTCTCGGGTGCCTCGGCCGATTCCGCCGGTACGTCGGCAGCGCACAGGGCGAGGCCGAGACCGGCCAGTCGGGCGAGGGAGGGCTTCATGGGCGGCACCGCAGCGAGGAAGCCTCGATTGTGACGCGATGGCAGCCGGCGGCATCCGCCGCCGGCGTGGTGGCGCCTCGGCCTGAGGGCGGAGCGCGGGCCGCGGCGGGCGTGCCGTCGGCGCGGCTACTCGCCGCGGAACTGCGCCTTGCGGCGCTCCAGGAAGGCGCGCGT
>DAOOVM010000168.1:0-6626 GCA_035370085.1 Rhodanobacteraceae bacterium | reverse complement strand
CGCGAGGTAGCCAACACCCTCGGCGGCGCAGGCCAGAACCAGGGCCAGGACGAGACGAGCGATCTCGCTGCGAACGAACGACGGGGCGGCCACCGTGGGCGCCTCGGTCACCGTCGATGCCTGAGCCTCCGGTGCGAACCCGGCACGCTGTAGAGCAGCCACTACCGCCGGCACCACGGGAGGCGCCGCCGCAACGATCGCCGTCCGCGCCCCGAGATCGAAGCGTAAGGACTCGATCCCGTCCACGAATTGCAGGGCGCGCCGTATGGCCGCTTCTTCGGCGGCACAGCACAGGGCGGGGATGCGAAATCGGGTGACCGGGACGGGGGATGCGGTCGACACGCTGGGAGGCGTGACATCCACGGGCTCGAACCCGGCTGCCCGAATCGCCGCCACGGCAGCAGGCAGCGATGTCGCGGCAGCAGTGATGGTGACCGTTCGCTTTGCGAGCTCAAAACGCAGGCCCTCGATGCCAATCGGTTCCAGGGCACGGCGGATGGACATCTCCTCCACCGGGCAATCCAGGGACGCGATCGAGTAGCGGCGGGACTCAGTGGCTGTGGCCATGGTCCTCACTCCCTGACGTGTGGGCGGATCCCGATACGAGATCACAGGACGGGTCGGCACAGCCGGTGTCTTCCAGCTGCAACGTGCTGTGGCTGATCTGAAAGCGCTCGCGCAGCACGGCGTTGATCGCCGACAACAGGGCCGTATCGCTGCCTCCCGTCGGATCGCGTTCCACGTGCGCGGTGAGGAGGCTCTTGCCACTACTTACCGCCCAGACGTGCAGATGGTGCAGGTTCTTCACGCCCGGCACCGCACGAACTGCCGCTTCGATATCGGCGACCGCGACGCCGCCGGGCACGCCTTCCAGCAGCACGTTGAGGCTGTCCTTGAGCAGCGTCCACGTTCGCGGCAGCACCCACAGACCAATGAGCACCGCGATGATCGGATCGATAGGCTTCCAGCCGGTCAGGGCGATGATCGCGCCGGCCGCGAGCACGCCGACCGACCCCAGCATGTCGCTCCACACTTCCAGGTACGCCCCTTTGACGTTGAGGCTACTGTCGCTGCCTCCGCGCAACAGGCGCATCGACAGCACATTCACGACGAGCCCCAAGGCAGCGATGCCCATCATGGCGCCAGACGCAATCGCAGGTGGATTGCGGAAGCGTTCGATGGCCTCGTACAGGATGTACATCGCCACCAGGACCAGCACGACCGCATTGAACATCGCCGCAAGGATCTCGAAGCGGGCGTAACCGAAAGTGCGCAGGGTGTCCGGTGCGCGCCGACCGATGCGAATGGCGATCAGGGCAATCGCCAAGGCTGCGGTGTCGGTGAGCATGTGCGCCGCATCGGAGATGAGGGCCAGGCTGTTGGTGAGATACCCACCGATGGCCTCTGCCAGCATGAAGCCGCCAGTGAGGAACAAGGCGCGACGCAGGGCCTTCTCGGGTGCTTGACCAATGCCGTGGTCGTGGCCGTGGCCTGCGCCGCCCTCGGCGGCGCGGTCATGGGTGTGCCCAGGCGCGCCGCTCACGGCGCGCCCTCCTTGGAAGGCAGCACGGTGCCATCGATCGGCAAGGCCAACTCGACGGGACTGACATAGATCCATCCGGCGACGGGCTGCCCGGTCCGTCCGAACTGCTGGATCAGCTGGACCGCACGGTGCACTGTGTCGTCGCTGCAGACCAGTTCCAGGCGGACCTCACGGGTCACGCGCTCGCCAATTTCCAGGGAATAGGTCTCTTCGCGGGCGCTGAGCGCCCGCAAGAGACCCTGCACGTCGATGACCGTCAGGTGCCGGTACCCGGCTGCGTTCAGGGCGTGCACGATGTCGGCCACGCGGCCGCGGTGCACAAAAGCTTTTACTTCTTTCATGACAGTTCCTCCTCGCGAGCGCGACGTTCGGCGCGCTCCTCGATCCATTCGTAGAGAACAGGGAGCAACAACAGGGTGAGCAGCGTGGAGGTGATGAGGCCTCCGACCACGACAGCCGCGAGCGGGCGCTGGGTCTCGGCACCCACACCGCGCGACAACAGCATGGGCACGAGGCCGAGCACCGCGACACTCGCGGTCATCAGCACCGGTCGCAGCCGCAGGGCGGTGCCTTGCACCACGGCCTCGCGTATCGAGAAACCTTTTTCCCGCAACTCGTTCAAGAAGCTCACCAGCACGATGCCGTTCAACATCGCGACCCCGAACACCGCAATGAAGCCAATAGCCGAAGGCACGGATAGGTACTGGCGAGTGATGGCAAGCGCGAGGATGCCGCCGATGGTGGCGAAGGGCACGTTCGCCAGGATCAATCCCGCGTGCCGCACCGAGTTGAACGCGGTGTAGAGCAGCACGAAGATGAAGAAGATCGTGATCGGCACGATGAGCCCCAACTTCGCCATCGCACGTTGCTGGTTCTCGAACGCGCCGCCCCATTCGGTCCAGTACCCGGACGGCAACTTGACCTGCTGGGCAATAGCCGCGTTCGCGTCCTTTACGAAGCCATCGATATCGCGGCCACGCACGTCCATCTGCAGCACGGCATAGCGCTGGAGCGCCTCGCGACGCACGAAGGAGTAGCCTTCGGCGACGCTAACGTCCGCCACGTCGCGCAGTGTGACGAGGGCGCCACTGGGGGCTCGAAGCGGCAGGCTCTCGATCGCCGGCACCGAGGCCTTGGAGTCCTTGTTGAGCACTACGGCGATGTCGAAGCGCTTCACGCCATCGAGCAGGGTGCTCACCGGCTCACCGCCCACGCCGTTGCGCACGACCGTCAGCACGTCGTCCGCATTGAGCCCATAGCGCGCCAGGGCCTCGCGGTTTACGGCGATCTTGATCTGAGGTTTACCGAGGTTGGCTTCCAACGCCAGATCCGCGACCCCGGGCACTTTGGCCAAGGCCGCCTTGATCGCCTGGCTCTGGCGGTCAAGTTCCTGCAGATCCGGCCCATAGAGCTTGAGCGCCAAGGTGGCACGCACGCCGGAGATGAGCTCTTCCACGCGCATCTGGATCGGCTGGGTGAAGCTCGGCACAGTAGTCGGCACGACCTTCTCCAACGTCTCGAGCATCGCCGCATCCAGCTGCTGGATCGATCGGCCAGTCTTCCACTCCTTCTCCGGCTTCAACGCCGTGTAGATCTCCATATAGTTGACGTCGGCGGTCTCGCCCTTCTCGGCGCGGCCGATCATGGCGAGCGTGGTCTCCACTTCCGGAAACTGCTTGAATGCCTCGGCGATCCGCTTGGACACGTCGATGGACTCATCCAGCGAGCTGGATGGAATGCCCGTCACGCGCCACATGATCGAACCCTCCTGAAGCTGCGGCATGAACTCCTTGCCCAAGAACGGAAACAGCGCGAGGCTCGCAAGCAAGGCACCGCCGGCGATGCCCAGCGTGCGCTTCTTGCGCGCCAGCGCCCACGCTAGGAGCGGCGCGTAACGACGCTTCAGCCACGCCACGAGACGCGTGTCCTTCTCTTCCTTGGGTTTCAAGATCAGCGCCGCCAGCACCGGGATCAACGTCAGCGCCAGCAGCAGCGAGCCGCCCATGGCGAAGCTGATGTTGAGCGCCATCGGCTTGAACAGCTTGCCCTCCAGCCCTTCGAGACTGAAGAGCGGCAGGAACACGACGATGATGATGCCGATGGCAAAGGCAACCGGATTGGCCACTTCGCGGGCGGCCGCGAGCACGGCGGCCGTGCGATCGACGCGTTCGCCGTGCGCGTGGCGCTCGGCCATGATACGGAAGGCGTTCTCCACGACCACCACGGCGCCGTCCACCATCATGCCGATGCCGATCGCAAGGCCCGCGAGCGACATGAGGTTGGCCGACAATCCCGCGTACTGCATGCCGATGAAGGCGATCAGCATCGCCAACGGTAGCGCCACGATCACCACGATGGCTGAGCGCAGTTCGCCCAGAAACAAGAACAGGATCAGGCCGACCAGCAGCGAGCCTTCGATCAGCGCCCGCACGGCGGTGCCCACAGCCTTGTTCACCAGGTCCGTGCGCTCGTACACCGGCTTCACCACCACGCCTTCCGGCAGCGCGGCCTTGGCCGTCTCGAGCTTGGCTTTCACCGCATCGACGACGTTCTTCGCGTTCTCGCCGATGCGCGAGAGCGCCATGCCCATGACGACTTCTTTGCCGTCCCGGGTGACGGCGCCAAACCGCGGCGCGCCGCCTTCGGCGATCTCGGCGACATCGCGCACGTACACGGGCGTGCCGTCTTCGGTCTTGAGTACGATGCGGCCGATGTCCTCGGCGTTCTTGACGAGGCCCAGGCCGCGCACCAGGAATTGCTCGCGTCCGACGTCGATGAAATTGCCGCCGACCTGGCCGTTGTTGGCTTCCAGCGCAGCGATCACTTCCTTGAAACCCAGCTGATGCTTGATGAGCTTCAGGGGGTCGATACGCACTTGGTACTGGCGTTCCTGGCCGCCCCACGACGTCACGTCGTCCACACCCGGCGCGGTGCGCAAGATGAGGCGCACGGTCCAGTCCTGCAGACTGCGCAACTCGGTGTCGCTCAAACGGTCTTTCAGCTTTTCGTCGGTGCGTTCGACGGTGTACCAGAGCACCTGGCCGAGACCGGACGTGTTCGGACCCATGCCGGGCTTGCCGTAGCCGGCCGGAAGGCGATCCCCCACCTCTTGCAGTCGTTCGTTGACCAGCTGCCGGGCGAAGTAGATGTCCATGTCGTCCGCGAAGTACACCGACACGTAGGAGAGGCCAAACAGGCTGACCGAGCGGATCTCCTGCACCTTGGGCAGGCCGGCCATGGCCGATTCCACCGGAAAGGTCAGCAGCTGCTCGACGTCCTCGGCGGCAAGCCCGGGTGATTCGGTGTAGACGTTGACCTGTACGGGAGTGACGTCGGGGAAGGCATCGATCGGCACGTTGCGGACGGCCTGGTAGCCGAGGAAGCCGATCACGATGAACGCGATCAGCACCAATACTTTGTAACGAAGCGAGAGTTCGACGAGGGCGTTCAGCATGGGAGCACTCCCGTCTCAGGCATGGAGAAGATTGTCATCACTCTTCTCCCAACTGCGACTTCAGGAGGCGCGCTTTGAGCACGTACGCGCCTTTCACGACCACGCGATCGCCTTCGGCGAGGCCTCGCGTGATGCGCGCGGACGTGCCGCGGGCTGCACTTGCCTCGATGGGGACCGCTTCAAAGCGATCGCCGGCGACCGCCTTGAACACCACGGTCTGGCCCTGCAATTGCACGATGGCTTCCGACGGCACCGTAAGGACCGGCTCGGTGCCGGAGGTGGCCACGAACGCTTCGACGAATTCGCCCGGATGCAGCAGATCCTTGTCGTTCGGCACCTGGATGCGGACCGGCGAGGTTCGCGTGGCTTCCTGGCTGCGGTGCGCACGTTGCACCACCTTGCCCTCAAGGCTCTGCCCGTGAGCCACGACACGCGCCGTCGCATCCGTGGCCACGCCTTCGATGGCGCTCGGCGGCAACTGAGCTTCGACCCATACGCTGGATTCGTCGACGAGGGTGAAGAGGGGTTTACCCGGTTCCACGCGTTCGCCGACCACGAAATCGTCGGTCGTGACGCGACCGGTCTGCGGGGCAAGCAACGAGAACTCGCCGGTCGCACGCGACGAACCGCCGCGCAAGAGTGCCGCGATCTCGCCGTCTGCCAAGCCATAGGCACGCAACTTTGCGTTCGCCTGATCGCGTGCTACCTGGGCTTCGGTAAAGCGCTTGGCGGAGACCGCATCGGCACCGAGGGCCTTCACGCGCTGCCACTCGCGCTCAGCCACGATGAGGGCGCCCTGGGCTTCGGCAACCTCGACGCTCGACAGCGTCACCAAGGGCTGACCCGCCTTGATCGCATCGCCGAGCTTGGCCTCGCGCCGCACCACCTGCGCGGCCACACGCGGCGACACGAGCACCGTGGCATAGGCATTGGCCTTTACCTCGCCCGGCGCTTTGACTTCCTCCGACTCGATCTGGGTTTTGACCTCCGTCGTCGCAACGCCCAATTGCTTCTGGGTCGCCGCGTCCAGCACCAGCGGACTTTCTTCTGCGGGCGCTGCCGCAGGGGCTTTCTCGGCAGCCCAACCGTTGGCGGCAACACCGGCCGCCGCGAGAAATACGAACGCAAACTGTTTCATGGGAAGAATTCCTTAAGGGGCGTCGGCGGGGCGGTCGGCGAGGTCCAGCCACTGGGCGAGACCGCCGGATGCGGCGAGCCAATCGGCCCAGGCCTGCCACACGCGGGCGCGTACGCCGGTGGCGGTGAGTTCGGTGTCCAGGCTTTGCTTCAACTGGACGAGGTAGTCCGCGGTGCTGAGCTCGCCCGCTTCCCACAGCTTCTGCAGCAGAGCCGCGCGGTCCGCTGCCCGCGCCGCATGGCTGCCTTGCCAGGCCAGCCACGCATCGCGCAGTGCGCGATAGCTCGTGCGCGCCTGTTCCCATTGCGCGGTGGCACGAAGTCGGCTATCGCGCAAGGTGGCATCCGCCGCCTCCGCACTCGCACGCGCCGCGGTGGTTTCTGCGCGATAGCTGTTGCGCACGAAGAGCGGAATCCGCACGGTCACGCCGACGAGGCGATCGTTGAGGGGGCCATCGGTAACGCGACCGGTGGTGAGCGACACCGTCGGGT
>DAOOVM010000167.1:0-6636 GCA_035370085.1 Rhodanobacteraceae bacterium | reverse complement strand
AGCATCACGATCATCAGCAGCAGGGCCAGGCTGATCTCGCCGCCCAGGCTGAAGGCGCCGTTGGCCACCGCCCACATGAGCCCCGCCACCGGCACCAGTCCCAGCACCGACAGCAGGTAGATCCACGCCTCGCGCGGCAGGCCCGCGACGCGCTCGCGCAGGCGCTGCGGAGCCGGCGCCTCGGCATGGCCGCGCAGGTAGCGCTGGCCCCACAGGAACTGCGCCAGGCCCAGTAGCATGCCGATGCCGGCGGCGCCGAAGCCGTAGCGCCAGCCCAGGGTCTGGCCGAGGTAGCCGCAGACGATGGGCGCGAGCAGGCCGCCGAGGTTGATGCCTGCATAGAACAGCGAGAAACCCGAATCGCGGCGCGCGTCGTTGGGCGGGTAGAGCTTGCCCACGATGGTCGAGACGTTGGGCTTGAGGAAACCCACGCCGAGGATGATGAGCGACAGGGAAAAATAGAATGCCCATAGCGCCGGCTCGTCGCGCTGCACCACACCGTTCACCACCGTGGCCTCGTGGCCTTCGACCACCATGCCCAGGTGCCCGGCGCACAGCAGCAGGCCGCCGAAGATCACCGCGCGGCGCATGCCCAGCCAGCGGTCGGCGATGACGCCGCCGATGACCGGCAGGCAGTACACCAGGCCGCCGTAGGCGCCGAGCACGTCCAGCCCGCCCTTGTCGCCGAACTTGTGGTGCTGCAGCAGATAGAGCAGCAGCAGCGCCTTCATGCCGTAGAAGGAAAAGCGCTCCCACATCTCGGTGAAGAAGCACACGTACACGCCCTTGGGCTGGCCGAGGAAGTCGTCGCTGCGGTCGAGGGGCGGTTCGGTGGCGATGGCGGACATACGCGGATTCCGGCGACAGGCAACCGCCGGAGTGTGCCACGGAAGCGGCGTACGCCGGGGCGATGGCGCCCCGCGGCCGTGGGGCGCAGCCGCCGCCCGCGCCCTCCTCGCCCGCCGCCCGCTCTGCAATACTTGGCGCCCCCTTGGCCGAGGACCTGCCCTGTGAGTTCACCTGCACCGTCCGGCGCGACTGCGCGCACCGAACTGACCTGGCGCGGGCTGGCGCTGGGCGTGGTCATCACGGTCGCCTTCACCGCGGCCAACGTGTTCTTCGGCCTCAAGGCCGGCCTGACGTTTGCCACCTCGATTCCCGCCGCGGTCATTTCGATGGCCCTGCTGCGCGGCTTCAAGGATTCCACCCTGCAGGAAAACAACATCGTGCAGACGGTTGCCTCGGCGGCCGGCACCCTCTCCTCGATCATCTTCGTTCTGCCCGGTCTGGTCATGATCGGCTGGTGGACCGGCTTCCCCTTCTGGGAGTCCTTCCTCATCTGCCTGCTCGGCGGCGTGCTCGGCGTGATGTATTCGATTCCGCTGCGGCGCGCCCTGGTCACCGGCTCCGACCTGCCGTATCCCGAGGGCGTGGCCTGCGCCGAGGTGCTGAAGGTCGGCAGCGGCGACGACGCGCGCGGCGTGGAAGAAAGCCGCGCCGGCCTGCGCGCGGTCGTCTGGGGTTCGCTCGTGTCGGCGGGCTTCGCCGTCGTGGTGGCGACGCGCCTGTTTGCCAGCGACGTGAAGTCCTATTTCAAGGTCGGTTCCGGCGTCAGCGGTTTCGACTTCGCCCTGTCGATGGCACTGTTCGCGGTGGGCCATCTGGTCGGCCTGTGGGTCGGCGTCGCCATGCTGCTGGGCGCGCTGATCGGCTGGGGTTGGGGTGTGCCGCATTTCTCGGCGCTGGCCGCCGGCCTGGCGGGAAGCGCGGAAGACATCGCCGGCGCGACCTGGAGTCATCAGGTGCGCTTCCTTGGTGCCGGCACCATCGGCGTCGCCGCCATCTGGACCCTGCTCAAGCTGGTCAAGCCGGTGTGGAACGGCCTCGCCTCGGCCATGGCGGCCTCGAAGGTGCGCAAGGCCGGCAAGCTCGATTCGCTGCCGCGCACCGAGCACGACATCCCCATCGGCATTGTCGGCGCGATCATGCTGGCGAGCTTCGTGCCGATCGCCTGGCTGTTCGGTCACCTCGCCAACGCCAGCGGCCTCGGCGCGCAGATGTGGCCGCTGGTGATCGGCGGCCTGCTGTATTGCGTCGTGATGAGCTTCCTCGTCTCCGCGGTGTGCGGCTACATGGCCGGCCTGATCGGCTCGTCCAACAGTCCGCTCTCGGGCATTGGCATCCTCGTCGTCATCGGTGCGGCACTGCTCTTGGTGTTCGGGGTGAAGCCTCTGCTTGAGCCCGGCCACGAAAAGGGCCTGGTGGCGTTCGCACTGTTCGTTACCGCCGTGGTGTTCAACGTCGCCGCCATCGCCAACAACAACCTGCAGGACCTCAAGACCGGGCAGCTGGTCGATGCAACGCCGTCGCTGCAGCAGTGGGCGCTGCTGATCGGCGTGCTGGCCGGGGCGGCGGTCATCCCGCCGGTGCTGGACCTGCTCAACCAGGCCTACGGCTTCGCCGGTGCGCCCGGCGCGGATCCAGCCAAGGCGCTCGCCGCGCCGCAGGCTGGCCTGATCTCGGCACTGGCGCAGGGCGTTATCCAGAACAACATCGACTGGAGCCTGATCGAGATCGGCGCCGGCATCGGCGTGGTGCTGATCGTGCTTGACGCCGTGCTGAAGAAGGCCACGAACGACCGGGCGCACCTCTCGCCACTGGCCGTCGGCCTCGGCATCTACCTGCCGACCTCGGCCACGCTGATGGTGGTGGTCGGTGCCCTGGTCGGTGCCTGGTTCGACCATCGCGCCGAGCGCAGCGCCAAGCCCGAGGCGACCAAGCAGTTGGGCGTGCTGCTGGCCTCGGGCATGATCGTCGGCGAAGGCCTCGTCGGCGTGATCATCGCCGGCATCGTCGCCTTCAACCTGTTCCCGCTGGCGCTGGTCGGCGACGACTTCGCCACCCCGTCGGCCTGGATCGGCGGTGGCGCCTTCGTCGTCGTCATCGTCGCGCTCTACCGCTGGGTCGAAGCGATGAGCCGGCGCGTGAACGGCTGACGCAGCACTTTCTCCACAGCAGCCCCTTGGAGTGGATACGATGAAACGACTTTCGATCGCCGTGCTGGGCGCGCTGCTTGCGCCCGCCGTCCTGGCCGCACCGCGCGGCTTCACCGCCAATGACCTGGTCAACCTCGAGCGCGTGGCCGATCCCCGCCTCTCGCCCGACGGCAAGGCCGTGGCCTTCCAGGTGCGCCAGACCGACTACGCGGCGAACAAGGGGCGCTTCGGCCTGTGGCTGCAGCGCCTGGACGGCAAATCGGCGCCCCTGCGCGTGACCGCCAAGGATCTCAACGCCACTTCGCCACGCTGGTCACCCGACGGCAAGAGCCTGTACTTCAGCGCGCCCAAGGACGGCGTGGGTCAGGTGTGGCGCGTGGACGTGGCCGCAGCGTTGGCCGCGGCTCCGGGCAGCGAAGTCATGCGCAACGGCTTCGATGCGGAGAAGAGCGTGGCGACTGCGGTGACCGCCTATCCGATCGACGTCGACAACTTCAAGCTGGCGCCGGACGGCAGAACGCTGCTGGTGTCGCTGGCGGTATACACCGACTGCGCCGACCTCGCCTGCACCAGGCAGCGCCTGGACGCGGCGGAAAAGACCAAGGCAAGCGGCCGCGTCTACGACAAGCTGTTCGTGCGCCACTGGGACACCTGGGCCGACGGGCGCCGCTCGCAGCTCTATGCCGTGCGCCTGGGCGACGACGGCAGGGCCGGCGACACGCTCAAGCTGCTCAGCCGCGGCATCGACGGCGACGTGCCGTCCAAGCCCTTCGGCGACGACAGCGAGTACGCCTTCTCGCCTGACGGCAAGACCGTCTATTTCGGCGCGCGCATCGCCGGCAAGACCGAGCCCTGGTCCACCAATTTCGACCTTTACAGCGTGCCGGTGGACGGATCGGCCGCACCGAAGAATCTGACCGCGGCCAACCCCGCCTGGGACGCCTACCCGGTGCCCTCGCCCGACGGCAAGACGCTGTACTACCTCGCCATGAAGCGTCCCGGCTTCGAGGCCGACCGCTTCGGCGTGATGGCGCTCGACCTCGCCAGCGGCGGCACGCGCGAGTTGGCGCCGCAGTGGGACCGCTCGGCCGGGGGCCTCGCTATCGCGGCCGACGGCAAGACCCTCTACGCCACCGCCGACGACAATGGTGAGCACGCCCTCTTCGCCCTCGACGCGAAGAGCGGCAAGACCACGCGGCTCAGCCGCGACGGCGACATCACCGGCTACGACCTGCGCGGTCGCGAACTGGTGGTGGCGCGCGAGAGCCTCACTGCCCCCACCGACCTCTACCGCCTCGACGGCGGCCGCCTGCAGCGCCTGACCCACTTCAACGCCGAACGCCTGAAGGACGTGGCCATGGGCGCGCCGGAGTGGTTCGACTTCAAGGGCTGGAACGACGAGCGCGTGCAGGGCTACGTGGTCAAACCCTGGAACTATGAGCCAGGCAAGAAGTACCCGGTGGCCTTCATCATTCACGGCGGCCCGCAGGGCGCCATGACCAACGACTTCCACTACCGCTGGAACCCGCAGACCTACGCCGGCGCCGGCTTCGCCGTGGTGACCATCAACTTCCACGGCTCCACCGGCTACGGCCAGGCCTTCACCGACGCCATCTCGCAGCACTGGGGCGATCGCCCGCTGGAGGACCTGCAGAAGGGCTGGGCCGCGGCCCAGGCCAAGTACGCCTTCCTCGACGGCGACAAGGCCTGCGCTCTGGGCGCCTCCTACGGCGGCTTCATGGTGTACTGGATCGCTGGCAACTGGTCGCAGCCGTGGAAGTGCCTGGTCGACCACGACGGCGTGTTTGATGCGCGCATGATGGGCTATTCCACCGAGGAGCTGTGGTTCGACGAGTGGGAACACGGCGGCACGCAGTACGACAAGCCGGCCGCCTACGAGCAGTTCAATCCGGTCAACCACGTGGCGAAGTGGGCCACGCCCATGCTGGTGGTGCACAGCGAAAAGGACTTCCGCATCCCCTACGAGCAGGGCCTGGCGGCCTTCACCGCCCTGCAGCGCCGCGGCATCGACAGCCAGTTCCTGGTCTTCCCGGATGAGAATCACTGGGTGCTGAAGCCGCACAACAGCGTGCAGTGGCACGACACCGTGCTGGGCTGGCTCAAGCGCTGGACGGGCGGTGCGGTGAAGTAGCCTGACGGAGGTGTTCTTTGCAACGAAAAAGGGCCGCATCGCGGCCCTTTTTCGTGAAGCGGCGCCGACGTGATGTTGTCCGCGATCGCGCGGGACTCACTCAACAACAGCGCGAGCGGCCCTTGCCGTAGCGTGCGGCCAGGCGTTCGGCGAAGAAGGCTTCGTAGCTCATCGGTTCGCGCTCGGGGTGGTGCCGGAGCAGGTGCTCGACATAGGTGTCGTAGTCGGGCACGCCGATGGCGAGGCGGGCGGCGGACACGGCCAGGCGCCACCACTGGCGCAGGGCGTCGCCGCCGCGCTGCAGCAGCGCGGCGGCGATGCGCCCCCCCTCTCGCCGGGAGAGGGGCGCGGCGGCGGAACTGGGGGCGTCGTCGGTCACGTTGCGGACGTCAGGGCTTGGCCGCGCCCAGCGCCACGTAGGGCGTTTCCTGCGCCGTCGGCCGGTCGTTGCGGCGCGCCGCCAGCGCGGCGCGCAGGCCGAACACCAGGGTGGACACCACCACCAGCATGAACAGCGCGCACAGGCCGGCGTCCACGTAGTTGTTGGTGATCACGCGGTGCATGTCCTCCAGCGTCTTCGCCGGAGCGAGGATCTGCCCGGCGGCGTGGGCGTCGGAGAACTTCTTCGCCGCGGCGAGAAAGCCGATCTTGGGATTGTCGTGGAACAGCTTCTGCCAGCCGGCAGTCAGCGTGCACAGCACCAGCCAGGCCGTGGGCAGCAGGGTCACCCACAGGTAGCGCTCGCGCTTCATCTTCACCAGGGCCACGCTGGCGAACACCAGGGCCAGGCCGGCCAGCATCTGGTTGGCGATGCCGAACAGCGGCCACAGGGTGTTGATGCCGCCCAGCGGATCGACTACGCCTTGGTAGAGGAAATAGCCCCAGCCGGCCACGCACAGGAAGGTGGCCAGCACGTTGCCCAGCCAGGATTCGGTCTGCTTGAGCGGGGCGTGGGCCATGCCCAGCAGCTCCTGGATCATGAAGCGCCCGACGCGCGTGCCGGCATCGATCGTGGTGAGGATGAACAGCGCCTCGAACAGGATGGCGTAGTGGTACCAGAAGGCCATCATGCCTTCGCCGGACACCAGTCCGTGGAGGATCTGCGCCATGCCCACGGCCAGCGTGGGCGCGCCGCCGGCGCGCGACAGGATGCTGCTCTCGCCGATGTCGCGGGCGGTCTGCGTCAGCAGCTCGGGCGTCACCGTGAAGCCCCACTGGCTGATCGCCTGGGCGGCGCTGTCCACGGTGGTGCCGATGACGCCGGCCGGGCTGTTCATGGCGAAGTACACGCCCGGCTGCAGCACGGCGGCGGCAATCAGGGCCATGATCGCCACGCCGGCCTCCATCAGCATGCCGCCGTAGCCGATCAGGCGCGCTTCGCCCTCGTTGGCCAGCATCTTGGGGGTAGTGCCCGAGGAGATCAGCGCGTGGAAGCCCGACACCGCGCCGCAGGCGATGGTGATGAAGAGGAAGGGGAACAGGCTGCCG
>DAOOVM010000166.1:0-6710 GCA_035370085.1 Rhodanobacteraceae bacterium | reverse complement strand
CGAGCGTATCCCCCTGCCGTTCCAGACTGAGGCTCGATCCCTGGGCCGCGTCGACGCCCGCATCGCCGCCGCGCTCGGGCCACCAGAAGCCGGTTTCCGGCTCCAGCGCCTGTTGATCGATGCTGAGCAGGCGGAACTCGCGCAGTTCCAGCGGCCCGGTAGCGGCGTTCGCGGCATAGAAGCTGACGCGATACAGGCCGGGCTCCAGCGGCGAGCCCAGCGCCGCGGCGATATCCAGGTCGAAGTGGAAGGGCATCGGGAAGCGCGCGCAGAGGCTGCGCGTCGATCGCGCCTCCACGCGCAGGTCCTGGCCCTGGCGTCGGAGTTGCACCTGGGCGGGCAGGCAGGGGGTCGGCCAGGCGCCATCCAGAATCAACCGCTGCCCCGCGTCGGACGCTTCGAAAACGATGCTGACGTCCGGCAGGAGTGTGCCCGGCGCGTACCGGTTGCCGGGCTGCGCTGCGACGGCCGGCAGCGTCGCCCAGGCGGCCAGCCACAGCACCCGTGCGGCGAAGCGGCGCAGGCGCTCGACCTTCGGCTTTCTTGTTCGGGGCGCGGCCATCTTCGATAATTTCGCGTTCTATGCCAGCAGGCAGCCAGTTGGAGCCTTTCAGCCCATGAGCAAGACGATTGCGGTGATCCGCGGTGATGGTATCGGCCCGGAGATCATGAACGCCACCCTGCGGGTGCTGGATGAGCTCAAGCTCGGCCTCCACTACGAGTTCGTCGAGGCGGGGATGGTGGCCCAGGAGAAGACCGGCGAGCTGCTGCCCGCCGCCACCCTGGATGCCATCTCGCGCCACCGGGTGGCCCTGAAAGGCCCCCTGACCACCCCGGTGGGCGGCGGCTTTTCCTCCCTGAACGTGGAGCTGCGCCGTCGCTTCGACCTCTACGCCAACGTGCGTCCGGCCATCACCGTGCCCGGTACCAAGGCCCGCTACGACGACATCGACATCATCACCGTGCGCGAGAACACCGAGGGTGCCTACGGCAGCGAAGGCCAGACCCTTTCCGCCGACGGCGAGGTGGCGCAGTCGCTCATCAAGGTCACGCGCCGCGGCAGCGAGCGCATCGTGCGCTACGCCTTCGAGCTGGCCCGTCGCCAGGGGCGCAAGAAGGTCACGGTGGTGCACAAGGCCAACATCATGAAGACCACCTCGGGCCTCTTCCTGAAGGTGGCACGTGAAGTGGCGGCGCAGTATCCCGACGTCGCCTGCAACGAGATGATCGTGGACAACACCTGCATGCAGTTGGTGATGAATCCGCACCAGTTCGATGTGATCGTCACCACGAACCTGTTCGGCGACATCATCTCCGACCTGTGCGCGGGCCTGGTCGGCGGCCTGGGGCTCGCTCCGGGCGCCAACATCGGCACCGAGGCAGCCATCTTCGAGGCTGTGCACGGATCGGCTCCGGATATCGCCGGAAAGGGCGTGGCCAACCCCTGCGCGCTGCTGCTGGCGGCGTGCCAGATGCTCGGCCACCTCGGTCTGGAAGACCAGGCGCAGCGCGTGCGCCGCGCCATCCGCGAGGTTGTGGCGGCCAAGGACCGCGTCACGCCCGATCTGGGCGGCACCGGCAGTACCGACAGCTTTGCCGACGCCCTGGTGGAGCGTCTGCGCGCCTGAGCGACGGGCCCGTCTGCGTCGCGCGCTGCCTTGTCGGCGCCCGGGGCGAAGGGAAGAAGCCCGCCGCAGGGCGGGCTTCTTCTTGCGCCGGAACAGGTCCGAAAGGGAGATCAGCCGCCGGGCGGTGTAGAAATCAGCGTGATCGGCACATTGCTACGGCTAAAGCCCGCGGCGGGAATCTGCACGTCGGCACGGTTGGCGCCGGAAGGCGTGTTTTCGCGGGTCGGCTGGCTCAAGGTCAGCTTCAGCGTGCCGATCCGGTTCACGCTCAGTTGCGTTGGGGCCGCGCAGCCCACGCGGCAGTAGC
The DNA here is from genome assembly GCA_035370085.1 of Rhodanobacteraceae bacterium. Lineage (GTDB taxonomy): Bacteria > Pseudomonadota > Gammaproteobacteria > Xanthomonadales > Rhodanobacteraceae > Tahibacter. Next base: position 4,775 of record DAOOVM010000166.1, on the reverse strand, counting down.
CGTTGCTGATTTCATTCAGGTCGATCGTGGCCCCAGCCGCGTAGTCCGCGGTGCTGGCGGTAGCCCAGCGCGGATTGCCTTGGGCGTCCGGATAATAGAGCTCGGCCACAATCGTGGGAGCGCCGGAGCCGTCGGCGATGCTGAAGATTTCCATGCCCCAGCCGCCATCGCCGCCGCCGGCGAACCAGTGGCCCGCGAAATCGGGCGTCGAGCGGATGGAGATCGGTACCGACGGCTCGATGCACCACGATCCTTTTTCCGCGCCGATCGACCAGTTCATGACGCCCAGCAGGCTGGCGCCGGCCCGCCCGGCGGAGCGGCAGGCGGGGGAATACTCTGCCTGGTTGAAGTCGATGCCGAAGCTGCCGCTGACCGACGCGTCGGCGCTGATGCGCTGCCCCGCGGGCTTGGTGCGGTCGTAGAGGACGCGACTCAAGGTGTTGCCATTGGCATCCGGCAGCGCCACGAAGCGGCCGTCGGTGATGTGCCCAAGGGCAGTGAAGTACTCCGGGGCACCCGCGGTCGTATAGGTATAGAAGACGACATAGTACAAATCGCCATACACGGTGTCGGTGGCGATCTTCTGAAAGTCGATACCGTGCCCGTTGCGCGTGCGGTCGTACCAGTTGCTGGGAATCGGCTGCGGGTAGGTCGGCAGAACGGTCTCGCTGCCGGACCAGCCCAGCGCGTTGAGCATCGGTCGGGCCAGGCCGAGGGAGCGCAGCGGCTTGCCGTTGTCGAAGGCGTTCATCAGGTCGTCGGGGTGGGTCGTGTCGTCGGTGTGCGACAGGGTTGATCCCGGCTGGGTCGCGCAGTTGCCCACGTCGCTGCCGGCATCGCAGGGCGCGTAGAGGTGCGGCAGGTTGTCCGGCGGCGCCAGTGCGGCCAGGACGTTGGCCGATGAATTGACCGCTTCGGCATCGCCCCAGCGCAAGCCGTCGACGGATACCAGCGCTTTGGCGCGGTCGCCGTCGCTGGTCGTCGGCCCGAGGAAGGGCTTCACCGCTCGGGTGGTGCGGTCGACGATCGCCACGCGGCGCGAGAAGACGTCATCGTATGCAGTGCCGGACGTGGTGGTGGGGCGCTCGCCGATGACGCCGCTGCTCGCGTCGACGTTTACCAGGCCGAGGAAACCCAGGCCGTGGGTGATCTCGTGCATCGCCACGGAAACGAAGTCGATGCTGCGCAGTGGCTTGGAAACGCCGCTGTAGCCGTAGTAGAAGGGCCGATTGAGCACGTTGCGGGGCGGATCGAGGTCGGTATTGAAGGTGGCAACAATGTCGGCCACGCTGCAGTCGCCGCCAAGTGCGCCGCATTGCCGCGTCCCGCCCTGGCGGACGATTTCCGTGACTGCGTAGAAGGCGTACTTGTCCGGCAGCCAAGGCAGTCGGAAGCCCGGTGAATCCAGGGCGAAGGTCGACGGTCCGGCGTGGGCGATGGTGGCGCCCTCGCTGGGACTGCCGCCCTGGGCATCCCAGCACGCCTGCACCACGATGGGTACCGTGATGTTCAACTGCTCGGTCAGCAGTTGGCCGGTGTAGCGCAGCGCATTGCGGCGCTGCTCGCCCACGGTCGTTCCCGGATTGCCGTCGATCGGTGTGGCCGGCGCGGTGCTGTTCCAGGGGGCCGTGTCGCAGTCGGTATCCGGGCTGTTGAAGTCGAACGTGAGGCCATTGAGCGAGGTGCTGTTGCTCACCGTCGCCTTGAGGGAAAGGTTGTCCGTGGCGCCGTTGTAGCTGACCAGGGCAACGTACCAACGGCCCGCGTGCAGGGGCTGCAATCCGCTGCGGGTCACGATGATCGATTCGTTGTCTTCGCCGCTGATGGAGTGGTAGTGCGAGTAGTTGTCCAGCAGGTCCAGGGTCATGTTCTGCGACAGGGTCAGGAACGGCGTGCCGTAGCGCACGTACATGTCCACGTCGTTGCGGCCCTGGCCGCTCAGCTCGATCTTGAGGATCTGGGCGTTGCTGTCGACATCGATGTAGAAGCCCGAGGCGAGTTGGTTGGCGGCCATGCTGAACGCCAAGGGCTGACCCGAACTCAGCGGGATGTCTGCCGCCAGGGCGGTTCCGCCTCCGAGGGCGGCGGCCAGGAGCGCGATCGCGCGGTGCAGCCAGTTCATCGCACCGGCTCCTTCGCGCCTGCCCGAGCGGACTCGATGGCGCGCTGGTACAAGGGATTGACCCGCTCGTGGCATACCAGCCGCGTCTCGCCGCGGGCGTCCACCACGACGCGCATTTCGGTGAGCTTCGGGCTGGGTATGGCCGAGGGGTTGGCGCTCGACTTGGCCGCAAGATGGTTCAGCGGGACGGTGTCGGGCGATACGGAAGGTGCGGCCAGGCCGACGGCGACGGCCAGCGGGAGCAGGGCAGGACTGGGCATGTGGCTCGGGCTCAGGAAAGGGACGCGCCAATTCTTGCAGCTTTTCCCCGTTCCCGGTTAGCGCCGGCGCGCCTGCGCGTGGCCCAGAACGCTGACCTGTCCGCGCCCGGGACGGTAGGCGTGCGACAGTGCCCTGGCGAGGAAGTCGGTCGCCTGCCGCACCGCGGTGACGGCAGGCAGACCTTGCGCCAGTCCGCACGCGACCGCCGTCGCCAGGCTGCAGCCCGTGCCGTGTCCGGACACGCGCAGCCGCGGATGGCGGAATTCGGACCTGTGGCCCAGGGTGTCGTAGTAGCGGTCCACCACCTCTGCGCCGCGTGCGTGGCCGCCCTTGAGGAGTACGGCATGCGCGCCCAGAGCGCGCAGGGCGCTCGCTGCGCAGTCGAAATCCGCAGCGCGGCGCAGTTGCATGCCGGTCAAGGCTTCCGCCTCGGGCAAGTTGGGTGTCACCACGGTGGCAAGGGGCAGCAGGTGGCGCACCAGGGCGCGGACAGCGGCGTCGTTGCTCAGGCTGGCGCCGGTGGTGGCCACCATGACGGGGTCGAGCACCACCTGCGCCGGCCGGTAGCGCCGCAGGGCCGCGGCCACCGCGCGCACGATGCCGGCGCTGCCAAGCATCCCGATTTTCACCGCGGCCACCGGGAAATCCTCAAACAGGGCTTGCAGTTGCGACGCCACGGCGGCGGCGGGCAGGGCGTGCACGGCATGCACGCCGCGGGTGTTCTGGGCCGTGACGCAGGTGATGGCGGTGATGCCGTGCATGCCGTGCGCGTCCACCGTCTTGAGGTCGGCCTGGATGCCTGCGCCGCCGCCGGAGTCCGAACCGGCGATGCTGAGAATCACCGGGGGAGGGGGGCGGCTGACTCCGGGCGTGTTGTACGCGTGCAACATGATGGGCCGTATCCTCCTCTCAAGCCGGTGCTCGGGCGGTTGCGCGGAGCAGCACGAACGGGAAAACCGCCGCGTTGTGCCGTGGTGGCGGGACTGTGGCGCGCTTGACGCACTGTTGCGAATACGCCAATATCCGCCCGTCTACTCCACTCCACGGACAGCCGCATCGGGCTATGCAGCGGGCAACAGCAGCACCAAGGAAGTACCGGGGAGCGCTCAGTTTTGGCCTGGCGCTCCCGCTTTCTTTTGCCGCGTCCGTGCAGGCGGAAACCGCGTCCCTGGAGAGTGTCGCTGCGGCTGCCGACGGCATGCAACAGTGGCGCGCATACGCACTGCAATCGATCACCCCGCGCTTCTCCTGGTCCGCGCCCGCGCCGGAGGCGAGTGCTCCGAGCCTGTTCGACCGCTCCTTTGCCGGCCGGGGGGTCGCACGAACCCAGGTCGCGCAGTGGAACGGCGGCCGTTCGAGCCTGAGTCTCGGCATCGAGTCCAGTTTCGTGGGCGAGCGGGGCACCGGCACGGCCGAGGCGCCCTCCGCCGACCGCGTGTTCGGCGATGCCCAGGCGGGACTGCATCGCACCATCCTGGCCCCGGCCTACAACCTGCGAGTGGGTGAGCGTGGCCTGTGGTCGGTCACGGCCGTGCTGGCCTACCAGCGCTTCGCCTCGGGCGACCTCGGGGCTGTGCACTGGTCTTCCTATGCCCCCCCTGCGCTCGGCGGCGTCGACGAAGTGTCCTTCGGGCGCGGTGTGCGGGTGGATTATGCGGAGGCGCTCGGCGAGCGACTGCAGTGGAGCTTCGGCTACCAGTCGCGCGTCAACATGGATGCCTTCAATTCCTACCGTGGGGTGTTTGCCGATCCGGGGGATTTCGACATCCCGGCCAGCGCCAACTCCACTCTGAGCATCGGCACGTCCTCGCCGTTCGGCCTGGCCTTCGGCGTGGAGCGGGTGATGTACAGCGACATTCGGCCGTTCACGAGTGCCGCCCTGCCGCGGCGATTCCTTGCGGTGCTGGGCGACAGTGGCAGCCCCGTTTTCGCCTGGCGTGATCTGACGGTGTACAGCGTGGCCGGTACGTGGCGCGACCGTGCCGGTGGTGAACTCGCCCTGCGCTACAGCACGCGGGAGCAACCGTCGCCGACATCCAGCCTCCTGGCGCAGTTGCTGGACGAGGGGCACGCGGCGAATTCCGTCGAACTGTCCTACGTCAGAGGGCTTGGCCGGAACGCGCGCATGGAACTGCAAGCGACCTATTCACCGATCCAGTATGTTCTGGGGGCGCCGACGAGTCGCAGCGTGCGCAACGATTACGGCAGTCGGCAGATCGAGTTTGAGGCGCTCTGGTCCCTCGCGTTCTGACGAACCAGGCGCTGCTTCATTGGTAGTTCTTCCACAGGGGGCGAATTCGCCCCCTGTGTGTTTGCGGCGTCGGCGGCGGCGCCTGCGGCTGACACAAAAGCGCTGGCGTCACAGCGCTTCGGAGGCAAAATCCGCCAGCCG
>DAOOVM010000165.1:0-6725 GCA_035370085.1 Rhodanobacteraceae bacterium | reverse complement strand
TGATGGAGAAGAACTGGCTGATCGGCAAGCGCTTGCTCATCCGCAGCATCCAGTAGGCGATCGCCGCGAGTGCGGCGCTGCCAGCCACCAACCCGGCAACGATCGCGCCCCCATTGTTGTCGCTCCACATGGCGATGAAGAATAGGATCGTTTCGAATACCTCGCGGTAGACCGCGATGAAGGCCAGTGAGAACAGGAAGATCGCCGACCGCCGCGTCAACGCCGCCGACATCTTGGCGTGGAGGTACTGCTGCCAACGGCCTGCCAAACTCTTCTGGTGCATCCAGATACCCACGCTGAGCAGCACGATCGCCGCAAACAAGGCCGACAGCCCTTCGGTGACCTCGCGGTTGGCGCCGCTGACACCAACCAGATAGGTCGCGATCGCCCAAGTCACTACCCCAGCCAGTAGGGCGCCGATCCAACCCGCATGCACGTAAGGCAGCACCTCGCGTCGCTCCGCCTTGCGCAGGAAAGCGATCATGCCGATCACGATCAGCAAGGCCTCCAGGCCCTCTCGCAACAGGATGGTGAAGCTACCCAGGAAGGCGGTCGTGCTGTCGGTGTGGCTGTCGCGCAGCACGCCGGCGGCGCGATCGAACAGGCTGCTGATCCGATCGGCCTGTCTCGTGACTTCGGTTGTTGGTGTCTTCCGCCCGAGTTGCGCGCGGTACTCGCTCATGGCGGTTTCGATTTCGCGCATCAGGGCGCTATCACGGGCCGCCAGCGTCGGTTCGACCGGCTCGACGCCATCCAGGTACGCCGAGAGGGCCAGGGCCTTGGCCTGCGTGGCGTCGCCCGCGGCAAAGGCCTGCACGCTGCCCGCGAGGCGCTGGCGCGCCAGTGCGAACGGGTCATTCTTCGCTTCCGCGGTGGGGGTTGTGACCGCCCGCGGCTGCGAACGCAGGTACGCGATGATCGCCTGGGCTTGCTGCGCCTCGCCGAGCGAGGCGGCGAGATCGGCTTCGCTGGTCTGGGTCAGAGATTCGAGGGTCGGAATCCGACGACGTACCGCCTCGGTTTCGCGCCACAGGGCCTCGCCTTTCGCTCGCGCCTCTTCGGGGTACGCCAAGCCACCGACATAGAACGCCAGGGCCCAGCGGTCGGCTTCCGACATCTGCGAGAAGCCCGTCATGGCCGTGCCCTGGATGCCCTGCGAAATCGCCTGATACAGCGCCAGTGGGCTGCGCCGCGCCGCGCGGTCGACATCGGTGAAGTTGATCGGGGGCGGATTCAGGCTGGCCGCCGCCGGACCATCACCCCGGCCCGAGGCACCGTGGCAGCCGGCGCATTGCTGCCCGTATAGCGACGCGGCCCGTGCCGGGTCGGGCGGTGTCGAAGGCACCGCCGCGATGGGATAGCTCTTGAGCAGCGCGTCGGCCAGCCGGTGGGCGGCCGCGGCGACCGTATGCGCCTCGGCCTTGGCCTCCACGGTCGCCACCAGCTGATCAGCTTGCGCGATCAGCTCCGTCTGGGCCGGGGTTGCCGGCAGCGCCGACAGCTGCGTTCGCACGGTCGCGGCGAACTCGCGCATCTCGGCGTACTCCGCCGGCGCAACCACCTGCCCGCCCTGCACCGCGCCGGCGTAGTCCACGGCGATGTAATCCAGCAGTTGCCAGGTCTGGCGCGGATTGGCGGGCTCGGCGGCCACTGCCGCACCAAATGCGCAGGCCAAGGAGAGCAGCAAACCGAGTCGGGCTACGAATCGCACGGCGGCGGACATCCATAAAGGGCGCCGGGTTGGCACCGCACAAGTGCACAGCGTAAAGTCCGTAGCCGCTACAGGGTCAAGGGCAAATGCGAATGAAAATCAGTGAAGCGGCGGCGGCCAGCGGCTGTCACCTGGAAACCATCCGCTACTACGAGCGCTCGGGCCTTATGCCCGCCCCTGCCCGCACCGCCAGCGGCTACCGGGAATACAGCCCCACCGAGGTCGACCGGCTGCGCTTCATCAGCCGCGGCCGCGAGCTTGGCTTCAGCCTGGAAGAAATCCGTAGCCTGCTCAGCCTCGACGACGACCCGGCGATGTCCTGCTGCGATGTTGACGTCATTGCGCGCCAGCACCTCGCCGACATCCGCGATCGCATCCGCGAACTGAGCAACATGGCCGCCGAGCTCGAACGCGTCATCTCCCAGTGTGCCGGTGGCGAGCGCGACCGCTGCGCGATTCTTGGCGCTTTGCGACGGCCTCATGAGCGAGGCACAACCTGTGCGAATTGAAGGCGATTGACCGTGACGTGAATTACCGTTCTTCCAACAGTGCTTTCATCTGCTCGACTTCGGCGCGCTGGGAAGCAACGATGTTATGGCAGAGCTGCTTCAACTCAGGGTTTTGCAAGTGGTTCTTTTCGCACATTAAGATTGCCCCGGCATGATGTGGAATCATGGATTTGAGGAACTGCCTGTCGCCGACACCGGCCTGCGCGCGAATCCCGAACCAACTGCCAACCAACACGAGGCCAGCCAAGACGAAGATCACGGCGTTCTTTCGCTTGTCCTGGTACATGGCGCCCATCAGTGCAAGTTCCAGGATCGCCATGGGCGCGGTCATCAGAGCGGCCATGTAGAACTGGTTGATATTCGGCACGACGTTGGCAAAGCGATCGACCATGGCGTACATGAGTGCGTACATGCACGCGAAAGACAACCCGAGCATCGCCAGTAGGCGTCCGTAGTGATTTGCCTCCGCATGCCCACCCTTTCCAGCATGCGCTTCATGTTTGGCGTGTTCCATCGCTCACCTCCTTGGCAGCTAATGCGAAAGACTGGTACTCGCACGGTGGCGGCAGTGTGATCTGCCGCCACATGCCGGCATTTCGTTACATGCTTTCCATCATCGCGAACTCGGCTCGATCCAGACGGCCATCCCGATTGGAATCGGACATACCGAACATTGCGACCTTCGGATGCTTGGCGACCTCCGCCTTGGACACGAACCCATTCTTGTCCTTGTCGTAGGCGGCAAACGTGTCCTGCTTCGCTGGTGCAGCCGGCTGTGCGTGCGCCGCATGCGTGCTGTGATCGGTCGCCGTAGCGGATTGCTGCGGACCTGCCCAGGCAGCGCCTGATACGAGTGCGGAGATAAGGAACAGGGAAACGTATTTCATGGCATGACTCCTATGTGGGGAAGGAACAACTAGTGACAGGACGCGCCGTGCTTGGGTTCCTGGCGCGATAAGGCCGCGTCAGATTCGGCAGGGGAAGCACGTCCGAGGCGCAGCGCATTGGTGACGACCGAGACGGAACTCAGGCTCATCGCCAATGCCGCGATCATCGGGCTGAGCAACAGACCGAAGACCGGATACAGCACGCCGGCGGCGATCGGCACGCCGATGGCGTTGTAGAGGAAGGCGAATGCGAGGTTCTGCTTCATGTTGGCGACCGTCGCATCCGAAATCTCGCGGGCTTCCAGGATTCGCCGTAGGTCGCCCTTGACCAAGGTGACCTGCGCACTCGACATCGCAACGTCGGTACCGGTGCCCATGGCGATGCCGACATCGGCCGCCGCAAGGGCCGGTGCATCGTTCACGCCATCGCCGGCCATCGCGACACGTCGCCCTTGCGCCTTGAGTTGCTGTACCAGCGCGGCCTTGTCTTGCGGACGCACTTCGCCGCGCACATCCTCGATCCCGAGCGTGCGACCCACCGCCTCGGCGGTCGATTGCGCATCGCCCGAAGCCATCACCAGATGCAGGCCTGCCGCACGCAAGGCGTTCAAGGCCGGCAAGGTCGTGGCCTTGATCGGATCGGCCACGGACACTGCGCCCGCCAACCGGCCATCAACGGCCAGGAACATCACGCTGGCACCCTCTCCTCGCGCGGTTTCGGCGCGGGCGAGCAGCGGAGCGACATCGGCGCCCACCTCGGCCATGAGCGCCTTGTTGCCGAGGGCAAGCATCTGCCCAGCGATCTGCCCGCGCACGCCTTTGCCGGTGACCGAATCAAAGTCATCGGTCGCGGACAGCGGCAAGTTCCGGCGCTTGGCTTCGGTCAGGATCGCGTCCGCCAACGGGTGCTCACTGCCCTGCTCCAGACTGGCCGCAAACCGCAGCACGGTATCGTCGTCGAAGCCGTCGGCGGCCATGACGGCGCGGAACGCGGGCCGCCCTTCGGTCAGCGTGCCAGTCTTGTCGACGATCAGGGTATCGATCTTGCGCAACTGCTCGATCGCTTCGGCATCGCGGAACAACACGCCAGCACGCGCCGCACGACCGGTGGCGACCATGATCGACATCGGCGTGGCCAATCCCAGCGCACACGGACAGGCAATGATCAGCACCGACACTGCGTTAAGGACGGCGTACGTCCACGACGGCTCCGGTCCGAACAGGCCCCAACCGAAGAACGTGAGCACGGCCACCGCCAGCACCGCGAGGACAAACCAGAACGCCACCTTGTCGGCCATGCGCTGCATCGGTGCGCGCGACCGCTGGGCCTGGGCCACCAGTTGCACGATCTGCGATAGCACCGTTTCCGAGCCGATCCTGTCGGCGCGGATCACCAGGCTGCCGGTGCCATTGAGCGTGGCGCCGATCACGCGGCTGCCGGCGGTCTTTTCGACCGGAATCGACTCGCCGGTCAGCATCGATTCGTCGACGCTGGAACGCCCTTCGAGCACTTCGCCATCGACCGGCACCTTTTCGCCCGGGCGCACGCGCAGGCGGTAGCCAACGTGGACATGGTCGAGCGGGATGTCCTCTTCGCTGCCATCGTCGTTGACGCGGCGCGCCGTCTTCGGTGCGAGTCCGAGCAGGGCCTTGATCGCGGCCGATGTCTTCGAGCGGGCGCGCAGTTCCAGCAGTTGCCCCAACAGGGTCAACGACACGATGACCGCGGCGGCCTCGAAATAGACGCCGACGCGGCCGTGTTCACGGAACGAGTCCGGGAACAGGTCTGGCGCCACGGTGGCGACCACGCTGTAGCCGAAGGCCGAAGCCACGCCGATACCGATCAGCGTGAACATGTTCGGGCTGCGGTTACGGATCGATTGCATGCAGCGTTCGAAGAACGGCCACCCGGCCCAGAGCACGACCGGTGCACTCAATGCGAGTTCCAGCCAGGTACGGGCACCCATGCTCAGGAACGTCAGCCGGTCGCCCAGCATTGCCAGCAGGAAGACCACGACGGTCAGCGGCAACGTCCACCAGAAGCGGTGCGAGAAGTCGCGCAGTTCCGGGTTTTCCTCGTCTTCCAGGCTGGGCATTTCCGGCTCCAGCGCCATGCCGCAGATCGGGCACGTCCCGGGCCCTTCCTGGCGGATTTCCGGGTGCATGGGACAGGTATAGATCGTGCCTGCTGGCGCGGAAGGCGCCGCCTCGGCCTTCGGCGCGAGATAGCGAGGCGGATCGGCGACGAACTTCGCCTGGCAACGCGCGGAACAGAAGTGGTAATCGGTCCCGGCGTGGCTGGCGTGATGCGGTGTGGTCGCAGGGTCCACTTGCATGCCACAGACCGGATCAATCACCGTCTGCTCGGAGATCGCGGCAGTCGCCTTGCTTGCACAGCAACTGCCCTTCTTTTCTTCCATGGCCGTGGGGGCCGTGTACCGCCCGGGATCGGCCACGAATTTTTCCCGGCAGCGCGCCGAGCAGAAGTGGTAGTCGGTGCCGGCATGGCTGGCGTGATGCGGCGTGGTCGCAGGGTCGACTTGCATGCCGCAGACCGGATCGAGGACCGTGCTCGGTTTCTGGTTCGCGTTGCTGGCGCAGCAACCGCCCTGCTCATGTGCGTCATGGTCGTGGTGAGAATGCATGTGCGTGTTCATGCGGCGTCCTCATTCAGGGCGTGCAGAATCGGGCACGCGTCAAGCGCGCCATGGCCCGGACACGCCTTGATCAGGGTCCGGAGGCCATCGCGAATCCGGGCCAGTTCCGCCAGCTTGGCCTCGACGCCCGCCAGCTTCTGCTCGGCGGCCGCCTTGAGACTGCCCATGTCGTGTTCGCGATGGCTGGAAAGCGCGAGCAGTTCGCGGATCTCCTCCAAGGTGAAGCCGAGCGCCTTGGCGCGACGCACGAAGCGCAGGCGCAGGACATCCGCAGTCTGGTAGCGACGGTAGCCGGACGGCTGACGTTGCGGCTCCGGCAGCAAGCCCTGCCGCTCGTAGTACCGCACTGTGTCGATGGGGACACCGGCGCTTTGGGCGAGTTCACCGATCTTCATTGGGGAATCTCTCGTGACGGGATGCCGCCAGTCTCCACCTTTGACTAAAGTCCAGAGTCAAGCCCTTTTGCATTCGGCCCACCATGTGCGTTCAGTGCGCTGCAAAGGCCGCAGTGGTGCCGTCCCGACGAACGAGTTCGACGGTGTACGGCTCCGTGTGCCCGTCCGGCATTTCCATGCCGGGCGACCCCGTCGGCATGCCGGGAAGCACCAGTCCCTTGGCGTCGGGCTTCTCGACCAGCAGGCGCTTTACGTCCGTGGCCGGCACGTGGCCTTCAATGAAATAACCGCCCACTTCGGCGGTGTGGCACGACCCCTTGCCGTACGGCACACCCACGCGCTCCTTCACCGGATTGACGTTGTCCTCGTCGCGCACCTCGACCTGAAAGCCGGCCTGGCGCATGTGGTCTACCCACAAGCCGCAGCACCCGCAACTCGGACTCTTGTGAACGACGACGAGCGGCAACGCTTGTGTCGGTGCGGGCACTGCGGTTGTTTCGGCCGTGACCTCGGCGGCGCGTTCCGGTGCCGGTGCCTGCTTGGCACAAGCACCCAGTGAAAGGGTT
>DAOOVM010000164.1:3269-6770 GCA_035370085.1 Rhodanobacteraceae bacterium | reverse complement strand
CGATGGCGGTCTTGCCGACGCCGGGTTCGCCGATCAGCACCGGGTTGTTCTTGGTGCGCCGCTGCAGCACCTGTACGGTGCGGCGGATCTCCTCGTCGCGGCCGATCACCGGATCGAGCTTGCCCGACTCGGCGCGGGCGGTGAGGTCGATGCAGTATTTCTCCAGCGCCTGGCGGCTCTCCTCGGCGTTGGCGTCGGCCACCTTCTCGCCGCCGCGCACCTTGTCGATGGCGGCCTCAAGCTTGGGCGCCGTCGCCCCGGCGTCCTTCAGCGCGCGCCCCAGTTCACCCTTGTCCTCCAGCGCCGCCAGCACGAACAGCTCGCTGGCGATGAAGCCATCGCCGCGCTGCTGGGCCAGCTTGTCGGTCAGGTTCAACAGACGTGTCAGGTCATTGCTGACATTGATGTTGCCCTCCTGCCCCTTGACCGCCCCCAGGCGCTCCAGCGCCTGGCCCACGCGCGTGCGCAGCGCGCCGACATTGACGCCGGCCTGGGTCAGCAGGGGCACGGTGGAGCCGCCCTGCTGGTCGAGCAGCGCGGCCATGACGTGCACGGGTTCGAGCATGTTGTGGTCGCGGCCGACGGCGAGGCTCTGGGCATCGGCCAGGGCCTGCTGGAAGCGCGAGGTCAGTTTGTCCATGCGCATGGGAAATCCCCTCGAAAGCGGTGGGCGACGCAGCGTCGCGATGGCGCCGTTATGCGGCCGCGGCGTGTCGATTCAAGCCTGCGCCGGCGGCGCAGGTGGCGCCTTGCGCTGGATCAAGTGCGCGCCCTCAGCCGGGCGCGAGCCACACCAGGGTGGCAAAGCGGCCCACGGGCGCACCGCGACGATGGGAACAGAAGCGTGGATCGCGCCGGGTGTCGTAGCCGCCGCCCTGCACGCGACCCACACCGCGGGCGGCCAGGCGCCGGCGCGCCAGGGCATACAGATCGCAGGTCCAGTGGCCCGGGCGCGTGGGCACGAAGGCGGTGGCGGCATCGGCATCGTGCGCGAGGAAGGCTGCACGCACCTCACCGCCCACCTCGTAGGAGGCCGCGCCGATGGCGGGTCCGAGCCAGGCGCACACGGCCGCCGGCGGACTGTGGAAGTGTGCCAGCGCCGCCTCGATCACACCCGCCGCGAGGCCGCGCCAGCCGGCATGCACGGCGGCCACTTCGCGGCCATCGGCGGAACACAGCAGCACGGGCAGGCAATCGGCGGTCAGCACGGCCAGCACCGCGCCGGGCGCGCGCGTATAGCTGGCGTCGGCCGCGGGCGGGGTGGCAGCGGGCCTGGCGTGATCGGCGACGTGGACCGCCGTGCCGTGCACCTGGCGCAGCCAGTGGGGTGTCTGCGGCAAGGCGGCCTCGCGCAGCAGCGCGGCACGGTTGGCCGCCACCGCCGCCGGCGCGTCGCCGCAACCGTCGCCAAGATTGCCGGGGGCAAAGGGCGGCAAGGACACACCCGGCCACAGCGCCGTGGTGACGCAGGCGCGCACCGTCGCCGGCGCGTCCCACGCCGGCAGCAGCAAACCGCTCGCGGGGGCGTCCACCCTCAGCGCCGCAGCCGCGGGGATTCCGTCGACGCCTGCGCCGCGTCGGCCCGCAACACCGCCACCAGGGCGGCGAGGTCTTCCGGCAGGGGCGCCTCGAAGCGCAGTGTGTCGCCGCGCGTGGGATGGGCGAACTCCAGCCGCTCGGCGTGCAGGGCCTGGCGCTGGAAGCCACGCAAGGCCGCGGCGAGCTCCGGCGTCGCGCCCTTGGGCAGTTTCAGGCCGCCGCCGTAGAGCGTGTCGCCCACCAGCGGGTGGCGGATGTGCGCCATGTGCACGCGGATCTGGTGTGTGCGGCCGGTCTCCAGCGTGCACTGCACCAGGGTGTGGGCGCGGTAGCGCTCGCGCACGCGGTAGTGCGTCACCGCGGGCTTGCCGCCGCTGCCTTCCACCACCGCCTGCTTGACGCGATCGCGCGGGTGGCGGCCGATGGGCGCGTCCACGGTGCCTCCGGCGATGAGCGTCCCCAGCACCACCGCCACGTACTGGCGATGGATGTCGCGTTCGGACAGCAGTTCCACCAGGGCGTTGTGCGCCGCCAGCGAGCGCGCCACGACCATCAGGCCCGAGGTGTCCTTGTCCAGGCGGTGCACGATGCCGGCGCGCGGAATCGCTGCGAGCGCCGCGTCGTGGTGCAGCAGGGCGTTCTGCAGGGTGCCGGCCGGATTGCCCGCGCCGGGATGCACGACCAGGCCGACGGGCTTGTTGATCACCAGCAGGTCGGCGTCCTCGTAGAGGATGTCGAGCGCGATCGCTTCGGGTGCCATCGGCACCTCCTGCGTGGGCGCCGCACGCAGGGTCACGGTTTCGCCCCCGGCGACCAGGTGACGCGGTGGCACCTGGACGCCGTCGAGCAGGGCATCGCCGGATTTGATCCAGCCGGCCAGGCGCGAGCGCGAAAACTCGCCGAACAGCTCCGCCAGCACGGCGTCGAAGCGGCGCCCGGCGGCGGCGAGGGGAATCTGGGCGGTGCGCGGGGCGCTGTTCATGCGGGATTGGGGCTCGCGGCGGACGGGGTGCGACCGATTCGGCTATGATCGCGGCCCGCATTTTCGCAGAGAGCCGACGTCCGATGCGAGCTTCAGCCCTGATTCGCCTCGCCTTTCTCGCGCTGCTGCTGGCCGTGGCCGGCTGCTCGCGATTCGGCAAGAAGGGCGACGTGACCGAGACCCTGCCGCTGGACCAGCTCTATGCCCAGGCCAAGGAAGCCCTGCAGCACGGCAATCTCGGCCGTGCCGAGCACTACTACGAGCGCCTCATCGCGCGCTTCCCCTTCGGTCCCTATACCGAGCAGTCGCAGCTCGAACTGGCCTATGCCCAGTACAAGGACCGCAAGGAGGAAGAGGCCTATTCCACGGTCAACCGCTTCATCAAGACCTATCCCACGCACAAGCACGTCGACTACGCCTACTACCTGCGCGGCCTGATCAACTTCAACCGCTCCAGCGGCCTGCTCGAGCGCTACATCGACCGCGACCAGAGCAAGCGCGACCAGGGTTATTCGCAACAGTCCTTCGACGACTTCGCCGAACTGGTCAAGCGCTACCCCGACAGCCGCTACGCCGCCGATGCGCGCCAGCGCATGATCTTCCTGCGCAACAACATGGCCCGCGCCGAACTCAACATCGCCCTGTACTACCTGCGCCGCGAGGCCTACGTGGCCTCGGCCAACCGCGCCGAGCACATCGTGCAGGTCTACCAGGGCACCCCGCAGGCTGCCGACGCGCTGGCGGTGATGGCCGAGAGCTACAAGCGCCTTGGCCAGGACAAGCTGTCGGACGATGCGCGTCGCGTGCTGGAGCTGAACGCCCCCGACCACCCGTATCTCGCCGGGCACTGGCCGGCCAAGCGCCACTACTGGAAGCGGCTGGTGCCCTTCATCAACCGCGGCTGATCCAGCTCGGGGCCCTGCCCCGCGCCGCCGCGATGCCGCGAAGGGAGCGCCTGGCGCTCCCTTCGCATTTCCGGC
>DAOOVM010000164.1:0-3169 GCA_035370085.1 Rhodanobacteraceae bacterium | reverse complement strand
CCGAGCTGGTAGAAATCCAGATCGACCTTGCCGGCCGCGGCGGCGCCCACGCCCACCAGCCACAGCGGCGATCCGTTCGGCTGGTAGGTGTACCAGTAAGCCGTCAGCAGGCGCGTGCTGGCATCGATGTCGTTGATCTCGATATCGACGCCGTAGCCCGGCCGCACCGGATCGGCCCAGATGCCGCTGTAGCAGGCCTTGAGCGCCTGGCCCGTGTCGCTCTGCACCAGGGCGGGGGTGGTGAGGCGGCGCAGATTGAAGCTGCCCGCGCCGTAGCCGCCCGCGGTGGGCGCCCAGTCGGCCTGGCCGGTGTTGGCGTCGGTGAAGCTCAGGCTGAGGCGTCCCCAGGGCGTGTTGGTCACGGCCGACCCCACCGGAAAGCCGGTCGAGGTCGTGCTGTACATGTCCACATCCAGGCGGTTGCCGCTGGCATTGGCCACCCCCTGCAGGAACACCGGCTGGCCGTTGCGGAACACGTACCAGGTCACGTAGAAGGGGTTGCCCGGCAGGGACAAGGCTTCGATGAGGAAGCCGTGGCCGTCGTTGCCGGCGTTGAACCAGTTGCCGCTGAACGAGGCGTCGACCGTGACCGCGCCGGCATCGCTGCGCAGCGGCGCGTCCTGCGCGAACACGTCGTCGTTCGGATTGGCGTCGCCTCCGGGCAGGTTGGTCGCGCCGCTGGCGAAGGCCATGGTGTTGCCCTCGCAGTCCAGCGCCGCCTCGCCGGCCGGACCGTTGGGTTCCACGCCCGCCTGCGGTGCCACGGCGCGCCGCACGATGCGATTGTCGACGTCGTACAGGTAGAGGTCGGGCTGGTTGTTGGTGTCGCTGCCGGCCAGGTTGTCGGCGCGCGTGGTGAAGGCCAGGGCGCGCCCGTTGCACGACAGCGCCGGCGCGTCGGCATCCTGGTTGGGCAGCGCACCGCCGCTGCCGCGCACCGCGGCCAGCTTGTTCGGCGTGCTGGCCGCCTCGTCGTACACCCAGATGTTGCGCACCGCGGCGTTCACACCGCTCTCCAGATTGGCCGCGCGCGAGGTGAAGGCGATGCGCCGGCCGTCGAAGTCGATGCTGGGCTGCTCCGCGTCGGCGTTGGCCGGACTGCCGTTCACGCCGGTGCTGATGCGCAGCAGGGCGCCGCTGGAGAGGTCCTTGCGCACCACCTGCGAGGTGAGGCCGTTGCTGCCGAGGTTGGGTGCCGTGGTGGTGAAGACCACCCAGCGGCCGTCCCCCGAGATCTTCGCCGAGCAGCTGTCGCCATTGCCCTGCTCGCCGCTGGCGGTGAGGCTGACCAGGCGCGTCTGCGCCGTGAGCTGGTCCGTGACGAACACGTCCTTGAAGCCGTTGGCGTCGCCCGTCACGAGGTTGGAGGCGGACGAACAGAAGGCGAGGTAGCGGCCATCGGCCGAGAGGCTGGGCGATTCCGCACTGCCATTGGGCGCAGCGCCGCCGGTACCGGTCTGGCACTTGGTCTGGAACAGGCCGTTGGGGGGCGAACTGCACACGGTGGTTGAGCCCGCCGCTGTGGCCGCAGCCTGGCCGCCGCGCACACTGGCACCGCCCGAGGACGGCGTGTAGAGGAAGGCCGCGGCCTGGCCATTGCCCGACAGCACCGGATAGTCGGCCGTTCCCGGCAGCACGCCACCGTCGGGGGCAGCGTTGAGCAGTCGCGGCGCACCGCCGCGGCGGTCGACCAGGTACACGTTGGCGCCGCCGACGCCGCTGAGCAAGCCGTCCTGCAGCGAGGCGAACACCAGGCGCTTGCCGTCGGCACTCAGCCCGGGATGGCGCGAGGGCTGGCTGGTGGCTGCGCCGTCGAGGCGCCGCGACCATTGCCGCGCCGCCGGCAGGGCACCCACGTCCTGCTGCGCGGCCAGGCGCAGGCTGGTCTGGTTGGTCAGGCTGAGCAAGGCGTCGGCGCGGCTGCTCAGCACGCCGCTCAGGGACGCCGCCTGCATGCGCACGCCGATGGTGCAACTGACGGCGGCGCCGGCCGTCACTGCCGGGACGCGCCAGGACACCTGCGTACCGGAAGCGCTGGTGTTGCAGTTGCTGCTCTGTGGCAACAGTTCGGCCGGCAGGGAGTAGTTCACCAGGGCCGAGGCGATGTCGACGCTGCCGAAATTGCGCAGCATCAGGGTGTAGCTGAACGTGTCCCCCGGACGCACCGGCCCGGGCGTTGAGGTCTGGATGTCGAGCTTGGCATAGCCCGCAGCGGGCGCTGCACCGATCGCGATGGCGACGCTGTCGCTGTTGTTGCCCGGCGCCGGGTCGACCATCGCCGCATCGGCGATCTGCGCGGTCAGCTGCGCCGTCGTGGGCGCCGTCGCCACCACGCTGGCGCTGAAGGTGCACGCGCGCACGCCGCCGTAGGCCAGCGCACCCACCGACCAGACGAACTGACCGCGTCCGGCGACGGCGCCACAGCCGCCGCCGGTCACGCGCAGGGACGCGGGGACGGCGAGCGACACCGCCGGACCCGGCGCATCCTGGCGGCCGAGGTTGCGCGCCGTGACGGTGACATTGACCGTGTCACCCGCTGCCGCGCCGCTGCGGTCGGCACCGAGCGAGACACCCAGGTCGGTGGTGGGCGCCGTGGTGAAGACCAGGGTGCGCGTGGCCTGGTTGTTGGCGCTGTTGGATTCGCCGTTGGCGTAGGTGCTGGCATAGAGCACACGCGAGGCACTGGCGGGCAGGGCCTTGACGCGGAAGGCGAACTGGCAGGTCTGCTTGGCGCCGACGGCCAGGCTGGCGATGTTCCAGTTCCAGCCGATGAACAGTGGTCCCTCGAAGGAGGTCGACTTGGTCGCGCCACAACTGCCGCTGTCGGCGTAGTCGAAGATGTCGCCGGAGAGCGACATTCCGCCGCCACCGGCGGCGCTGCTGCCGCCGACATTGGTGATGGTGACCGTGGCGCGCACCACCGAGCCCAGGTACAGGCCGCCACTGTCGTCCGCCACCACCGCAACGGCGAAATCCGGCGCGGCCACCTGTGCCGCCGCGGGTACGGCCGCCAGGAGCAGCAACCAGACCAGGGCGTAACATCTCCTTGCCATGGTTCGCATGGGACTGCCTCCTCCGTAGCGCCAGGTTGCGGCATTAGACGACCGGGCGCGGGCGCAGCGCAAATCCAAGCGCCGCGCCCGACCCGCGCAGAGTGGAACGCTGCCGG
>DAOOVM010000163.1:0-6799 GCA_035370085.1 Rhodanobacteraceae bacterium | reverse complement strand
TCACCGCCAGGGGTCCCCTTCAAAGGGCCATCCTTCAGGATGGCCCTTTGTCTTTTTCGCGCGGCCCCGGCCGACGGGGCCGTCGCCACTGCGCACACCAGCGGTCCAGCCATCATGCAGTGCTACGTCTACAAGAGTTCCCGCCGCGCGGACACCTACCTCTACCTCGCCGACCGCGGCGGCTTCGGCATCCTTCCCGACGCCCTGCGCCGGACGCTGGGCGGTCTGAGCCTGGTCCTTGTCCTCGATCTGGCACAGCGGTCTCGCCTGGCCCAGGCCGACATCGCCAGCGTCCGGGCCAAGCTCGCGCATCCGGGCTACTACCTGCAACTCCCGCCGTCCGCGTCGCTGGACGGCAGCTGACGTCCGCTGCAGCGACGGGGCGGATCGCTGCATATACTCGGCACGTCTCGAACGCCATCCGGACCGTCGTCTTGCCGCGCACCGACTCGAACCCGCGTCCCCCGGTCCCGAGCGCCTGGGGACCCTTCGGCCGCTACGGCGCGCTGGCGCTGCTGGCCTTGGCGTTGGCGGGGTCGATGCGACATCCGGCCGCCCTCGCGCTACTGCTCCTCGCCAATTCCATCGTCGCAGCGGCGCTGGTGGCGGCCGGACCGCAGGCCGCCGTTGCGACGCCATGGCGCTACCTGCTGCGCCGTGGCTTGCTTCACTTGCTGCTCTTTTCCGCCTACGTCGCCCTGGTCGCGCTGCTGGTCGGACTGCCCTTGCTCTGGCTGCTGCGGTCGCCGTCGCTGCAGGCGACGCTGACCCTGTCGGCCTGCAGCGTGCTCTGTGTGCTGCTGCTCTGGCGCGCGTGGCCCGCGTTCGCCCTGCTGTTCCTGCCCATCGACGCCCAAGCACCGGAGCGCCAGGCGCGCTCGCGGGCGGCGGCGCGCCGCTGCCTGCGCCTCGCTCAGCAGCTCAGCGGTGAGCACGAATTGTTCTTCACCCATGGCTTGCCCTCGGGCCTGTGCCTGCTCATCGCGGCGTTGGCGGCTCTCGCCCTGGCTGGTGCCGCCACTGCAGTCTCCCAGGAGTTCTTCCTACTCGGCCTGGCCGGCTACGCGCTGTTGCTTCCGCTGGCGCACGGTGTGGTGCTCCATCGCACCCTGAGTGCCTTGCACCTGGACCGAGCCTCCGCCCCCATCGCGGCCGAGCATCCTGTGCCCGCGCCGCTGCCCCTCCTGCCAGAGCACCTGGACAGCAGCGAACTTGACGCGGCGCTGCTGCGCGCCACGCGCGCGGGCCAGGTGGAGCTGGCCTGCGCCGCTCTCGGGCGGGGCGCCGACCCCGACACCCTGCCGCCGCCGCACGAGCGCGACCAGCGCAGCGTCCTGGTTCTCGCCGCGCTGCTGCCTGACGTGCAACTGCTGCGCGCCCTGATTGCCCGCGGTGCCGATGTGAACCGACAGCACAATGGACTGACGGCGCTGTTGGCGGCCACCCGCGACAGCCACAGCGGACGCCCCGAGGCCGTGCTCACCCTGCTGGCCAACGGTGCGGATACGAGCCTGGCGGACACCGAGGGCAACACGCCGCTGCACCACGCCGCGCGCGCGGCTGACGCCTCGATCGCGGCCATGCTCCTCGACGCGGGGGCCAGCCTGCTCGCCGTCAATCGCGAGGGGCTCACGCCGCTCGGCGTGGCGGCGAGCGCCGCCAATTGGAGCCTGCTGCGCTTCCTGCTCGAGCACGGCGCACGGCCTGAAGTGGAACATGCCGTGCCGGCGCTGCTCGCGGCCGCGGCTATCGGCGAAGACGACCCCCAGGGCGTGCGCCTGCTGCTCAAGCACCGAGCCCGCGCCGACGCGCGCGGACCCATGGACCGCACCCCGCTGATGGCCGCCGCGCTGCTGGGGCACCGTGCAATCTGCCGGGCCCTCCTCGACGGCGGCGCCGAGCCCAATCTTGCTGACCGCCACGGCACCACGGCCGTCATGGAAGCCGCGCGCGCCGGCGCCGCCGAAGTGCTGCGCGTACTGGCCACACGCCGTCCCGATCCCCACGTGCGCGATCACGCCGGCCGCACGGCACTGGTCATCGCCTGCCAATCCCGCGCCGCCACGCCCGATACCGTCAAGGTGCTGCTCGCCCTCGGCGCCTCCGCAACGGCCGCCGAACCGGGTGCGCCGCGCGCCCTGGACATGGCCATCCAGGCGGCACGCTGGGACCTCGTGGCGGCTCTGGACCCTTCCCACCCCTTGCCCGCCCCCGTGGCGGAGCAGGCCCTCGGGCTGCCGCTGCCGGGCGCCGACTCGCCGGCGCACCTCCTCGACGCTCTGCGCTTTGGCCACTGGAGGGTCGCCGAGGAATTCCGTGGCTTGCTGCCGCGCTGGAGCGCCGCCGAGCGGGCAGAAGTCCTTTACGGCCTGGGCGAGGCCGAACAAGCCCGCGCGCGCGACTGGCTGCTGGCGGCCGGCGTGTCGCCCGACGCCGCCCTGGCCTCGGGCGAGCGCGTGCTCGACGCCTGGCTGGGCCTGCTGCCGGTCACTGCGACCGCCTGCGAGCATCTGCTCCACGCGGGCGCCACCGTTGGCGGAGCGGGTGGCGTACGACGTCTGCTGGAAGCGGCCCGGGAGGCACCGGCCCACCACTCCGCCCTGGTGAACCTGGCGCGGGAATGGCTGTTGCGAGGCGGTGATCCATTCGCCGCCAACCGCCAGGGCGAAACGGTGCTGCATCTGGCGGCTGCCCTGGGCGCCGCAGAGCTCGCGGCCCTGCTGCTGCAGCAGGGCCTTGACCCCAATGCGCGGGACCACCGCGGCGCCAGTCCGCTGCACGCCGCCTTGCGTGTCCCCGGGCCGATCGCACAAACCCTGGTCGCCCAGCTCATCGCCGCCGGCGCCGACCCGCTGGCGACCAGCATGAATGGCGAAACGCCGCTCGGCCTCGCCCTGGCGCGCGGCGAGCCGGCCCTGGTGGCTTGGCTGCAGTGGCGCGGCTGGCGGCTCCCTGGCCGTCGCCTGCGCGATGCCGACCTCGTGGCCGCAACCATCGCCGCCGACGCCGAGGCGGTGGACAAGCTGCTGCGGATGGGCCTGGCCGTCGACGCCACCGACGCGCAGGGCGCCACCGCCCTGTTGCGCGCCTGCGGCCTGGGCCACCTGACCCTGTTGCCCCTGCTGCTCGCTGCCGGCGCCAACCTCGAATTCGCCGCGCCCACCGGGGCCACCCCCCTGTCGGCCGCCGTCAGCGTGCGCCGCGACGCCGTCGTCGACGCCCTGCTCCGGCACGGTGCGGACCCCAACCACCGTCTGCCCGGTGGTGGCAGCGTGCTGATGATCGCCGCGGCGCTGGGCTACCCCGAGATTGCCGAGCGCCTGCTTGCCGCGGGCGCCGATCCGCGGCTGACGGACGAAAAAGGCACCACGGCCCTGCACGCCGCCGCACAGTTTGCCTTCGGCCACAGTGACACCCAGCGCGCGCGCGCGCTGCTGGCGGCGCTGTGTCGGGCGGGGGGCGCTGTCGATGCGCCCAATGCGAAGGGGCAGACCGCCCTGCTGCTCGTGCTTGGCGCACGCGCGGAACCGGGCGCGCCCTGCGTCCCCGCCCATCTCGCCGCGCTGACGAGTGTTCTGCTCGATCACGGTGCGGCCCTGGATGCGCAGGACGAGCGCGGCGTATCGCCCCTGCACGCCTGCGCCATCCACGGCCTGCTCGACGCCGCACGCATCCTGCTCGCACGCGGCGCGCAGCGCGAGACGCGCGACTGCCTTGGGCGCACTGCCGGGGACATCGCACTGCTGCTCGGCTATACCGAGCTGGCGCAGCAACTCGGTCGCGCCGCGCCGCCGCCGAGCCTGGCACAGATGCTGCGCCGCGCCGCCCCGGGGCAGGACTGATCCCGCGCTGCGGAACGCTCAGGCGGCGCCGGTTTCGCTATCCGCGGCGTCGGCCTCGAAGATGTGCTGCAGTTCCACCAGGGCATCCCGGGCGCTCTGCATCATGGCCGACTCGTCGTCATAGACCAGGTGCTGGGTACGCAGCAGGTCCTCGTCGTGGGCGCGGAAGCGTGCAATGCGGTCGGCCGCGACCTCGGCAGGGAGACCCAGCGCCTGCAGCACCTGGCGCGTCAGCTCCAGGCTGCCATCGAAGGTTTCGCGCACCACGCCGTCCACCGACAGGTCCATCAGGCGGAAGGCATGCTGGCGATTGCGTGCCCGCGCGTAGATGCGCAGGTGCGGGTACAGGCGCTTGACGATGCGCGCCGTGCGCACGTTGGCCTCGGGATCGTCGGTGGCCAGCACGAAGATCTCGGCCTTCTCCGCCTGCGCGGCACGCAGCAGGTCCGGCTTGGAGGGATCGCCGAAGTAGATCGTGTTGCCGAAGCGCCGGGACACGTCCACCTGCTCCACGGAGTTCTCCAGCGCCGTGTACGGGATTCGCTGCGCGCGCAGCACGCGTGCAACGATCTGGCCGACGCGGCCGAAGCCGGCGATGATCACCCGCGGCGTTTCGGCGTCGATCGTGTCGAACTCGCGCGAGGGCTTCTCCGCGCGCGCCTTGAGCAGGTCACCCAGCGCCACCACCAGCGGCGGTGTCAGCGCCATCGACAGGGTGATCACGAGCACCAGCAGGCGGTGCAGTTCGCCGTCGAGCAGGCCGCGATCCTCGGCCAGGTTGAAGACCACGAAGGCGAACTCGCCGCCCGCGGCGAGCAGCACCGCCAGAGATGCCGCCGAAGGCGTGCTCAGTCGCCCCGGACCCCGGCCGATGCCAAACAGCAGCAGCGCTTTGAGCGCGATGAGAGCAAGGACCAGGCCGCCGACCAGCCAGGGCTGGCGCAGCAGCAGGGACAGGTCCAGCTGCATGCCCACGGCGGTGAAGAACAGTCCAAGCAGCAGGCCCTTGAACGGATCCAGCTGCGCCTCCAGGGCATGCCGGTACTCGGAATCGGCCAGCAGCAGCCCGGCCAGGAACGCGCCCAGCGCCATGGATATGCCTGCCTGCTCCATGAGCCAGGCGGTGCCGATGACCACCAGCAGAGCGGTCGCCGTGAACACCTCGGGCAACTGCGTCTGCGCCACCGCGCGGAACACCGGGCGCAGCAGGTAGCGCCCGGCCACCACCACCAGGGCGATCACGGCGACGATGCGCAGCGCGGCCACGGCGCCCACCGCCGCCCCCTGGTTGGCGCTGCCCAGAACCGGGATCAGCGCCAGGATCGGAATCGCCGCCAGGTCCTGGAACAGCAGCACGGCGAAGCCCAGGCGGCCGTGCGCGCTCGTCAGCTCCTTGCGCTCGGCCAGCAGCTGCAGGCCGAATGCGGTGGACGACAGCGCCAGGCCCAGGCCGATCACCAGGGCGGTGCGCGCACCGAGGCCGAAGCCCACGGCGGCAATTCCGCCGATGAGCACGGCCGTGAGCAGGACCTGCAGCGAACCGATGCCGAACACAGCCCGACGCATCACCCACAGCCGCTGGGGCGACAGCTCCAGTCCGATCACGAACAGCAGCAGCACCACCCCCAGCTCGGAAATGCTGGCGATGCGCTCGGGGTTCTGCAGCCAACCCAGTCCGGCGGGGCCGATCACCGCCCCGGCCAGCAGATACCCCAGTACGGCGCCCAGCTGCAGCCGCTTGGCAATCGGCACCGCGACCACCGCGGCGGCCAGCAGCACGACCGCATAGCGCAGGAAGTCGTGGCTTTCCATGGGCGGCTCCGACGAAGGCGACCCGCGATTATGTCACGCGCGCCGGCGACGCCCGCCCGCTACTGGAAGCCTTCCTGGCCCAGTTGCTGCGGCATCTGCGGAACGCGCCGCACCTGCGCGGGATCGAATCCCTGCGCCTGCGCGACATCGAGCAGGGCGCGATAACTCGCTTCGTCCAGCTGCGGTTCGCGCGAGAAAATCCACAGCAGCTCCCGGCTGGGCAGGCCGACCATGGCATAGCGGTAGTCGGGCGCCACGGCGAGGATCACGTAGTCGCTGGTGAATGGCCACACGAAGCGCACCCGCCAGCGTGCCGGATCGCCCGCGTCGGGCAGCCAGGCCACGCCCGACCACTGCTGCTGGGGGCCGTCGAACGCCTTGCGGAAGAAGTACAGGTCGTCGATGCGCCCGTCGGCGCGGCGGCGGTACTCGACATAGCTGGCCACCTTGCCCCGCTCAGCAAAGTAGGGGACGTTGGCGATGACGTACCAGCGTCCCAGGTAGCGGTCGAGCTCCACGTCGGCAGCAGCGCGCAAGGGGGGACGTGAGGTGGCGCAACCGGCGAGGAATGCCAGCGGCAAGAGGACCAGCAGGAGGATCGGGAGGCAGCGGCGCACGGTTGGGCTCCGAAGCGAGGCCCCGCAGGCTAGACCGCCGCGCATAAACGCGCCGTCAAGGCGCGCGGTGACGCCCGCGCCGGCCCACCTCTCAGGATCTGAGATGGACGAGCGCGAGGCTGCCAGCCTCGAAGCAAGGGAGCGAGCGATGCAAGCAACAACGATGACTGCGCCAACGGCAGAGCGCCTGGAGGCGCTGGCCTGGTACGCGGTGTGGAGTGCAGCGGTGTGCCTGTTCACCGTGCCGGCCGCCTGGAGCGTGCTGCCCGGCTGGGGCTGGTTGCCGGCCTGGATGCTCGGTCTGCCCCTGTTGCTCCTTGGGCTGCTGCGCGCGGGAACCTGGCTGCGCGCCCGCGCCGCGGGAGTGCGCCGCCAGGTCGATGCCCCGGCCCATCACTGGCCGCCCAGTGGGCCGGTACGCGCCGCCGCCGCGCTACGGCCGATCCACACGCCGCGTGGCCGCGATCTCGCCACGGTCTGCGCGCGCGGCCCGCGCCCGCCGGTACCGCGTCGAATCAGTCGGTGAGA
>DAOOVM010000162.1:0-6833 GCA_035370085.1 Rhodanobacteraceae bacterium | reverse complement strand
AACAGCAGGTTCACCGTCTGCGTGGCAGCGACGTAGTTGCCCTCGGCGTCGATGATGGAGAAGTGCGTGGTGTGCGGCCCCTGCGGCGGGGCGAGGAAGCCGGGCAGCAGGTCGCTCGGCGTGGCCCTGTCCGGATGGATGGACGCGCGCAGGCCGGCGGCGTAGTACGGGCTGGCCAGGCGCTCCAGCGGCATCGGCACGAAGTCAGGGTCGCCGAGAAATTCGGCGCGGTCGCGGTAGGCGCGGCGCATGGCCTCGACGATGAGGTGCACGCGGTGTGGCCGATCGAGCTTGTCGAGCTCGAAGCCGCCGAGGATGTTCAGCATTTCCGTCAGCGCGATGCCGCCCGAGGACGGCGGCGGCGCCGTGACGATGCGGTAGCCGCGGTAGTCGAAGGCCAGCGGCGAACGCTCCTTCACCTCGTAGTGCGCCAGGTCGTCGAGGCTCCAGTTGCCCCCGGCGGCTCTCACGCCGTCCACGAGAGTCTGCGCCAGCTCGCCGCGGTAGAAGCCGTCGTTGCCCTGCTGGGCGAGGCGTTCCAGCGTGCGCGCGAGATCGGGGTTCTTCAGCACCCAGCCGGCCTTGGGCAGCTGGCCACCGGGCAGAAACAGGGCGGCGCTGCCGGGATAGCGCGCCATCACTTCGCGCCGCTCGGCCAGTTCGGCCAGCATGCGCGCATCGGGTTTGAAGCCGTTGCGCGCCAGCTTGATGGCCGGCGCCAGCGATTTCGCCAGCGGCAGGCGGCCATAGTGCCGCGCCAGCCACACCAGGCCAGCGGCTTCGCCCGGAATGGCGGCCGCGAGGGCGCCGTTCCAGGACTTGTCCTGGTCGAGCTTGCCGTCGGCCCCGAGGTAGGCCTTTTCGTCCACCGCGGCCGGCGCCGTCTCGCGCGCATCGACCATCACGTCCTTGCCGTCGCTGGCGCGATGCAGCAGGAACAGGCCGCCGCCGCCGATGCCCGAGCTCTGCGGCTCCACCACGCTCAGCGCCGCACCGACGGCCACCGCCGCATCGAAGGCATTGCCGCCGGCACGAATCGCAGCGAAGCCGGCATCGGTGGCCAGCACGTGGGCGCTGGCGATGGCGGTCTTGCCGGGCTTGGCGGCGTCGGCCGCCGCGACACGGGCAGCGGGCAACACGAAGACGAGGGCAAGCAGACTCAGGCGCAGGCATTTCATCGGTCGGGTTCCTTGCCGGTCAATGCGGTGTAGCGCGCCTGCAGTTCGGCGCGGCTCTCGGTGTGGTCGGGATCGACGATGATGCACTCGACCGGGCACACCTCCACGCACTGCGGCGTGTCGTAGTGGCCGACGCACTCGGTGCACAGCGACGGCGCGATCTCGTAGATCTCGGTGCCGAGGGAGATCGCCTTGTTCGGGCAGACCGGCTCGCACACGTCGCAGTTGACGCAGAGCTCGGTGATCTTCAGTGCCATCGGAAAGGAGCGCTCCGGCGGCGGCGCCAATCGCAGCGCCGCCGCGGGGACGCGGCGCGGTCCGCAAGGAGCCGCGCCGACGCCGCCTTACTTCATTTCCACGAAGCGGAACACCGCGCCGCTGGCGCCGAGAGCCTGCTCCACCGCGTCCTTGTCCGCCGGCGCGCCGATGAACAGCACGATCACGCCCTTGAAGGAACCCGCCTGGGCTTCCTTGAAGGCGTCCTGGATCAGCCCCGCGGTGAGAGTGGAACTGGGGCCGCCAAAGGCCATCATGTTGCCCGGCAGCACGCCGCGGGCGACCGTGGTTTTGACATTCTCCAGCTGGTTGATGCGCGCATCCTGGGCCGCCGTGTCGTCGCCGGCCGGGACGAAGTACATATACGGCGTGCGCGAGGTCACGCCCTGCATGTTGCGCTTGACCACGTCGACCAGATAGGCCTTCCAGGCCTGCGTGTTGGTCGCGTCGGTGGGCATCTTCACTTCCTGCTGCACCGCCTGGGCGGCGGGCTTGGCGGCTTCCTCGCCGTCCTTGTTGCAGCCGGCCAGGGCGAGGGCGCCGAGCAGGGCCAGCGCGGCGAACGGGATGTGCTTGCGCATGGAGATCACCTTCAGAGAGTTGGATGGGCGATGGTGGAGGAAAGCGCTCAGGCCTGCCAGCGCCGGCGCAGGGCCTGCTGCACGGCCGGGTGCACGAAGCCCGACACGTCGCCGCCGAGCCGGGCGATCTCGCGCACCAGCGAGGAGGAGATGAAGCTGTACTCCTCGGCCGGGGTGAGAAACAGCGTTTCGGCGCTGGGGATGAGGTGGCGGTTCATGCTCGCCAGCTGGAACTCGTATTCGAAATCCGACACCGCGCGCAGCCCGCGCAGGATCACTCCGGCGCCGATCTCGTCGACGAAGCGCGCCAGCAGGCTGGAGAAACCGCGCACCTCGACGTTCGCCAGGTTCGACAGGGCCTCGCGCGCCAGTGCGATGCGCTCCTGCAGCGGGAAACTCGGCCCCTTGCCCGCACTGTCGGCCACGCCGACCACCACGCGGTCGAACAGCGGCGAGGCGCGATTCACCAGGTCGATGTGCCCGTTGGTGATGGGATCGAAGGTGCCCGGATAGACCGCGATGCGCGCCTTGGCCGGGGAGACGGGGGTCGAGGACATCGCGGCAGCGGGCTGGGAGCGAAGCCGGAAGGGGCGCCAAGCTTACCGGAGGGCGTCGCGCCGGGGTAGCGGCCGCCGCGAGGCCTAGCCGGCGCCGCCGGCGCGGTACAGGGCGTAGCGCACCTCGCCGGCGCGCCCTTCGCGGTGCAGGCGCCAGTCCGCAGGCAGCGCGGGCACCGTCGCAGCCGGACTCTCCACGTAGATCCACGCGCCCGGGACCAGGCTGGGCGCCAGCGCCTGTGCCGCGGCTTGCCACAGGTCCAGGGCAAAGGGCGGGTCGAGAAACACGATGTCGAAGGGCGGCTGCGGCTCGCGCAGCCAGTTCAGCGCATCGGCGCAGACCACCGGCACCTGCAGCTGGCGCAGGCGCTCCAGGTTGGCGCGTAGCGCGGCAGCGAGCGCCGCGTCGCGCTCCACGAATACGACCTCGCCGGCGCCGCGCGACAGGGCCTCGATGCCCAAGGCCCCGGTTCCCGCGAAGAGGTCCAGACAGCGCGCCCCCGGCAACACCGGCATGAGCCAGTTGAACAGGGTCTCGCGCACCCGCTCGGGCGTCGGACGCAGGCCCGGCCGATCCGGCACAGCCAGCCGCGAATTGCGCAGGCTGCCGGCGATGATGCGCAGCTTGCCCGGCGCCGTCGCGGCGGGCGGCGTCGACACGGGGCGGGAGCGGCGCGGTGGTAGCATGGCGCGCTATCTTCGTTGATCTTCCCCGCCGATGTTCAAGTTCTGGAAGAAGTCCGCCAAGGATGCGGACAAGGCCGCGCCGGTCGAGGGCGCCCCCGCCGCGCCCGACCCCGCCGCTGGCGCTGTCCCTGCGGCCGCCCCCCCCGCCGCGGCCACGCTCGCCGACGCCGCCAGCCTTGTGTCGCCGCCGTCGCACGACGGGGCAACGGGCGCGTCCCCGGTCGAGGCCGCCAGCGCCCCGCCCCGGCGCAGTTGGCGCGAGCGTCTGGGTGGCAGCGCCTTCGCGCGCGGGCTGGGCGCACTGTTCACGCGCCAGGCCAAGCTCGACGACGCACTGCTGGACGAACTGGAGACCTGCCTGCTCACCGCCGACGTGGGCGTGGCGGCGAGCACCGAGCTGGTGGAGGCGCTGCGCCGGCGCATGGCGCGGCGCGAGTTCGCCGATGCCGCCGCCCTGCTGGCCGCGCTGCGCGAGGCCCTGGTCGGATTGCTGCGACCGGTGGCCACGCCGCTGCACATCGATGCGGCGCGCAGGCCGTACGTCCTGCTCATGGTCGGCGTCAACGGCGTTGGCAAGACCACCACCATCGGCAAGCTCGCCCGGCGCTATGTCGGCGAGGGCCGCAGCGTGCTGCTCGCCGCCGGCGACACCTTCCGCGCCGCGGCGGTGGAGCAGCTCAAGACCTGGGGCGAGCGCAACCAGGTGGCGGTGATCGCCCAGGGCTCGGGCGCAGACGCCGCCAGCGTGATCTTCGACGCCCTGCAGGCCGCGCGCTCGCGCCAGGTCGACGTGCTCATCGCCGACACCGCCGGACGCCTGCACACCCAGTCCGGCCTGATGGACGAGCTCGGCAAGATCCGGCGCGTGCTGGGCAAACTCGATGCCGAGGCGCCGCACGAAGTCCTGCTCGTGATCGACGGCACCACCGGCCAGAACGCGGTGAATCAGGTGCGCCAGTTCCGCGACGCCATCGGCGTGACGGGCCTGGTGGTGACCAAGCTCGACGGCACGGCCAAGGGCGGCGTGGTGTTTGCCCTGGCGCGAGAATTCGGCCTGCCGATCCGCTACGTCGGCCTGGGCGAATCCGCCGATGACCTGCGCGTGTTCGACCCCGCCGCCTTCGTTGACGGCCTGCTGCCGGAGCACTTGGGTGGCGACTGAGGACGCAGTGGGCGCGGCAGGCTCGCGCCTGCCGCGCCCGGCACCGCGACGCCAGGGGGGCCAGCGTTGCGGAACGCACTGCGCCGCCGCGCGATACAGCCACTGCGGCGGCGGGAGGCCGATTATGCGCAAGCGCGACATTTGCATCAATCCACTTTGATGGCCCTGGGTCGCCGCCTGCTGTGGTTCGGCCTCGGAGCGGCGGCGCTGGCGCTGGCGGCCGCCCTGGCGCTGCGCCACTACACACACCCGGCGCAGGTCGCCCAGCTGGCCCGCGACCTAGCGCGCACACAGCTGGGACTGGCCCTCGATTTCGATGGCGCACCGCGCCTGCAGCTCTGGCCCGCTCCGCGCCTGCAGCTGCAGCGCGCCAGCCTGGGCGTCCCCGGCGGCGCGCCGCTGCTGGCCGCGGCCAGCGTCGACCTGGTGCTGCCCTGGTCCACCCTGCGCGGCGACGTCCTGCGCCTGGAGCGGCTGGAACTCGAACAACCGCGCCTGGACCTCGACGCCCTCGGCGCCTGGCTGGACGCCACACCGCCCAGCGGGGTGCCCAATCTGCGCATCGGCCTGCGCCTGCACGGCGGCAGCGTGCTGCGCGCGGGCCGCGCCGTGGCCGAGGGCATCGACCTGGCGGGCGACCTGGATCTCCTGGCCTGGCAACGCTGGTGGCGCGGACTGGGCAGCGCCGACAGCGTCGACGCCCTGCTGCCGCCCGGAGCGCTGCGCCTGGACGCCGCGCGCGTGGAACTGGGCGACACGCGCCTGCTCGGCGTGCACCTCGGCGCGGAGGCCCCGTGAGCGACACGATCGCCCCGCGCCTGCTGGCCTGGTACGACACGCACGGGCGCCGCCACCTGCCCTGGCAAGCGCCGCGCACGCCCTACCGCGTGTGGGTGTCGGAGATCATGCTGCAGCAGACCCAGGTCGCCACCGTGATCGGCTATTTCGAGCGCTTCGTCGCCGCCCTGCCCGACCTGGCGACACTGGCGGCGGCGCCGCCGGACCGCGTGCTCGCCCTGTGGTCGGGGCTGGGCTACTACAGTCGCGCGCGCAACCTGCAGCGCGCAGCACAGCTGTGCCTGGAGCGCCACGACGGCGAACTGCCGCGCGATATCGACGCGCTCGCCGCCCTGCCCGGCATCGGCCGCTCCACCGCCGGCGCCATCCTGGCCCAGGCGCACGGCCTGCGCGTGCCCATCCTCGACGGCAACGTGAAGCGCGTGCTGACGCGCTGGCACGGACTGCCCGGCTGGCCGGGTGCCAGCGCCGTGGCAAGGACGCTGTGGCAGCACGCGGACGCGCACACGCCGCCCGCGCGTGTGGCCGACTACACCCAGGCGATCATGGACCTCGGCGCCACCGTGTGCGTCCGCGCCGCGCCGCGCTGCGAGGCCTGCCCCCTGGCGGACGATTGCGTCGCGCGCCGCGACGGCCTCACCGCCCTCCTGCCCGAGCGCAAGCCGGCCAAGCCGGCACCCACGCGCAGCACCTGCATGCTGCTGCTGTGCCGCGAGGATGGACGCGTGCTGCTGCAGCGGCGTCCGCCCACCGGCGTCTGGGCCGGCCTGTGGAGCCTGCCGGAAGGCGAGACGGCGGAGGCCGCCCTGCGGCTGGCGCGCAGCCTCGGCCTGCGGGCGACCCCCTTCGCCGCCCTGCCCGGCTTCGTGCACGCCTTCAGTCATTATCGCCTGGCGGTGACGCCGCTGCGGTCGCGCGTTTCTGCCGCCGACGCGCTGGGCGACCACCCCGACCTGCACTGGGCCGACCGCCCCGCACTGGCGCAGCTGGGCCTGCCCGCACCCGTGCGCAGACTATTGAACGAAACCCTGGAGTGACGCCATGAGCCGCACCGTCCACTGCGTGAAGCTGCAGCGCGAAGCCGAAGGCCTCGCCTTCGCCCCCTGGCCCGGCGAGCTGGGCAGGCGCATCTACGAACAGGTGTCCAGGCAGGCCTGGCAGGACTGGCTGGCCCACCAGACCATGCTGATCAACGAGAACCGCCTCAATCCGCTCGACCCGAAGGCGCGCGCCTTCCTTTCGGAACAAATGGAGAAGTACTTCTTTTCCGGCGGCGCCGAGACGCCGGCGGGCTACGTTCCGCCCGATGCAAAGGGCTGAGCCGACCGGGCCGGCGGCGAGCGACTTTCCCGGCGCAGGAAGCGGCAGCCGCCCCTCCGGCCCAGGAATTTCTTGACGGACGGACCGGCAGTCGTTTTAATACGCGACCTTCCGCCACGGCCGCTCGCGCCGTGTGCCGCAAGCCCGATGGCCGGGTAGCTCAGTTGGTAGAGCAGGTGACTGAAAATCACCGTGTCGGCGGTTCGATTCCGTCCCCGGCCACCACCATTCAACGCCCAACCTCTATCGGTTGGGCGTTTTCATTTCCGGGTTC
>DAOOVM010000161.1:0-6875 GCA_035370085.1 Rhodanobacteraceae bacterium | reverse complement strand
CGAGACGACGGTCGCGGCATAGTGGTCGCCGTCGCCGGCCAGGTCCTTGATCTCCCCGCCCTCCGCCGCCGCGTCGCCGGCGCGGAAGGCGATGCTGCCGCGGGTGGCGAGGGCGCGCGCCAGCACGGGGCGGTCGGGCGCGGCCTGCGCGCGCAGCGCCGCCTCCACCGCGGCCGTCTCGCTGCCTGCGGCATCCTGGCGGCCGCGCTCGCTCAGGACGTCGGCCAAGTCCAGGCGCAGATCGAGGCCCTCGCCCGCGTCGCGGCTGCGCGCTAGCGCCTCGCGCAGCAGGGCCTCGGCGTCGTCGTAGCGGCCCTGAGCGGCGCGCACGCGGCCGAGTTCGCGCCGCGCGGCGGCGCCGGGGTCGAGCGGCAGCAGCGGTTCCAGCCGGTCGGCCGCGCGCTCGTAGGCGCCGAGCTGGCGCCAGCCGGCGGCGAGGTCGCTGGCCAGCTCCACGCGCAGCGCGGGTTGCTGCGCCAGCGTTTCCGCCAGGCGCGCCTCGCCGCGCTCCAGCAGCTCGCGGGCGCCGATCTCGCGGCCGCGCGCCTCGTCGGGGCTGACGCCGTCGAACAGCGCCAGCACGAAATCGCGCGCCGCACCGGCCCGCGCCGCCTGCTGCGCGGCCTCGGCCGCCGCGGCGCGGGCCCGCGCCGATTCGCGCAGCGTGGCGGCGACGCCGACCACCACGCTGAGGCCGAGCAGCAGCGCGGCGATGGCGGCGACGCGGTGCCGGCGCAGGAACTTGCCGAGGCGATAGCCGGCGCCCGCGCGACGCGCCTGCAGCGGCCGCTGGGCGAGGTAGCGCGCCACGTCGGCGGCCAGCGCGTCGGCGCCGGCGTAGCGCCGCGCGGGTTCCGGCGCCAGCGCGGTGAGCAGCAGGGTGTCGAGGTCGCCGCGCAGCCGCGCCGTCAGCGCCCGCGCGCTGCTGCCGCGCGCGGCGGCGTGGGCCTCGCGCTGCGGGTCGGCGGCGACGCTCGCCGAGGGCAGGCGCAGGCTGCCGTCGACCGCCACCTCCGGGCGGCGCCCGCACAGCAGCTCGTGCAGCAGCACGCCCAGGGCGTAGACGTCGGTGGCGGTGCTGACCGCGCCGCCGTCGAACTGCTCCGGCGCGGCGTAGGCCGGGGTGAGGCGCCGCGCCTGCGTGCGCGTGGCGTCGCCGCGTTCGCTGGGGTCGAGCAGCTTGGCGATGCCGAAGTCGAGCAAGTGCGGCGCGCCCTGCGCATCGACCAGCAGATTGGCCGGCTTCAGGTCGCGGTGCACGATCAGCTGGCGGTGCGCGTAGGCCACGGCCTCGCAGGCGCTGGCGAACAGGCGCAGGCGCGCGTCGAGGTCGAGCCGGCGCGCGTCGCACCAGGCGGTGATGGGCTCGCCGTCGACGTATTCCAGCGCGAACCAGGGCACGCCCGCGGGGCTGAAGCCACCGTCGAGCAGGCGCGCGATATGCGGGTGCTGCAGGCGTGCCAGGATGCGCCGCTCGCGGCGGAAGCGCTCGCGCTCGGCGGCATCGTGCACGCCGCTGCGCAGCAGCTTCAGCGCCACGCGCTGCACGCTGCCGTCGAGCTCGCGCTCGCCCAGAAATACGCTGCCGCTGCCGCCCTCGCCGAGCAGGCGGCACACGCGGTAGGGGCCGAGCGTTGTCGGCACGCTGGGCGCTTCGCCGATCAGGCGGGCGGCATAGGCGCCGCCGTCGCCGTCGAGGAAGCCGGGCGCGTCCTCATGCGCGAGCAGCGCCTGCAGCAGGGCACGCAGTTCGGCGTCGGCGACGCCCTCGCACACGCTGCGGCGCGCGGCGGCGTCGGGTGCCTCCAGGGCGGCGTCGAGCAGCGGGGCCAGCTCGTGCCAGCGGGCGGCAAGGCGCGGATTCACGGCGCGTCCGCCAGGGCCTCGTGCAGGAACAGACGGGCGCGGCGCCAGTCGCGCACCACGCTGCGCGCGGTGATGCCCAGCACGGCCGCGACCTCCTCCACCTCCAGCCCGCCGAAGAAGCGCAGTTCCACCACCCGCGCCAGGCGCGCGTCGAGCTCGCCCAGGCGCTGCAGCGCGGCGTCCAGGGCCAGCATCTCCGCGGCCACGTCCTCCACCGGCAGCTCCTGCGCCTGCCAGTCCAGCGCGATGGCGCCGCCGCCGCGCTTGGCCGCGCCACGGCGCCGCGCGTAGTCGACCAGGATGTGGCGCATGGCGGTGGCGGCGTAGGCGTAGAAATGCGCGCGGTCCTGCCAGGGCACCTCGCGCCGCTCGGACAGGTTGAGCCAGGCCTCGTGCACGAGGGCGGTGGTGCTGAGCGTTTGCCCCGCGGCTCCGGCGAGCTGGCGATGGGCGAGCTGGCGCAGGCGCTCGTACACCTGCGGCAGCAGGGCATCGATGGCGCCGCGTTCGCCCGCGCGGGCGGCGGCGAGCAGGGCAGTGATCTCGTCGGGCAGGCTCATGGGGCGCGATGTTAGCGGCAGCAACGCACAACGCCGCGCGCGCGGGGCGGTGTGCCGGGCCGGCCGCGCCCGTGCGACGATGGCGTGGGGAGGGCGCACGACGATGCACAGGCTGGCGGACGCAGGGGCGGACGAGGGCGGCGACGAGGCGCGGCGGCGCGGCCTGGTGCAGCGCATGGCCGCCGGCGACGCGGCGGCGCTGGCGACGCTGTACGACCTCAGCGTGGAGCGCCTCCACACCGTCGCCCTGCGCGTGCTGGGCGACGCCGCCGACGCCGAGGAAGCCGTGGCCGACGCCTACGTCCAGGCCTGGGAGCAGGCGGCCCGCTACGACCCGCAGCGCGGCAGCGTGCTGGCCTGGCTGAGCCTGCTGGCGCGCAGCCGCGCGCTCGATCGCCGCCGCCGTCGCGGCGACCCGGCGCGCCGCGTGGACGGCGTTGCGGCCGAGCGCGCGCTGGCGGACGAAGCCTGCGACGCGCCGCAGGGTGGGGATCTGCTGGAGTGGCTGCAGCAGGGCAGCGCCCTGCGCGCCGCCCTGGCGACGCTGGCGCCGCAGCCGCGCCGGCTCATCGCCCTGGCTTTCCTGGAAGATCTGAGCCACAGCGAGATTGCCCGGCGCACCGGCCTGCCCGTCGGCACGGTGAAGTCGCACATCCGCCGCGGCCTGGAGCGGCTGCGCCGGGCGCTCGACCCCGATGCGGAGACGCCGGCGTGATCGGCCATGATCGCCGCATCCGCCGCGGCCCCTGCCGACGTATGCCTGCCAGGCAGGGCGGCTGCGCCCGCTCGTGCCATTCCAGCCCATGAGCCACGATTCCCGCCCCGACTACCTCGACGCCGCCGATCTGGCCGCCCTGGCGCTGGCCCTGGCTCCGCTGCCGCTGGCGCCGGACCGCCGCGCCGCCCTGCGCCAGCGCGTGCTGGCCCGCGCGGCCGCGGCCGCGGCGCCGATGCACGTGGTGCGCGCCGCGGAGGGGGCCTGGCTGCCGCTGCTGCCGGGGGTGTCGATCAAGTTCCTGCAAGTGGACGCGCAGGCCGCCGTACACAGCAGCCTGTGGCGCCTGGACCCCGGCGCCGGACTGCCGGCGCACGGGCATCGCGCCGAGGAGGAGTGCCTGGTGCTGGACGGCGCGGTGCACTATGCCGGCGCCGACTACGGACGGGGCGATTTCCTGCTCGCCCGCGCCGGTCGGCCGCACGCCGCCTTCCACAGCGCGGGCGGCGCGCTGCTTTACATCCGCGGCGAGCTGTCGGCGCCGCTGGCGGCGCTGGCGCGCCGCGCGGGTTGGACCGTCTGAGCGCCGGCCGACCACCGGCGCGCGGTGCGTCGACGCCGCCGGCGCGCGCCCGCCGGCCTCAATCGCGCGGTTCCTGCGGGTACTCCAGGTAGGCGCGGCCGGCACGGTAGTCGTCGATGCGCGCCCGGGCGCGGGCGATGAAGGACTCCAGCGCGGGATTCTGCTTCTGTGCCAGGTCGAGGGCGCGCTGTTCGCGCTCCAGCGCGCCGGCGAAATCGCCGCGGGCGGCGTGGCAGGCAGCGATGGTGTCCAAGAAGGCCAGCGGCAGCGGATCGCCGGAGGCTTCCATGGCGTCGGCGATGGCGAGTCCCGCGGCGGCGTCGCGCAGCTTTTCCTCCGGCGCGGTGCACAGGGCCCAGGCCAGGTTGTTGCGCGCCCAGCGGACATCGGTGGCCGCCAGCTTGCGCCACCGGGCGATGCCCGCGGCGGCGTCGCGACGCACGCCGAAATTGCCGTAGTAGACGACGCTGGCGAGGAAGACGCCGGCGTCCGCATCGTGCTCGGCCGCCCGCTGCAGCCAGCGCATGCCCTCGCGCGGCTCGGCCTGGCCGAAGCGGCCGCGCAGCAGTTGCTCGGCCAGCTGGAATTGCGATGCGGCGTCGTCCGCGCGCGCGTCCTGCTCCAGCAGGCGCCGGGCCTCGGCGCGGTCGGCCGCCGGGGCTGCGGGGTCGCGCAGCAGCAGCGTGGCCAGTTGCCGCCGGGACGCGGCCTCCTGCGGGCGCTGGGCCAGGTCGCGCAGCAGGGCCAGCGCCTCGTTGCGCCCGCCGTCGAGGCCTTCCGCACCGCTGGCGTAGAGGTCGGCGAGGCGGCGGATGGCCTCGGCATTGCCCCGATCCGCCGCACTCTGCAGCCAGCCCTGGGCGCGGAAGCGCGCGTCGGCGGCGTCCGGCTGCCCGAGCCAGTGGCGCGCGACGCGCAGCATCGCATCCACGTCGCCGCCCTGGCCGGCGCGCACCCACCAAGCCAGTGCCTGGGCGTCATCCGCGGCCACGCCGTGCCCTTCGGCGTACAGCAGACCGAGCAGGTCCTGCGCCTCGGCGACGTCGGCTGCGGCCGCCTTCTGCAGCCAGGGCGCCGCCGCCTCGGCCTGCTTCTCCTCCAGCAGCAGCGCGCCCAGCAGGGACTGTGCCTGCGGCACGCCCGCGGCGGCAGCGTGTTCCAGGCCGCGGCGCAGGGCGCTGTCCAGACCCTGCCTGCCGGCGGCAGCCCGCGCGGCGAGGTAGGTCTCGACCCGCGCATCGCCCTCGCGCGCCAGCGTGGCCAGGGTGTCGGCCACCACCGGGGAGACCGGATCGGGCGCGCGCTTGCCGCTGAGTCCGGCGTACATCAGCGTGCCGCGGTGCCCGCCCAGACGCCGATCCGCCGCGGCAACGAGGGCGCGCGCGGCGGCGATGTCCTGCGCCGTGCCCTGGCCGCGCTCGTAGGCCAGCGCCAGCACGGCAAGGGCCGTCGCGTTGTGCTGTTCCGCCCAGGGCAGCAGCGCGTCGACGGCATCGCCGGCGCAGGCGAGGGCGGGCGCGTTGAAGCAGGCGCCGCCCAGCGCCAGCGCCGCGCCGTAGTGTCCCTGCGCGGCCGCCGTCTTGAGCGCGTCGATGCGCGCGGCCGCATCGGCCTGCTGCAGCGCCTGCTGTACCGCCCAGCCGGACTCCGCGGCCGATCCGGGCGACTTGGCCATGTTCTCCAGCAGCTTCGTGCGCACGCCGCGGCGGAACAGCGGAAACTCGGCAAAGCGCTGGTTGCGGTTCAGGTGCATCAGGCTGTCGAAGAAATCGAAGCTGAGCAGCCGCTCGCTCTGCGTCTCGTCGTCCCACAGGGACAGCACCAGCGGCAGCCGCCGCGGGTCGCCGCGCCCGGGGTCGTAGAAGGCGAAGAGCAGCGTCTGTCCCGAGGCGCGCACGAAGGCGTCCACGTCACGCTCCGCCAGCACGCGCAGGGGCGTGAGGCCGTTGTCCGGCGGCAGTGTGTCGAAGGCGTGCTTGACCAGGGCGTGGAAGGCCTGCAGGTCGTGGTCGGCCCGCGCCGCGTCGCCGCCGGCCTCGGCACAGCGGTAGCTGGCGTACCACAGGGCGAGGCTGACCGGAGCGGTGCGCAGGGCATCGTCGAGGGCGGCTGCCTGGCGCCGGCAGGCGGCCGGGTCGACGTCGAAGTTCTCGCCACCGGTGCGCTCGAGCGTGTCGACCAGTTCCACGCTGCGCTTGACCGCGGCGAAGTCGGCGTGTTCCAGCAGCTCGTCCCACAGTTGCGCCGGCGCGGTGCGGCTGGGGTCGGGAAGGGCGGTCGCGCCCGGGCGCGGTGCGGCAGCCGGCGGCGCGGCGCCGGCCAGCGGCGCCGCCGCGAGTAACAGCGCGGCGCGCAGCAGCAGGCCCGGTCGGAGCAGGGCGCGCACCTAGCGCGCTCCGCCGGCGCGATCCGCGCTGCCGTCCATCACCTCGCGCAGCAGGCGTTTCAGGCGCTGCTCGCGCTGGGCCGCCGCAGCGCCCGCGGGGAGGTCGAACACCAGCGTTCGCGACACGGCATCGCGGGCCTGGCGCGCCACCTCCTCGTGGCGCGGCACGTCGGGCACCGCCACCAGCTCGGCGGCGGACCGGTAGCGCTGCTCCAGGCGCACGCCGTCCGCGGTCGGCGCGCTGGTGATCTCCACGCGCATGGCGGCGTCGGTGTATTCGGCGTGCGCCCCGGGCGAGGACCAGGTCCAGCCGGCCGGCAGGCTGATCTCGGCAATCTCCTCGCGCTCGACCGGATGGCGCAGCGCCAGCGGCGCGCGCCGGTCCGCGGCGTGCGGTCCGCCCAGTTCGGCGGCGATGCTGTCGGCATGCAGGTCCAGACCGCGCCGCCCGCTGCCCTTGTCGCTCCAGGGGTCCTGCAGCAGGTAGCGCTCGGTCAGGGTGAGGCGGTCCTCGCGGGCATCCTCCTGCAGCATCGGCGCGGCCAGTGCTTCCACCTTGCCGTAGCGCTGCCGGTACGCGTCGGCATAGCGGCGCCCAAGCGCCTCGCCGCCTTCGCTGCTGAACTGGCGGCGCATGGCCTGGGCCGCTGCGCCGGAGTACTGGCTGACCACCTCCAGCTGCACCGATGTGCCCGCGTCGGGCCGGAAGCGCGACACCACGCGCACGCGATCGACCGCTGCCGCGGGCCGCTGCACGGGCACCAG
>DAOOVM010000160.1:1253-6900 GCA_035370085.1 Rhodanobacteraceae bacterium | reverse complement strand
TGCCACTGGTGAAGACGCCGATGATCGCGCCGACCAAAATGTACGACCACGTGCCGACCCTTTCTCCCGACGAGGCGGGCGACCTGATCGTCGAGGCCATCGTCGAGCGCCCGGTGCGCATCGCCACGCGCCTCGGCACCTTTGCTTCGATCCTGTACGCACTGGCGCCGCGTGCCTACGAGATCATCATGAACACGGCGTTCCGCCTGTTCCCGGATTCGGCCGCGGCCAAGGGCATGAAGGGGCGCAGCGAGATGGAGCAGCCTACCAACGAGCAGATCGCCTTTGCCGCGCTGATGCGCGGCGTGCACTGGTAGCGGCGCCGGCGCCGCGGGAGGAGCGCGCCGGCGCGCGGGTGTGACCCCGCGCAGGCAACGCGTTGAACTGGCCGCTATGGGCGCAGGCCGGTCGAATCCCAGCCCGGCTTGGGCGCGAAGCGTTTGCCGTACTTCGCTGCCAGGGCATCGAGCTGCGACTTGATCTTGTCCGCGCCCTCGCTGCGGATGTGCTGGATGGGGCCGCCGCGGAAGGGGGCGAAGCCGGTGCCGAAGATCACGCCGGCATCGAGCAGGTCGGCGTTCGCCACCACGCCCTCGTGCAGGCAGGCCACCGACTCGTTGAGCATGGGCAGGATCATGCGCTCGGTGATGTCTTCGGGCGCCGCGTAATTGGGGTCCACCTCGGGCTTGACCGGCTTGCCGTCCTGCCAGATGTAGAAGCCCTGGCCGTCCTTCTTGCCGCGCTTGCCCGACTGCAGCAGGGACTCCAGGCCCGGCGGGATGTCCAGGCCGAGGAACTCGGCCAGGATCTTGCCAACGGAAGCGGCCACGTCCAGGCCCACCGTGTCGGCCAGTTCGATCGGGCCCATCGGCATGCCCCATTTCTTCGCCGCCTTGTCCAGCACCGGCCCGGGCACGCCCTCGCTGTAGAGCGTCATGGCCTCCAGCAGGTAGGGCATCAGGATGCGATTGACCAGGAAGCCGGGCGAGCTCTTGACCGGCACCGGCAACTTGTCGATGGCCTTGGCGAAGGCCAAGGCACGCTTGAGGTCGGCGGGATCGAGTCCATCGTGGGTGACGACTTCGATCAGCGGCATCATCGCCACTGGATTGAAGAAGTGCAGGCCGAGGAACTGTCCCGGGCGCGCCACGGCCGTGCGTAGGGCGTCGAGGGGGATGGACGAGGTGTTGGTGGCCAGCAGCTCGCCCTGGTGGAACTGCGCTTCCACCTTGCGGTACAGATCCTGCTTGGCCTCGAGGTTCTCGTAGATCGCCTCGATCACGAGATCGGATTTGGCCACGCCGGCGCCGTCCACATCGGCCTTCAGGCGTTCCAGCGCCTGCGTGATACGTTCCGGCGTCTTCAGTCGCTTCTCGAACAGCGTCTTGGCGCGGTCCAGGGCCGGCTGGATGTATTTCATCTCACGATCCTGCAGCGTCGTGGTGAAACCGCGCAGGGCGCACCAAGCGGCAATATCCCCGCCCATGACGCCGGCGCCCACCACATGCACGTGTTCGATGCCGTGGTCGACGCCGCCACCCAGCCCCTTCAACTGCTCCTGCAGGAAGAACACGCGGATCAGGTTGCGCGCGGTCGGCGTCTGCGCCAGCTTGGCCACGGCGCGCGCCTCGTTCCGCAGTCGCTGGCCGATGTCGCCGCCGCGACGCCAGGTATCGATCAGGGCGAAGGGTGCGGGGTATTGGTCTGGCCGCACCTTGGCGGCCGTCTGTCTGCGCACGACCTGCGCCAGCACCTGCCGCACCGGCCACAGGTTGGTCGCCCAGGCGGCGAGACGTTGGGGGAGCGGTCGTGACCGCGGCTGGCGGATCAGCTCCTTGGCGGCCTCCACCAGCAATTCGGGCGACGTGACGGTGTCGACCAGCCCGACCCCTTTGGCCGCGCTGGCCGAGAGGGCGCTGCCGGTCAGTATGATCTGCAGGGCCTGCGGCGCACCGATCAGGTAGGGCAGGCGCGCACTGCCGCCCCAGCCCGGGAAGATGCCGAGTTTCACCTCCGGCAGCCCGATCCGCGTCGAGGCATCGCGGCTGGCCACCCGGTAGCGACAGGCCAGGGCCAACTCCGTGCCGCCACCCATGCAGTGCCCGTGGATGGCGGCGACCGTGGGGCAGGGCAGGCGCGCCAGATTCTGGTACACGCGCTGGCCATTCTCGATCGCGGCCAGCACCGACCCGGACTGCTCGTACTGCTCGAATTCGCGGATGTCGGCTCCGGCGATGAAGCCGGCCGCCTTGGCCGAACGGATCACTACCCCGCGGGGCGGCTCGATGCCGAGGCGCTCGATGATTTCGGCCAACTCGTCCAGGACCGCCCGCGCCAGGGTGTTCACCGTGCTGCCGGCGCGGTCCAGGCTCAACACGACGATGCCGTCCTCGGAGCGCTCGGTGCGCCAATGGGAGAATCGCAGGCCTTCGAACATGGGTGGCATCCTGTAGGAGAGTGCAGGGCGGGAGGTTCCGCCGGGGTGGTCTCGCCGGCGCCGCCGGGCGGGACGCGCCCGGGCGTGCTGGTTCATCGCCTCGGCGGCGCGTCGGACCGGGATCGCACCGCCCACGCCGGCTCGCCGCCCGGTATCCGGCGGTCCGGCCAGCCCGGGCGATGATGCGGCCGCGGAGCGGCGGATGTGGCGGCTATAATCCCGGCAGCCCGGCAGTCTGGTCAATCCGCCAGCGTAGGGTAAAGTTTGCGTCGCCCACTTGAGAGATCGCATTAAGTCGTGAACGCGGAAGCCAGCGACGCTGCCACGAGTGCCCTGCTGTTCGACCGCGTGCTGGCGTCGAAGCAGAACCTCGTCGTGCTGGAAACGGCGGATGCCGCGGCGGTGCTCGAGCAGTTCCGCCAGTTCGCGCGTCGCAGCGGCCAGGCCATCTACGCCTGGCAGGACGAAGTCGGCCTCGCGTCGCTGCGCGAGGCGGAGATGCGGGTGCCTGGCTCCAAGCGCATGACCGATGCCCTGCGCTACATCCTGCAAAGCATGCAGTTCGGCATTTACCTTTTCGCCGATGCCGCCCAGCACCTTCGCCCACCCAATACCGGTCTGCTGCGGCAGATCGGCCGCGCGCGCGGCGGCAACGAGCGCAAGGTGGTGTTCATCGGCCCGCGGATGACCCTGCCCGACAGTCTGGAGGAAGTGGCCGAACACCTGACCTATGAAGGCGTACGGCCGACGCGGCCGCGGTTGCGCGACGGCCGCTGGGTGGTGTGATGTCGCGCGACGCGGGCAGCCACGGCGCCATCCTCATCGTGGTGACCCACCGCGAGGACCGCCGCGTCCTGTTCGACGCCCTGGACGGACAGGACTTCGACGCGGTCTATACCGCCAAGGACTTCGTGCAGGCCCAGGCGTTCCTCAACCAGGATCCGGACATCGATGCCGTCCTGGTGGAATTCCTCGGCGCGGCGAAGGAATCGGTGGCCTTCTGCACGCAGTTGATGGGCGACCCGCGCCTGGCCCGCGTGCCGGTGATCGGCATCGTTCCCAGCGCCCTGGGCGAGCGGCACTGGGACTGGAGCCGCCCTGCACCGGGCGTGGTGGACTGGCTGCGCAGCCCGGTAGATGGCGCCGAGGCGTTGGCGCGCATCCATGCCGCACTGGCCAAGGCGCACGGCGAGAACGCCAAGCCGGCGCCGGCCAAGTCGCTGCGCGGCGATTCGTACCAGTTCGCCTTCGACGGGTCGATCGACGAGATCATTGTCTCCGACCCCAAGAGCGGACGCATCCTCGAGGTCAATGCCGCGTTCGAACAGCGCAGCGGCTACAGCGCCGCGCAGGCAGTCGGCCAGCCGCTGGACATCATCGACCGCAGCCACGCCAAAGAGCAGCGGCTGGAGTTCACCAGCCGGCTGACGCGCGAGGGCAGTGTGCGCTACCGCTGCCAGCGGCCCCGCGCCGACGGCACCAGCTACCAGGCCGAGGTGCTGAGCCGCCTGGCCGTGCGCGACGGGAATCTGGTGCACTACACCCTGGTGCGCGACCTGGGTGAGCTCGGCCGCATGCAGCAGTCGCTGGCCCTGCTGGCCGAGGCGATCGAGGCAGGCGCCGGTGACGAGGGCGTGCGCCTGATCGTGCGCCTGCTGGTGGACTGGCTGGAACTCGACTACGTCAGTCTGGTGTCGGCACGGCCGGAACAGACCGGGGCTGAGCTGCAGCAGGTGGCCCTGTTCCAGCGCCTGTCGCTGCCGGCGGAGGCGCCCGATGCCCTCCGGCAGCCCACGGTGAAGCGCGTGCTGGACGGCGAGGCGGTGGTGCACGTGGCCGAAGCGTGGCGCCGTGCGGAGCAGGATGCATTCCTCAGCTTTGCCAAGTTCGAGGCCTTCGTCGGGCTGCCCCTGCGCGACGAGAGGCGCAACGTGCTGGGCGCGCTGCTGATCGCGCGGCGCACGCCGCTGGGCGAGGGCGGTGCGGCGCTCAATACATTGCGCGTGGCCGCGGGTCGTCTGGCGCTGGAGCTGGAGCTTCGTCGCGCGCGCGAGCAGGGGCGCGCGAAGGCTCTGCAGGACGCCTTGACCGGCCTGCCCAATCGCCTGCTGTTCAACGACCGCATCGAAACGGTCATCGCCGAGGCACACCGCACCGGCGAGATGTTCGCGGTGCTGTTCGTCGACCTCGACCGCTTCAAGAACATCAACGATTCGCTCGGCCACGGCGTGGGCGACCAGGTGCTGGTCGGGGTCGCCCAGCGCCTTCGCGCCAGTGTCCGCGCCTCGGACACGGTGGCCCGTTATGCCGGCGACGAGTTCACCCTGATCCTGCGCCACATCGTGCAGCGCGATGACG
This sequence comes from Rhodanobacteraceae bacterium, assembly GCA_035370085.1. Taxonomy (GTDB): domain Bacteria; phylum Pseudomonadota; class Gammaproteobacteria; order Xanthomonadales; family Rhodanobacteraceae; genus Tahibacter. The sequence continues at coordinate 2,105 of DAOOVM010000160.1, read as the reverse complement.
TCATGCGCATCGCCGAGAAGATCGTGCGCGTGATGGAAGCGCCGCTGACCCTGGCCGATGGCTCCGAGTTGCACATCACCGCGTCGATCGGCGTGAGCTTCTACCCCGACGACGGCGCCACCGCCGAGCGTCTGCTCAAGCACGCCGACGTGGCCATGTACAGCGCCAAGGGCATGGGGCGGAACAACTTCCAGACCTATGTCGCGGTGCCCGAGGAATCGCATCAGCAGCGCATCGCCCTGGAGGCGAAGCTGCGCGTGGCCGAGCGCAACAACGAACTGCGCGTGTACTACCAGCCGCAGGTGGACGCCCGGACCGAGGACATTGTCGGCATGGAGGCGCTGATTCGCTGGGAGCATCCCGAGCTGGGCATGATCTCGCCCGGCTTTTTCATTCCACTGGCCGAGGAAACCGGGCTGATCGTTTCCATCGGCGAGTGGGTCATGCGCACCGCATGCGTCCAGACCAAGCAGTGGCAGGACCGCTTCGGCCTGCCTCTGCGCGTGGGCGTGAACCTGTCGGCCCTGCAGTTGCGCCAGCCAAACCTGGTCGAGATCGTGCAGTCCGTGCTGGCGGAAACCGGCATCGAGCCCCGGCTGCTAGACCTGGAAGTGACGGAGAGCATCAGCGTCAAGTCCATCCCCAATCTGATGGAGACCCTGCAGGGCATCCGCGACCTCGGCTGCTGCATCTCCATCGACGATTTCGGCACGGGACAGTCCTCGCTGGACTACATCCGTCGATTCCCGGCGGACAAGATCAAGATCGACCAGGTGTTCGTGCGCAACATCGGTGTAGACCCGGACGACGAGGCGATCGTGCAGGCCACCATCAGCATGGCGCACAACCTCA
>DAOOVM010000160.1:0-1153 GCA_035370085.1 Rhodanobacteraceae bacterium | reverse complement strand
GACCCGGACGACGAGGCGATCGTGCAGGCCACCATCAGCATGGCGCACAACCTCAATCGGGGCGTCGTTGCCGAAGGCGTGGAGTTGGAAGAGCACTTGAACTTTCTGCGCGACAACGGCTGCGAAGAGTTGCAGGGCTACCTGTTCTGCCGGCCGCTGTCGGCGGTCAGTTTCGAGAACATGCTGGTCGAGCGCGAGCGGGCCTTCCGTGGCCTGGCGGCACCGGCCGAGCCGGCCACCTAGGGCGCACGGCCGACGCCGGCCGCTGAACTTTTTCCATGCGACGGGGTCACAGGCTCCCGGCTTGACCGGGACTCGACCCAGGGAGACGGGCCCGGATGGGCGAACAAGATTCCGACCAGTGGCTGGTGGAGCGCGTGCAGCGCGGGGAGAAGGGCGCCTTCGACCTGCTCGTGCGCAAGTACCAGCACAAGGTCATCGGCGTCATCTCGCGCTATGTCCAGGACTGGAGTGAATGTCAGGACGTGGCGCAGGAGGCGTTCCTGCGCGCCTACCGCGCCATCGGCGCCTTCCGCGGCGATAGCCAGTTCTACACGTGGGTCTACAAGATCGCCATCAATACTGCCAAGAACTGGTTGGTCTCGCAGGGACGGCGTCCGCCCACGGACGACGTCGCCATCGAGGATGCCGTGCAGCTGGACGGCGGCATCCGCCTGCGCGAGAGCGCCACGCCAGAACGCGAACTTCTGCGCCAGGAAATTGAACAAACGGTGTTCGCCACGGTCGAACAACTGCCCGAGGAGCTGCGCACGGCCATCACCCTGCGCGAGGTCGACGGGTTGAGCTACGAGGAAATCGCCGAGGCGATGCAGTGTCCCATTGGAACGGTGCGCTCGCGCATCTTCCGGGCGCGCGAGGCGATCGATGGCAAGCTGCGGCCGCTGCTCGAAGGCAGCGACACGGCGCAGGATTGATGGCGCAGGGTGGCGGTGCAGGCACGTAGTCAGGCGACAGATCCCATGAGCGAATCCGGCATGAGCGAGCAACTCAGAGAGCAGCTTTCGGCCCTGATGGACGGCGAGTTGGACCCCGACGGCGCACGCTTCCTGCTGCGTCGCATCGCGGCCGACGCCGACCTCAAGCGGCGTTGGGAGCGACAACACCTGGCCCGGGCGGCCCTGCGGCGCCAGAC
>DAOOVM010000159.1:2144-6907 GCA_035370085.1 Rhodanobacteraceae bacterium | reverse complement strand
TCGCGTACGTCGATACCTACCCGCCCGCCATTGACCAGCTTGCCGAACAGCAGCCAGGTGAACGCCGCCACCGCCCAGGGGCGATGGAAGGCCAGCGAGAACGCCAGCACGAAGATCATGTAGAACGCGCCGAAGCCGACGACCGCCGCCGTCTTGGCCGCGCGCGAGACGGCCGGACTCAGCACCACCTGTCCAATGAAGCCGCCGGAATGAACGACGAGGAACTCCAGCAGCATCACCAGCATCAGGTTGCCCACGAGTTCCCGCCCCCAGTGCAACGGCGCGATCCACGCCGCAAGGAACACCAGGGCGGTCAGGGCATCGGGCAGGGCGGCGAGGGCACTGCGCAGTTGGGCGAGCATGGGCGACCTCCGTGGCCGCGCATCCTGCCACAGCGGGCGGCCGGTGCCGCCGCGGAACGCCTCAGGGTGCCGCCAGCGCCTTGCGCACCGCCTCCACGAAGGCGGGATCGGCCTCGCCGAGCTTGCCGGTGCTGGCCAGCACGCGGCCGTCGCGGTCGAGCAGGATCACACGGCTGGCGTGGTTGAACTCGCCGTCGTCGAGGCGGCGGTACTGGATGTCCAGGGCCGCCGCGAGGGTGCGCACGTGGTCCTCGTCGGTGCGCGCCAGGTGCCAGCGCGCGGCGTCCAGGCGCCGCTTGGCCGCCACCGAGGCCAGGGCCTCGACGTCGTCGCGCGCCGGATCGAAGCTCACCACCACCACGCCCAGACGCGCACGCTGCACCTCGTCCAGCGCCGCCTCGGTGTGCTTGAGCGTGTCAATGATGAGCGGGCACACGTAGCGGCAGGAGGTGTAGAACATCGACACCAGCTGGGTGCGGCCGCGCAGACTGGCGAAGGCGAATTGCCGGCCGGTCTGGTCGGTGAGCGGCAGCTCGATCTGGTACAGCGAATCGCCCGGCAGCGCGGCGGAGCTGGCCTCCTGCGCTGCGGCCGCAACGGAGTACAGCAGCAGCAGGGCCGCGGCCACGCCCAGCAGGGCCCAGCGCAACGGATTGGCGTGCATGGTCGTTCTCCTTACGGGCCGGCGCCGTCGCGGGCGCAGCGGAAGCCGAGGTTGCGGGTGGTGTCGCGCGCCTTCAGAGCCGAGAGCATGGCCACGCGCATCAGCACGGCGTAGTTCTCGCGGTCGTTCACGCTGAGCGCGCCCGATCCGCAGAACTTGAGCAGGTCGGGATCGCCCTGCTCGCGGTTGTCGGCGCTGACCATGAGCGAGGCGTAGTCGTCCACCCACTCCCACACCAGGCCGTGCAGATCGCGCACGCCCCACAGGTTGGCCTCGCCCTGCCCCACCACGGGCAGCGGCCCGCTCGAGGGGCGCGCGTACCAGCCCAGGATGCGTTCGCGCCAGGCCGGATCGTCGCGCGCGTCGCGGCGCGTGGCGTCGGCGGCGGCGGCCAGCTCCCACTCGTGCCAGCGCGGCAAGCGCGCACTTTCGCTGGCGCAGTAGGCGCGCGCGGCAAACCAGCTCACCTGGGTCACCGGCTGGTCCGCGGCGGCCTCGGCACCGAGTTCGGTCGGACCGGCCCAGTGCGCCAGGTAGCGCGCCTCGGCGAACAGGCTAGGCACGCGACCCCTCTGCCATTGCGGATTCTTCTGCACGAAGACCAGGAACTCGGCATTCGTCACCGGGGTGCTGCGCAGGCGGAAGGCGCCGACCCTGGCATCGGCCTGCTTGCCGTCGGGCGGCAGCACGGTGCGCAGAGTGGCGCCGGGGATTGCGCGGTATTCCGCCGCCGCGCCGCTGGCCGCAGCGAAGGCGGCCAGCAGCAGGAAGGCGGCGGTCAGGCCGGCACGCATCGGGGTCTCAGTGCTCCGCACCCGCCGCCGGTTTGGCACCCGCGTCCGCGCGCGCCTTGGCCACATCGTCGTGCGAGATCTGGCCACCGGGATTGCCCCAGCTGTTGAGCACGTAGGTAAGGATGTTGGCCACCTCATCGTCGTTCAACTGGGTCATCGGCGGCATCACCGAGTTGTATTCCTTGCCGTTGACCGTGACCTTGCCGTTCAGGCCGTGCAGCACGATGCCGACGGCGCGCTTGGGATCGGCGGCGAGGAAGTCCGACTTCGCCAGCGGCGGGAACACGCCGGGGATGCCTTCGCCCGTGGCCTGGTGGCAGACCGAGCAGGTGCCGGTGAAGAGCTGCTGGCCGGCCTTGATCTGCTCATCCTTGGTGAGCGTGCCGGCGGCAGCGGCCTTGCTGGCGGTGGTGACGGCGGCGAGGTTGGGTTCGGCGCGGTCGCCGAGGTAGACCGAGTCCACTTCCTTGCCCGAGTAGATCGCCTTGTTCTCCGGCCCGTCCACCTTGAGGATGGCCAGGGCGCCCTTGTTGAAGGCGCGGAAGATCGAGTGGTCGACCAGCACGTAGCTGCCCGGCACTTCGGTGTGGAACTCGACGATGGCGGCGCCGCCGGCGGGGATCAGCGTGGTCTGCACGTTCTCCTGCGGATGGGTGCCGCCCTCGGGCTGCACGCGGTCGAAGATCTCGCCGATCACGTGGAAGCTCGACACGAGGTTGGGACCGCCGTTGCCGACGAACAGGCGCACGGTCTCGTTGGTCTTGGCGATGAGCGCCTTGTCGCCGGTCAGCGCGCCCTCGGCGCCGTTGAACAGCACATAGGTCGGCCGCTCGTCGATGGCCTTCTCCATGTCGAAGGCCTGGTGGCCCTTCTCGCGGTACTTGCCCGCGGTGTAGAAGTCGCCCTGCATCACGTAGTACTCGTGATCCACCTTCGGCAGGCCCTCCGGCGGCTCGACCAGGATCAGGCCGTACATGCCGTTGGCCACGTGCATGCCGACCGGCGCGGTGGCGCAGTGATAGACGTAGATGCCCTGATTCAGCGCCTTGAAGGTGAACTGCGACTCGTGGCCCGGCGCGGTGAAGCTCGACGCGGCGCCGCCGCCCGGCCCGGTCACGCCGTGCAGGTCGATGTTGTGCGGCATCTTGCTGTTGGGGTTGTTCTTCAGGTGGAACTCCACCGTGTCGCCCTGGCGCACGCGGATGAAGCTGCCGGGCACCGTGCCGCCGAAAGTCCAGAAGGTGTAACTCACACCCTCGGACATCTGCAGTTCCTTCTCCACCACCTCCAGCTCGACGATGACCTTGGCGGGGAAGCTGCGGTTCACCGGCGGCGGCACGTGCGGCGGGCTGGTGAGCACGGCGTGGATCGGCTCGCCCTGCGGCGGGCCGAAATCGCCCTTGGCCGAACCGCCGGTCTCCGCCGCTGTGGCCGCGGCCGCGGCGTCGGCCGTGCCGGTAGTGCGGGTACAGCCGGCCGCGACGAGCGCGGCGGCGACAGTGAGGGCGAGCAGCAGACGTTTCATGGGGACACTCCAGGAGGCTGGGATGGTGATGGGGTCTTGCTCGACACACTAGTCAGGTACCGCGCCGGCGGCCATGATTTGGGTCAACGGCTCCCGTGCCGCGTCGATCTTGCCCCATGTCGCCCAAGCCCGGCCATCCGGTCGCCACCATCGATCTCGGCCTGCGCCGGCTGGGGCAGTTGTTCGATTCGCTCGATCCCTCGCCCTTCCGCGAGAAGGCGCTGGACCCGGTGGCGCATCGCTACCTGGTGGCCTGCGCGCGCGAGCAGCCCGGCGGCGTGCTGCGCATCCTGGTGCACGCGCCGCGCGAATTGCAGCAGGACAGCGCCGCCATCACCGAGGCCATCCGCCATCATTTCCGCCTGGAAACCGAGCAGGCCGCGCGCGAGCTGCGCGCGCGCATGCGCGCCGGGCGCCGTGCGCTGTGGCGCGGCCTGCTGGTGCTGGCGCTGTGCAGCGTGCTGCGCGGCCTGCTGCCCGCCGCGCCGGGCCTGGGCTGGCTCGGCGAAGGCCTGCTCATCCTCGGCTGGGTGGCGCTGTGGCGCCCGGTGGAAGTGCTGCTGTACGAACACTGGGAAGCCGCCGACGAGCGCCGCGCGCTGGAACGCCTGGCCGCGGCGCGGGTGGAATTCGTCGTGGTCGCGGACACCGGCTCAGCCTGACCAGACGGCCAGCACCAGGGCGGCGTTGATCAGTACGACACCGACCGACACCGGCACGAAGTAGCGCCATCCGCCGACGGCGGCGGCGATGCACTTCACCAGCGAGTTCGCCGTGAACGCGGCGGCCAACGCCCAGGAGGCCTCGGGCGCGGGCACGCCGCCCCCGCGGACGAGCTGGCCCAGGGTCACGGCCGCGGCGTGGACGTCGGCGAAGCCGGTGGCCGCGGCGGCCGCCAACACGCCATTGTCGCCCCAGGCGCCGCGCAGCCAGCTCGACAGCAGCAGGCCGGCGGCGACGATCGCCGCGAACAGCAGCGCCTGGCGCAGGGCGAAGGGTCGGCCGTGCACCACCTCGCCGTCGCCGTTGTGGGCGCCGCGCCCGCGCCAGACGAACCAGGCCGCAACCAGCACCGCGGCGCTGCCCGCCGCGCCCAGCGGCGGCAGCCAGTGGCGCAGCAGCGCCGGCGCCACGGCGAACAGGATGGCCGACAGCTGCACCACCGTCGCCACGCAGGACAGCAGGGCCGCCGCCACGCAGCCGGCGACCAGGCGCGGCTGCGCCGCAGCGCGCTGGCCCATGCCGGCGATGGTGGCGGCGCTGGAGACGAAACCGCCGAGCAGGCCGGCCAACACCAGGCCGCGTCCGGCACCGAAGGCGCGCAGGGCGATGTAGCCCAGCGCATTGATGGCCATCACCAGCACGGCGTACAGCCACAGCTTGCGCGGATTGAGCACGGCCCAGGGATCGAAGGCGCG
>DAOOVM010000159.1:0-2044 GCA_035370085.1 Rhodanobacteraceae bacterium | reverse complement strand
TCGTGCTGCGGTTCCTGCGCCTTCTGCCGCTCGCGCCCCACGCCCACCAGCAGACCGCCGCCGAGCGCGGCCACCAGGCCGAACAACTGTTCCGCACCCACTGCGATCATGCGCCGCCGCCACGCCGGAAACACGCCGCGCAGCATAGCAGCGCAGCCGCGCACACTACGCAGCCGTACGGCCGGCGCGATTGACGTCGGTCAGGGAGCAGGGCAAACGGTGCAGGCAGGCTGGCGCGCCACGCGCGTGCGTCGCGCGCCGCCCTCCCCCTCCGGTTCCCTGAAGAAGTGCCCGCCATGTCCGCTGTTCCTGCCTACCTCCAGCCTACTGCGCCACTGCAACGCGACGACCTCCTTGCCTGCGGTCGCGGCCAGATGTTCGGTCCCGGCAACGCCCGCCTGCCGCTGCCGCCGATGTTGATGTTCGACCGCATCACGCGCATCGAGGAGCGCGGCGGCGCCTACGGCAAGGGCCTGCTCCACGCCGAACTCGACATCCGCCCCGACCTGTGGTTCTTCGATTGCCACTTCGCCGGCGATCCGGTGATGCCCGGCTGCCTGGGCCTGGACGCCATGTGGCAGCTCGCCGGCTTCTTCCTGCCGTGGCTGGGCGAACCGGGACGCGGCCGCGCGCTCGGCGTGGGAGAAGTGAAGTTCACCGGCCAGGTGCTGCCGTCGGCGCGCGTCCTGCGCTATGAAATCGACGTCAGTCGTGTCATCCGCGGTCGCCTGAAGATGGTGGTGGCCGATGGCCGCACCCTCGTCGACGAGCGACCGATCTACAGCGCCAAGGATCTGCGCGTGGGCCTGTTCCAGTCCACGGAGGGCTTCTGATGCGCCGCGTCGTGGTGACCGGCATGGGCATCGTCTCCTGCCTGGGCAACGCGGCCGACAAAGTCTCGCGCGCCCTGCGCGACGGTATCGGCGGCCTGTGCGCCATGCCGGACTACGCCGCGCGCGGCCTGCGCAGCCAGGTGGCCGGCGTGCCGCAGATCGACCTTGCGGCGGAGATCGACCGTAAGCTGAAACGCTTCATGGGCGACGCCGCCGGCTACGCCTGCGTCGCCATGCGCGAGGCCATCGCCGACGCCGGCCTCGCGCTCGAGCGCATCCGTCACCCACGCATCGGCGTGATCGCCGGTTCCGGCGGCGGCTCGGCGCAGTGGCAGATCGAGACCGGCGACCTGCTGCGCGAGAAAGGCGTGCGCCGCGTCGGACCCTACATGGTGCCGCGCACCATGTGCTCGACGGTGTCGGCGGCGCTGGCCACGGCCTTCGGCATCCTCGGCCTCAGCTACTCCATCGCCGCCGCCTGTGCCACCTCGGCACACTGCATCGGCGCCGCGGCGGATCTGATCCGCCACGGCGCGCAGGACATCATCTTCGCCGGCGGCGGCGAGGAGCTGCACTGGGGCATGACCGCCCAGTTCGACGCCATGGGCGCGCTGTCGTCGGCCTTCAATGCGACGCCGCAGGCGGCCTCGCGCCCATACGATGCCGACCGCGACGGCTTCGTCATTGGCGGCGGCGGCGGCATCCTGGTGCTGGAAGACTACGACCACGCCCGCGCCCGCGGCGCACGCATCCACGCCGAGCTGGTCGGCTACGGCGTCACCTCCGACGGCGCCGACATGGTGGCGCCGTCTGGCGAGGGCGCTGTGCGCTGCATGCGCATGGCACTGCAGCAAGTGCGCGGTCCGATCGACTATCTCAATACGCACGGCACGGCCACGCCGCTGGGCGACCTCGTCGAACTGGAGGCCGTGCGTGCGGCATTCGGCACTGAAGTGCCGCCGCTGTCCTCGACCAAGGCGCTGACCGGCCACGCGCTCGGCGCCGCCAGCGTGCACGAGGCGATCTACAGCCTGCTCATGCTGCGCGATGGCTTCATGGCCGGCTCGGCCAACATCGAACGCCTCGATGCGCGCGCCGAAGGCTTTCCCATCCTGCGCCAGAGCCGCGAGGCGCGACTGAACACGGTCATGTCCAACAGCTTCGCCTTCGGCGGTACGAATGCCAGCCTGGTGTTTGCGCGGCTGAGCTGA
>DAOOVM010000158.1:0-6945 GCA_035370085.1 Rhodanobacteraceae bacterium | reverse complement strand
GCCACGTGCAGCATGTCGATGCCGGTGCGCTCCTTGAACAGCTCGCCGGCCAGGTGCAGGCCGCTGCCCACGCCGGGCGAGGCATACGACAGCGTGCCGGGCTTGGCCTTGGCGCGCGCGATCAGCTCGGCAATCGACCGGATGCCGCTGGCCTTGCCCGTCACGATGACGTTGGGCGCGGCGGCCAGCATGGTGACGGGCACGAAGTCCTTGCGGATGTCGAAGGGAAAGTTCGGCATCAGCGTCGGGTTGATGGTGAGGTTGCCCGCTGGAATGACGAGCAGCGTGTGGCCGTCGCCCTTGGCGCGCTTGACCTTCTCCATGCCGATGTTGCCGGCCGCGCCGGTGGCGTTCTCGACCACGGCGGGGGTCTTGTAGCGCGCGCTCAGGCCCTCGGCCAGCACGCGCGCCAGCGTGTCGGTGGGGCCGCCGGGCGGAAAGGGCGACACCAGGGTGAAGCGCTCGGACGACAGGGCCTTGCCGACGTCGGCCGCACCCTGCGCCGCGGCGGGCAATGCCGTGGCCCGGGCGGCCATCGCCATGCCGATCCAGCAGATTCGTTTCATCGGGTTCATTCCTTCACACCGTCTTCAATCGGCCAATGCCACCTGCCAGGCGTCGTAACCGTAGACCCAGTCGGCGTTGCCGCCCTGCTTGAGCCATTCGTTGCCGCGCGAGCCGCGCTGCACCCTGGCGGTGCGCTCCTTGCGGGTGTTTTCATAACGGGCCAGCGCCGCCGCCACGCCCGGCTGGTCCACGCCCTGCAGGGCACGCGCCAGCACCACCGCGTCCTCCAGCGCCATGCAGGCGCCCTGGGCCATGAAGGGCACCATCGGGTGGCAGGCATCGCCCAGCAGCGTGACCGCGCCCTGGGACCATTGCGGCATGGGCTCGCGCACGTACAGCGCGGACTTGGTCACCTCGGTGCAGGCGTCGAGCAGCGCGCGTGCCTCGGGATGGAAGTCCTGGTAGATGCGGCGCAGTTCGTGCACGTCGCCCGGCAGCGTCCACGACTCGTCGCGCCAGCCGTCCTGCGCCGTGGTGGCGAAGATGAACTGCTCGCGCCCACGGTTGAGCGGGAAGGTGACGATCTGGATCGAGGGCTGCGGCCCCCACCACTTGGTGAAGGCGTCGATGTTGGGCAGCTGCGCCACCTTCTCGCGCGCGATGGTGGCGCGAAACGAGACCAGGCCGGTGAATTCCGGGTGGTCCTGCCCGAACAGGGCCGCGCGCACCACCGAATGGATGCCATCGGCGCCGATGACTAGGTCGAACGCCTGCTGCGTGCCGTCGGCGAACCGGACGCAGGCGCCCTGCGCTTGCCGCTCCACCGTGGCGACGCGCTTTTCCAGCGTCAGCACGCCTGCGGGCAAGCGGCTGGTGAGGGCCTCCAGCAGGTCGGCGCGATGGATGGTGATCTGCGGCGCGTTGTAGCTGCGCACCGCCGCCTCGGCCATCTCCAGGCGCGAGGTTTCCTCGCCGGTGTCCCAGGTGCGGCTGATGCGGTGGGTGGGCTGCGCGCCGTGCTCGCGCAGCGCCTGGCCGATGCCCAGGCCGTCGCACACCTTGACGGCGTTGGGCGTGAGGTTGATGTCGGCGCCCACGCGGCCGTAGCGCGAGGCCTGCTCGAAAACGGTGACCCGATGGCCCGCCTTGTGCAGGGCAATGGCGGCGGCCAGGCCGCCCACGCCACCGCCCACGATGCCGATGTTCAATGCTGTCATGTATGGTCTCCTGCTGGTTCAGCCGTTGCGTTCGGTCAGGAATTTGCCGCCCGCTTCCATGCCCTTTTGCCGGCGCGTGTGGCCGTCCAGGCCGCCGGTGACGGCCCATTCGGCGAACACCGTCGGGCCAGGCTCGAACTCGCGCGCCTGCCAGTCCGCCGTCAGGTGGTCCTCGTCGGCGTAGTACTCGACCAGGCCGCCGGCCGGGTTCTCGAAGTACCAGAAATAGGCCGAGGAGACGGGGTGCCGGCCCGGGCCGAGCTGGGTCTTCCAGCCGCAGCGCGAGAAGTGCAGGCCGCCGCCGAACACCTCGTGGATGTCGCGCACCGTGAAGGCCACGTGGTTGATGCCGCGCTTGCCCGAGGGCAGCTGCAGCAGGAACAGGTCATGATGGCCGCCCTCGGGCGCGCAGCGCATGAAGGCGCCGCGATCGGGGTAGCGGTCGGACGCGACGAAGCCGAAGCGGCTGGCGTAGAACGCCTCGCAGTCCTTCACGTCGGCCACGAAGAACACCACGTGGCCGACCTCGATCGGCGTGGCGCGCTCGTAGATCGGCGCGCGCTGGTTGACGCGCGGCTGCTCGCACCAGGTGTTCATGGCGGCGCAATCGACACTGACCGCGTGCTTGCGGCTCACCTGCAAGCGCACCGCCAGGCCGTTGGGGTCGGTGCAGCCGATGCGGCGCGCGCCATCGACCACGGCATCGACAAAGCCAGCGTCGCCGCAGATGGCGTCGGCGCAGCGTGCCAGGTCGGCCTCGCTTTCCACGCCCCACACCACCTCGCGCAGCGTGGGGCCGTCCTCGATGGCGGGCGGCAGGCCCGCCTTGTCCATGGCGGCCACCACCACGCGGCAGCCGTTCAGGCATTCGAAGATCAGTTCGTCGGCGCTCTCCTGCTTCAGGGCCAGGCCCCAGTCCTGGAAGAAGCGGCGCGCGAGCGCCAGGTCTTCGCTGCAATAGGTGATCTGGTCGATGCCCAGCACGCTCATGATGTTCACTCCGGTGGTCAATCGGCCCAGCCGATGGGCTGCTCGCTGGTGCCCCAGTACATGCTCTTTTGCTCCATGTACTGGAAGATGCCCTCGCGGCCCTTCTCGCGGCCCAGGCCCGAGTCGCGCCAGCCGCCAAAGGGCGTGGAGACGGAAAACTGCTTGTAGGTGTTGACCCACACGGTGCCCGCCTGCACCGCGCGGCCCACGCGCCAGGCGCGCTTGAAGTCGCGGCTCCACACGCCGGCCGCCAGCGCGTAGAGGCTGTCGTTGGCCTGCGCGATCAGTGCCTCCTCGGTGTCGAAGGGCATGGCCACCAGCACCGGGCCGAAGATTTCCTCCTGCGCGATGCGCGCCTGGTTGTTCAGGCCTTCGAGGATGGTGGGCGTGTAGAAGTAGCCCTGGTCGAAGTCGGCGCCCTGCGGGCGCACGCCGCCGGTGCGGATGCTGCCGCCCTCGCTCACGCCCAGCGCCACGTAGCGCTCGATGCTTTCGCGGTGCTTGGCGGTGATCAGCGGACCCATCTGCGTGCGCTCGCTGGCCGGGTTGCCCACGCGCAGGTTCTTGGCCGCGTCCGCCAGGCGGGCCACGAACTCGTCGTAGATGCCGCGCGCGACGAACAGGCGCGAGCCGGCGATGCACGATTCGCCCGAGCTGCTGAAGATGCCGTAGAGCACGCCCTTGACGGCGTGGTCGAGGTCGGCATCCTCCAGCACCATGGTGGCCGACTTGCCGCCCAGCTCGAGCGACACCGGCATCATCTTGTCGGCCGCGATGTGGGCGATGTGCTTGCCGGTGGCGGTGCCGCCGGTGAAGGACACGCGCTTGACCAGCGGGTGCTTGGTGATCGCGTCGCCAATGACCGAGCCCTTGCCCGGCAGCACACTGATCATGCCCTTGGGCACCCCGGCCTCTTCGCAGATCCTGGCCAGCTCCAGCGCCATCAGCGGCGTCACCTCGGCCGGCTTGACGACCACGGCGTTGCCCGCCGCCAGCGCCGGCGCCATCTTCTGCGCCTCGCTGGCGATGGGCGAGTTCCACGGCGTGATGGCCGCCACCACGCCCATGGGCTCGTGCACGCTCATGGTCACGTAGGCGCCGCGCGAGGGGGTGATGGTGTCCTCCAGCGTCTCCAGCGCGGCGGCGAAGAACTGGAAGGTGCCCGCCGCGCTGGCCACGAGGGCGCGGGTTTCGCTGATGGGCTTGCCGTTGTCCAGGCGCTGCTTTTGCGCCAGGTCTTCGGCGCGCTCGCGGATCAGGCCCGCCACGCGGTGCAGCACCGCCGCGCGCACATGCGGCAGCATCTGCGCCCAGCCGCTGGTGCGAAAGGCATGGTCGGCGCCGGCAATGGCTTCATTGACGTCCTGCAGACCGGCGGCGTTCAGGCGCGCGATCGGCTCGCCGGTGGCGGGGTACAGGCTTTCATACACCTCGCCGCTGCCAGGCAGCCACTGGCCGGCGACGTTGATGGGAAGCAGGGGAAGCTTGGACATGGCAGCCTTCATTTCAGATCACCAGCGGCGCGACACGGCCGCGCAGCGCGCGCACCGCGCTGTAGACGGTGAGCGCCGAGGTCTTGGGGTTGGCGGCGAGCGGCTGGTTGCGCAGGGTCAGCTCGAAGCGGCCGAAGGCGCCTTCGGCCTCGACGTGGTGCACGTTCTCGACGACCGCCGGATCGGCGATGAGGCGCACGGCGGTCCGGTCCAGCCCCAGGCCGGCCAGCGACACGGTGGCCGCCACGTTGGCGTTCTTGGGGTACTGGCGGGCCGCGTCGCGCGCCGAGCCTTCGAAGATCACGGTCTCGTGCTTCAGCGCCGCCAGGTCGTGCGCGGCGTCGGCGGGGGTGCCGGTCCAGGCCCGCGGCGGCTTGCGTCCGGTGTAGCGCACGGCGTCCAGCCCGCCGATGCGCGCCGCCGCCAGCGCGTCGATGCCGCCGATGGCGCCCGCGATCAGCTGCGCCTGCGTGCGGCCTGCGCGCGCGGCGGCTTCCAGCTGCTCGGGCAGGCCTTCGGCCGACAGCGCGCCGACCGAGGCCACGATGGCGGGCACGCCGCGCCGCAGCGCCGGCAGCACGTGCTGCTCGATGGCGGCGTGGCCCGCGCATTCGACGACCAGGTCGATGCCCTGCCCGGGAACGGCCGGCACCACGAGGGCGGCAGGAGCCAGGCGCCGGGCCACCTCGCTGGCCGCGTCGCCGAAGTCGGCCGGGACGACGATGGCCGCGATGTCCAGGCCCGCATCGTCCTTCACCAGCTCCAGCAAGGCGGTGCCGATGGCGCCGCAACCGATCAGGGCAACTCGCATGGCCATGTCCTCAGGCCGCGCTCGACGCCACCGTGGGGTCGAGCGCCGGGATCTGGTTGAGCTTGTTGACCGGCGGGCCAGCAAACGTGGTCTTGAAGCGGCCGATGGACAGCATGTCGATCTCGAGCATGAAAGGGCCCTTGGCCTTCAGCGCCGCCTGCAGCTGCCCTGGCAGCGCCGCCAGGTCGGACACCCGCGCATGCGGCAGCGCCAGCGAGGCGCACAGCTGCGCGTAGTCGGGCGTGTACAGCTCGACGTAGGCGCGGCGGCCGCCGTACTGGGCGTCCTGGATGTTCTTGATGACGCCGTAGCCCTTGTCGTTCATCAGCACGATCAGGCAGTCGCACTGCTCCTGCACCAGCGTGGCGAGCTCGCCCAGGTTCAGGATGAAGCCGCCGTCGCCGGCCAGGCACAGCGTCTTGCGGCCCGAGCCGGTGGTCTGCGCGCCCACCGCCGCGCCGATGGCCATGGGCAGGCCCTGGCCGATGCCGCCGCCGGTGGCGTGCACGCCGGCGTTGGGCTCGAACACGCGCAGCTCGCGGTTGCCCCAGGTGCTGTTGGACACCGTGACGTCGCGCACCCAGTTGAACTGTCGGCCCGCGGCCTGCTGCAGCTGCTGCACCAGCGCGCCGTAGGGGCCCAGGCCGTCGTGCAGCGTGTGCACCGCCGCGTCGTGCGCCTGGCGCAGGTCGGCCAGCAGTTGCGGGTCGGCCCGGTAGCCGCGCGCCTCCAGGCGATCGGCCAGGCCGGCGAGCACCCGCGCCGCGTCGCCGCAGACGAAGCCGTCGTCGGCGTAGCAGCGCCCCTGCTGGGCGGCGTCGGCGTCCACCCGGTAGAGCGGGCGCGGCAGCTTGAGTTCGTACTTGAGCGTCTCGTTGCTGCGCAGGCGCGTGCCCACCGCCAGCATGGCGTCGCAGCTCTGGTAGAAGGCCTCCACCGGCTTGTGGATGTTGTAGGCGCCCAGCGAGGCCGGGTCGTCCTCGGCCACGATGCCACGGCCCTGCACCGTCGTGACGATGCCGAAACCCAGCGCCTTCAGGCGCTGCACGGCGGCGCCGGCGTGGCGCGCGCCGCCACCCAGCCACAGCAGCGGACGCCGGGCGGCGGCCAGGCTCGCGGCCAGCGCGTCGATGGCGGCTTCGGACGCTTGCTGCGTGGCCGTCGGCGGCGGCACCAGGTCCTGCGGCATGGCCACCAGCGTCTGCTGGATGTCGATCGGAATCTCGACGCTCACCGGACCGGTGGGCGCCGTCGTGGCCACCTGCACGGCCTTCTTGAGCGTGGACAAGGCGGTCTCGGCGCTGCGCACGCGAAAGGCGGCCTTGGACACCGCGTCCAGCATGGTGAGCTGGTCGGGCGCCTCGTGGATGTAGGACAGGTTCTTGTCCAGGTAGGGCGTCTCGATCTGGCCGGTCAGGTGCAGCAGCGGCGTGCCGGCGGTGTAGGCCTCGACCAGCGAGCCGGCGATGTTGCCCGCCGCCGGCCCGGTGCTGGTGATGCACACGCCCAGGCTGGAGGTGGAGCGCGCGTAGGCGTCGGCCATGTTGCCGGCGCCGGCCTCGCCGCGCGCCATCACGAAGCGAATCTGCCCGCGCTGGGCAAAGGCGTCCAGGATCGGCATGTTGTGGATCGAGATCACGCCGAATGCCGCCTTGACGCCGCACTGCTCCAGGAAGGCGGCCACGACGGCCCCCACGGTGACTTGGGGACGCTGGGAAGAAGATGTGGATTCAGGCATGGCGGCTGTGGCCTCCGGAGATGTCGATGTGGCTGCCGCTCGTGTAGGAGGCAAACGGCGAGACGAGAAAGGCCAGGGCGCGCGCGGCCTCATGAGGAAGTCCCAAGCGCCCCAGCGGGATGTGTTTTTGCAGGGCCAGCGCGTGGCTCCAGGCGGCCCAGTCCTGCGATTTGTCGGCGCGCGCCTCGA
>DAOOVM010000157.1:0-6981 GCA_035370085.1 Rhodanobacteraceae bacterium | reverse complement strand
GGCGCAGGACAGCCAGGGCAACATCGCCCTGGGCTACAGCCAGTCCGGCCCCACGCAGAATGCCAACATCATGATCGCCGCCCGCACGGGCGCCGCCACCGGCGTGGGCCTGAACGAGGGCGAAGCGGTGTTCCAGGCCGCCGGCGGCTGGCAGACCTCGACCAGCGGGCGCTGGGGCGACTACAGCGCCATGAGCGTGGACCCGGTGGACGACTGCACCTTCTGGTACACGCAGGAGTACTACACCGCCAACGGCTCCAGCACCTGGCAGACGCGTATCGGCAAGTTCGTCCTGCCGACCTGCACGCCGCCGGCGCGCGGCTTCATTTCCGCCACCATCACCAACTGCGCCACCGCCGCACCGATCGCCGGGGCCAGCGTGTCGCTGGGTGGCGGCCTGTTCCGTTCGACCAAGGCCGACGGCACCCTGGCCTCGAATTTCGGCGTCGCGCCCGGCAGCTACACCGCCACGGTCACCGCGCCGAACTACGGGCCGGCCACCAGCGGCACCCTGACGGTGACAAACGGCAATACGACCAATTTCGCCCTCTGCCTGAACGGTCAGCCCGTCATGGCCGCCTCCCCGCCGGTGTCCATCACCGCCGAGGACGCCGTGCCGCCGAACAACGCGGTGGACCCGGGCGAGACGGTGACGGTGAGCCTGCCGCTGATCAACACCGGCAGCGCCAACACCACCAACCTGGTCGCCACGCTGCAGCCCAGCGCCTCGGTGCTCAATCCCAGTGCCGCGCAGACCTACGGCGCCGTCCTGGCCGGCGGCCCGGCTGTCGCCAAGTCCTACACCTTCACGGCGGCGGGCACCTGCGGCAACAGCATCACCCTGACGCTCGCCCTGCAGGATGGCGCCAGCAACCTCGGCACGGTGAGCTTCACCGTCCCGCTCGGCACCACGGTGACCTCCACGGCGCTGGACGAGAAGTTCGACGGCGTGACCGCGCCTGCCCTGCCGGCCGGCTGGACCACGGCCATCTCGGGCAGCGCCACCGCCTGGGCCACCAGCAGCACCAATCCGTCCAGCGCGCCCAACGCGGTATTTGCCGGCGACCCGACCTCGGTGTCCGACAACCAGCTCATCTCGCCGAGCTTCGCCGTGCCCGCGGGCGGCGGCCAGCTCACCTTCAGGAATCTCTACAACATGGAGACGGGCGCGAGCACCGGCTACGACGGTGTGGTGCTGGAGCTGAGCATTGACGGCGGTCCCTACAGCGACATCACCACTGGCGGCAATGCCTTCCTCAGCGGCGGCTACGTGCGGGCGATCTCCGCCAGCTTCAGCAGCCCGATCGCCGGGCGCCAGGCCTGGACCGGGCTATCGGGTGGCACGACGGGAGCGCCCACCTACATCACCTCCAGCATCAACCTGCCGGCCAGTGCGGCGGGCCATAACGTGCAGCTGAAGTGGCGCGCGGCGACGGACACCAGCGCCGCCGCATCGGGAGCCCCCGGCGCCCGCATCGACGACGTCAAGGTGTCGCTGAACACGCCGGTCTGCAGCGTGCCGCCCAACCACGCTCCCAACGGCAATGCCGACAGCATCGCCGTGAACCAGGGCGCCAGCGCCACCCTGCTGGTCGGCGGCGCAAGCAGCGTTCTGGCCAACGACGTCGACGTGGACGGCAATGCGCTGACCGCCCAGCTCGTGACCGGGCCGACGCACGGTTCGCTCACGCTCAATACGGACGGCACCTTCAGCTACGCCAACGACAACAGCGCCAACAACAGCGACAGCTTCGTCTACAAGGCCTGCGACAACGGCTCGCCCAGCCTGTGCAGCGCCAACGTGACCGTGAGCATCACGGTGAACCTGAAGCCGGTGGCCGGCTGCACCGTACCGGGCCAGCTGCTGACCGAGGGCCAGAGCGTGTCGCTGGCGCTGGCCGGCATGTTCACCGACCCCGAGGCGACGGCTCTCACCTACAGCGCCAGCAGCCTGCCGGGCGGCCTCAGCATCAGTGCGGCGGGCCAGGTCACGGGCACGGTGTCGGCCGGCGCAGCCGGCAGCTCGCCCTACACCGTGGGCGTGACCGCAACCGACGCCGGCGGTGCCGCGTCGACGCGCAACCTCGTCATGCAGGTGCTGGCAACGGGCGAACTGGTGTTCCGCAACGGCTTTGACGACCCGGCCGATGCGGTGACCTGCCACTGAGGCAAGCGGCCTCACGCCGGAGCGGCCAGACCGCTCCGGCAGCAGCAAACGACGGGGGCCCGCCATGCGGGCCCCTTTCTTTTGCAGCGGCCGGCGGCGCCGGGTGGGCCCCGCATGTCCCGCCTGCGCACCCCATCAGAGGTGGCGGTCGCCGACGACTCCTGGGGGCGACCCTGGAACGGGTCAGGGGACTCCAGCAGAGCTCCGCGTGCCGCGAGCTCGGCCACGCTCCCGCTGGGCTTGTGATGCCCGGCGTTGCGCCAGGCAGATCGAGCCCGGCACCTTCGCCGTCGCCATCAACGTTCGAGCGCCAGCGGCCGCTGTTCCTGGACGCGACCCTGCAGCCCTGTGCACGCCAGCCGCTGACGATCGCGCCCGGCGGGGCGGGACCGCCCGAGGCGGCATAGCACCGGGGCGAGACGGCGCGGCTGGGAGGCAAGGGATCCGGGCGCGAGCGCGGAGCGAGTGGTGAAGGCCCCCGTCCAGCGGGTCTCCACCTATCCCCCAGTCAAGCAGCAGGGGCGTACTTCCCGTTCCGGCACTCAGCCATGGGGTCCGGCCATCGCCCGAGCACCCATGAACCCACGCCAATATCCGGATTCGCAACGAAAACGGCGGGCCGGGGCCCGCCGTGATGCTTTGCCGGACGGGCCGCGCGCGGCGACCCGACCAGGGATCACTTCTTGTTGGCGGCGAGGCCGTCCAGGCGCGCGCGCATCTGCTCGGGCGTGAGGTAGCCGCCGATCTGCGTGCCGTCCGGCGCGATCACGCTGGGCGTGCCGCTCACTCCGAGGCGCTGGCCCAGGTCGAATTCCTCGGCCACGGGGTTGTCGCATTTGGCGGTCTTGGGCTCGGCACCGGCCTTGGCCTCGGTGAAGGCCTTCTTGCGGTCGGCCGCACACCACACCGACACGGCCTTGTCGTAGGACGGGGTATTGAGCCCGGAGCGCGGGAACCACAGGTACTGCACGGCGATGCCCTGCTGGTTGTACTGCTCGATCTGCGAGTGCAGTTTGCGGCAGTAGCCGCAGTCGATGTCGGTGAAGACCGAGACGGTGTACTTGGGATCCTTGGGCGCGAACACGATGCGCTTGCTTTCCGGCACCTTGGCCAGGGCATCGCGGCGCAGACCGGCCATACGCGCTTCGGTGAGGTCGCGCTTGTTGGCCAGATCGTACATGCTGCCCTGCATGAGGAACTTGCCGTCATCGCTCACGTACACCACCTGGCCGGTGGTGACGACCTCATAGAAGCCGGGCACGACGGACTTCTGGATCGCATCGATCTTGGCCTGCGGCACCAGCTGGTGGATGGCGTCGACGACCTGCTTGGGCTCGTCCTCGGCGGCCACGGCGGTGAAGGCCGCGCCGGTGAGCGCGAGCGCCAGAATCAGGGGCTTGAACATGGAATTTTCCTCATCGTGATGGCCGGTACGCCGGACTCGGACCGCCGCCACCGGCGGAGGTTCCTGGCTGCACGGACCGGGACAGGGCGCGGAACATGGCACGCGGGGCAGCACCGCGCAAGCGCCGGCCGTTTGCGCGGGGAGCGCGGCGGATCGGCGGCTGCGCTCAGCCGCGTGGGTGGTGGCGGGCGTGCAGGCGCTTGAGGCCCTCGCGCGCCACCAGGGTGTAGATCTGGGTGGTCGACAGCGAACTGTGGCCCAGCAGCAGCTGCAGCGCGCGCAAGTCCGCGCCGTGGTTGAGCAGATGGGTCGCGAAGGAGTGGCGCAACACATGCGGGGAGATGCGGCGGGTGTCGATGCCGACCGTGTGGGCGTACTTCTTCACCATGGTCCAGAACATCTGCCGCGTCATGGGGCCGCGACGCACGGTGACGAACAACGCGTCGGCGATGCGCCCCTTCAGCAGCAGCGGCCGCGCCTCGCGCACGTAGCGCTCCAGCCAGTCCTGCGCCTCCTCCCCGATGGGCACGAGACGGTCCTTGCCGCCCTTGCCGGTGACGCGCAGCACACCCTGGCGCAGGTTCACCTGCGCCTGCGGCAGTCCCACCAGCTCGCTCACGCGCAGGCCCGTGGCGTAGATCAGCTCGAACATGGCGCGGTCGCGCAGGCCCAGCGGCGTGGCCACGTCCGGCGCGCGCAGCAGTGCCTCCACCTGGGCCTCGCCCAGGGCCTTGGGCAGGCCACGCGGCAACTTGGGTGACTCCATCTGCAGGGTCGGGTCGTGCTCCAGCACGCGATCGCGCAGCAGCAGTCGGTAGAAGCGCCGCAGGCTGGACAGCAGGCGCGCCGCGCTGCGCGCCGCCAGACCTGCGCTGCTGCGCTCGGCGAGGTAACGGTACAGCTGCTCGCGGCTGCAGCCGGCCAGGTCCGCCGCCTGTGCCGCCAGCCAGCGCGCCAGGCCTTCCAGGTCGCGGCGGTAGCCGTCCAGGGTGTTCTGCGCCAGGCCATCCTCGGACCAGGCACGCTCGAGGAAGGTATCGATCAGGCGGCGGTCAGCGGCGGCGAGGTCGGCGGAGGGCATGCGCCTAGGCTTGCGCATTCGCTGCCCTTTCGCCAGCCTTCGCGCCCTGCCTGCGAGTCCGCCATGTCCGCACACCCCGTCCCTGCCCCGCTGTGGCGCCGTCTGGCCGCCGTCCTGTACGACCTGTTTCCGCTGCTGGCGCTGTGGTTCGTCACGGATGCCCTGGCCCTGTGGCTGAGCGGAGGCGCTCTGGCGCAGCCCCATCCGCCGGCCACGCTGAGGCTGCCGCTGCAGGCTGCGCTGCTGGCCGTAACGGCCGCCTACTTCGTCCTGTCCTGGTGGCGCGGCGGACAGACCCTGGGCGCACGCGCCTGGCGCGTGCGTGTCGTGGCGGCGCAAGGCGGCCGGCCGTCGTTGGCTGCGGCGCTGCTGCGCTTTGGCGTTGGCTGGGTGTCCCTGCTGTGCCTCGGCCTCGGTTTCGCCTGGGCGCTGATCGATGACGAGGGCCGCACCTGGCACGATCGCGCCAGTGGCACGCGCCTGATGCGCGTGCCGTGAGCGTCGCGCCGCGCTAGGCGTGGCGCCGGAAATACATCGTGATGATGGCGGCCAGCACCAGGGCGGGCACGAGATTGGCCAGCGCCAGGTGCACGCCGTACACCGCGCCCAGGTTCACCAGCGCCCGCTGGCCGAAATACCAGGCCACGGCGATGACCATGCCGAGGAACAGACGCTTGCCGAGGCCGCCACTGCGCAGCGCACCGAAGGCGAACGGCACGGCGCAGAAGGCCAGCAGCAGCACGTTCAGCGGATAGAAGACGCGCGCCCAGAAGGCGGCCTGGAAGGCCTGCGCCTCCTGGTGGTTGCGCTCCAGGTAGGCGATGCTGCGGCGCAGGTCGCGCGCGGAGAGGTACTCCGGGTGCAGGATCGACAGCGCCAGCATGCGCGGGTCGAGACCCGACTTCCATTCCGCCTCCGCCGCGCTGCTGCTGCGGGCGCTTGCCCCCTTGAAGTCGGTGCGGCGCACATCGCGCATCACCCAGGCGCCGTGCCGGTGTTCCGCGCTCTTCGCCACCGAGATGCTGGCCAGCTGCCCCTGGTCGGTGAACTCGAACACGCGCACGTCGGCCAGGTGCACCTCGCGCCCGTCGGCCGTCTGGCGCGTGGTGCCGCGCCGCGCGTTGATCACCGCCGCGCCGTCGCGCGCCCACAGGCCCGAGCCCTTGGCCAGCGTGATGTCGCTGGACTTCGCCTGCATCTGCACCGCCTGGGCCTTCTGGTCGCCCGCCGGCCCGGCGGTCTCACCCAGCACCACCACCAGCACGGTCAGCAGGCCCAGGCCCCACCAGCCGGCGGGCGCCGTGGGCAGGGCCAAGCCGCCCTGCGCCAGCGCGGCGGCCATGGCCACCACCGCGACCACGGCCATCGAGCCGAAGGTGCGCACGCGGCCGTCCAGGCGCCCGGCCTCGTGCTGGGTCAGCACCAGGGCCAGGCCGAACAGCGCGGCGGCCACCAGCGCAAAGCCCACGCCGGCGCCGATGGCGCGCCACTGCCCGGCCGCGCCCAGGCCCGAGGCGGCGCCCAGCACGTCGAGCGCCAGCACCAGGCCCAGCAGGATCACCGGCATGGCCAGCAGCACCGCGCGCTCGGGCCGGTGCTGGTAGAGCACGCGCGCCCACAGCGCCGTCATCAGCGGGAAGCTGTTGAACACCAGCAGCGCCAGCACCACTGGCAGGCGCGCCACCGCCGCGTACAGGCACAGGCTTTGCACGCCGATCAGCACGCCGATGGCGGGCAGCGCGCGGCGCTCGCGCGCGCTCAAGGCCACCGGCACGCGCTGCAGCACCAGCAGCGCGCCCACGGCCAGCGCCGTGCCGGTGCTGCGAAACACCACCGCCGTGGCCACCGTCACGCCGTGGTCGAACGCCAGGCGCGCGGCCACGTGGTTGCTGGCCATCAGCAGCGCGATCAGCGTCAGCGCCAGAAAGCCGGCCCAACGAGGGCCGGACGGCGCCATCAGTAAAGGCCCAGCTGGCGCGCGTGCAAGCGGGCCAGGCCCAGCAGCGCGTCGGTGAAGGGCGTGGCCACACCGGCCAGCTGGCCCAGCTCGCGCACCGCGCCGACCAGCGCGTCGATCTCCACCGGCTTGCCGGCGCGCACGTCCTGCAGCATGGAAGGCGTGAACACGCCCAGCTTGCGCGTGACCCGGTGGCGGTCCTCGGGCGTCTCGGTGATCGGCACGCCGATGCGCGCGCCGATCTCGCGCGCCTCCAGCATCACGGCGCTGACGAAGCCGCGCGCCAGCTCGTCGTCCAGCACGCGGTCGGCCGTGACGCCGGTGAAGGCGCTGATGGGGTTGATCGTCATGTTGCCCCACAGCTTGTACCA
>DAOOVM010000156.1:5025-6992 GCA_035370085.1 Rhodanobacteraceae bacterium | reverse complement strand
CGGCACAAGCCGGGCTTCGTCGTTCATGCCAGATGCCGCAGCAGGGCGATCCTAACCGCGGAAATCCTCGGGGTATTCGGGCTTCTGCTCACGCGCTAGCAGGCGCTGCAGGCCCTCGGCCGGGGTGATCTCCTGGTGCAGCACGCGCTGCACGCCCTCCGCGATGGGCAGTTCGATGCCGTGGCGCTGGGCCAGGCGCATCACCTCGTCGGCGGTCTGCACGCTCTCCACCACCTGGCCGATGTCGGCCACCGCCTGGCGCAGCGGCACCCCGCGCCCCAGGGCCAGGCCGAGGCGGCGGTTGCGCGACAGGTCGCCGGTGCAGGTCAGCACCAGGTCGCCGAGCCCGGCGAGTCCCATCAGGGTTTCCGGCCGGGCGCCGATGGCCACGCCCAGGCGCAGCATCTCGTTGAGGCCGCGCGTGATGAGCCCGGCGCGGGCGTTCAGTCCGAGCTGCATGCCGTCGGCCACGCCGGTGGCCACGGCCAGCACGTTCTTCATGGCGCCGCCCAGCTCCGCGCCGAGCATGTCGGTGCCGGTGTAGGCGCGGAAGGTCGGACCGTGCAGCAGGCGCGCGACGCGCTGGGCGAAGGCGACGTCGTCGGAGTGCACCGTGACGGCGGTGGGCAGGCCGGCCACCACCTCGCGCGCGAAGGACGGGCCGGTGACGACGGCGGCGGGCGCCTGCGGCAGGTGTTGTGCCACCACCTCGTGCAGGAAGCGGCCACTGCCCGGTTCGAAACCCTTGGTGGCCCAGGCCAGTCCGGCGCCCGCCTGCAGCCAGGGGGCAATGGCGGCGATGAGCGCGCCGAAGGCGTGACTCGGCACGACCACGAGGATCAGGTCGGCCGCGCGCACGCAGGCCTCCAGGTCGGCGCTGAAGCGCAGCGCGGCCGGCAGTTCGGTCTCGGGCAGGTAGCGGGCGTTGCGGTGGCTGCGCGCCATCGCGTCGATGGCGGCCGCATCACGCCCCCACAGCGTGGTGAGGGCGTGCGCGTGGCGCGCCACCTGGGCGGCGAGAGCCGTGCCCCAGGAGCCCGCGCCGAGTACGGCGACGCGGACCGGGGCGGGCGTTGCGGGGCGGTCGCTCATGCGCGCGAGCGCGGCGCGCGTCCGCGGCGGACGCGCGCCGCGGCGGCAATCAGGCGTTCAGCGCCGGAGTGTCGCCGGTCTCGCCGGCCGCGCGGCGGCGGGAGGCTTCGGCGTACAGCGCGTCGAAGTTGATCGGCTGCAGCAGGAAGGGCGGGAAACCGCCGCTCTGCACCAGGTCGGAGATGGCCTGGCGCGCGTAGGGGAACAGCACGTTCGGGCAGTAGCTGCCGAGCACGGCGTCGCGCGCCGCCTCGTCGAAGCCGGCCACGCCGAAGATGCCGGCCTGCTTCACCTCGGCCAGATAGGCGGTCTTGTCGCCGATCTTGCAGGTCACGGTCACGGTCAGCTCCAGCTCGAACACGTCCTGCGCCTGGGTCAGGGCGGTCGCCTGCTGCGCCAGGTTGAGCTGCACCTGCGGCTGGCCCGGATCCTGGAACACGAAGGGCGCGTTGGGCACTTCGAACGAAGCGTCCTTGATGTAGATCTTCTGCACGCTGAGCTGCGGCTGGTTCGCGGCCTGGCCGTTCGGCTGGTTCTCTGCCATGGGGTGCTCCGGTTCGGATGTGGAAAACGGGGGAGGTGGCACGGCAGGACCCGCCGCGCCGCTACAGGCGGCGCGGGCCGGCCTTGCTGCCCGGACGGGCCGCACTTCCCGGAAAGGGCGCGGAGTATCACACACAACGCCGCACGCCGCACCCACCCGTGGCTTGCCCAGCGCCCGCGCGGCTGGTATAAAGCGCGGCTCGCTCAGTGGTTCCCGCCTCGCGCGGGAGGATTCGTCCGGTGCACGGTCCGCACGAATCCCAGCATCCGCCGTCCTGGGCGCCTGCCAGCACCGTGCGGCGAAACCTCGCCGCTGGGCCGACACCGCCCTG
>DAOOVM010000156.1:0-4925 GCA_035370085.1 Rhodanobacteraceae bacterium | reverse complement strand
GGGCGCCTGCCAGCACCGTGCGGCGAAACCTCGCCGCTGGGCCGACACCGCCCTGGCCAAGGGCGGCCCAAAGATCACACGAGGTGCGTATGTCCCGTATTTGCCAGGTTACCGGCAAGGGCGTGCAGAGCGGCAACAACGTCTCGCACGCGAACAACAAGACCCGCCGTCGCTGGCTGCCGAACCTGCACGAGCGTCGTTTCTGGGTGCCTAGCGAGAACCGCTGGATCAAGCTGCGCCTGTCCAATCACGGCCTGCGCACCATCGACAAGAAGGGCATCGAGGCGGTCATCGCCGAGCTGCGGGCCCGCGGCGAGAAGATCTGAGGAGAACCACCATGGCATCCAAGCGCGACAAGATCCGTCTGGTTTCCTCGGCCGGCACCGGCCACTTCTACACCACCGACAAGAACAAGAAGAACACGCCGGACAAGATGGAGGTCAAGAAGTACGACCCCGTCATCCGCAAGCACGTGGCCTACAAGGAAGCCAAGATCAAGTGAATCTGGCGCGGCGCTGCCCCGGTGGGGGCTGCGGCCTTGCCCGATTCCCGATCGGCTGATTGCGAAGAACCCGCCCTTGTGGCGGGTTTTTTGTTGGCGGTCCTGCGGCGCCGCGCGGCGTGCGCTCCCCGGCCCCGGACAGAAAAAAGGCCCGCGACGATGCGGGCCTCTTCGTGCGCGTTGCGGCGTCGCGCGACGCCGGCGCCGATTGCCGGTCTACTCGGTCGCCGCCTGGCAACCCAGCAGGTCCTTGTCGGAAATCTTCCAGGACTCCCTGTCGGCGCACACCGCCACGTCCTCGACCACGCACTCGTCGCCGTCCTCGTCCACCAGGCGCACGTCGTACTTGTCGCAGGGGATGCCGGTCAGGGTGAAGCTGCCGCCGGTCTCGATGGTGTGCTTGCCGAGCTGGTCCTCGCCCCACTCCCGGCTGTCGCTCGGGGCGAAGTACAGCTCGTGGATCGCCCAATGGGAGTGGTTGAGCAGGGTGATCTTGGAATCGGATTTCTCGGCGGCGGCGGGCGCGGCGATGCCCGCCACCAGCGCGACGGCCAGCGCGCTGCGAAGCATGGTGTTCATGGGTTCCCCTGTATCGAATGGGCGCCGGATGGCGCCGATGGGAGTGTTCCGCCTTCGCCGGGGGAAACACAAGCTGCAGCGCGAAAGGCCCCGCCCCGCTCGGAGCGGGTGGGGCGGATGCGCCGGGGCGGCGCTCAGGCCTCGGCAGGTTCCCGGTAGGCGTCGACCGGGATGCAGGCGCACATGACGTTCTTGTCGCCGTAGACGTTGTCCACCCGCGCCACCGGCGGCCAATACTTCTGCTGGCGCAGCGTGGCCAGCGGGAACACGGCCAGTTCGCGCGGGTAGGCGTGCGTCCACTCGCTGCCCGACACCATGGTGGCGGTGTGCGGCGCGTTCTTCAGCGGGTTGTCCTCGCGGTCGAGCTTGCCGTCCTCGATGGCGCGGATCTCGTCGCGGATCTGGATCATCGCGTCGATGAAGCGGTCGAGCTCGTGCTTGGATTCGCTCTCGGTGGGTTCCACCATCAGCGTGCCGGCCACGGGGAAGCTCAGCGTGGGAGCGTGGAAGCCGAAGTCGATCAGGCGCTTGGCCACGTCCTCGGCGCTGATGCCGGTGGCGTCCTTGAGCGGGCGCAGGTCGAGGATGCACTCGTGCGCCACCAGACCGTTGCGGCCGGTGTACAGCGTGGCGTAATGCGGCGCGAGGCGCTTGGCGATGTAGTTCGCATTGAGCAGGGCCACCTGGGTGGCGCGGCGCAGGCCGGCGGCGCCCATCATGACGATGTACATCCAGCTGATCGGCAGGATCGAGGCCGAGCCGAACGAGGCGGCGCTGACCATGCCCACGCTGCCTTCGTCGCCGAAGGCCTTCGGCAGGTAGGGCGCCAGATGCGCCTTCACCGCGCAGGGGCCGACGCCCGGACCGCCGCCGCCGTGCGGGATGCAGAAGGTCTTGTGCAGATTGAGGTGGGATACGTCCGAGCCCCACTTGCCCGGCCGGGCCACGCCGACCAGCGCGTTCATGTTGGCTCCGTCCGTGTACACCTGGCCGCCGTGCTGGTGCACGATCTCGCAGATCGCGACGATGTCCTCCTCGAACACGCCGTGGGTGGAGGGATAGGTCACCATCAGCGCGGCCAGGCGCTCGCTGTACTTCTCGGCCTTGGCGCGCAGGTCCGCCACGTCCACGTTGCCGTTGGCGTCGCACTTGGTCACCACCACGGTCATGCCGCACATCTGCGCGCTGGCCGGGTTGGTGCCGTGCGCCGACTCGGGGATCAGGCAGATGTCGCGCTGCGGCTGGCCATTGGCGCGGTGGTAGGCGCGGATCGCCAGCAGCCCGGCGTACTCGCCCTGCGCGCCGGAGTTCGGCTGCAGGCTCACGGCGTCGTAGCCGGTGCATTCCACCAGCATGGCCTCCAGCTCCTCGATCAGCTGGCGGTAGCCCAGGGTCTGCGTTGCCGGCGCCAGCGGATGGACGTTGGCGAACTCCGGCCACGTCACCGGGATCATTTCCGCGGTGGCGTTGAGCTTCATGGTGCACGAGCCCAGCGGGATCATGGTGCGGTCCATGGCCAGGTCCTTGTCCGCCAGCGAGCGCAGGTAGCGCAGCAGCTCGTGCTCGCTGTGGTGGGTGTTGAACACCGGATGGGTCAGGAAGGCGGACTGGCGTCGCAGCGCGGCCGGCAGCGCGTCGGCGGTGCCGGCGTCGAGCGCGTCGATGTCCTTGATGTCGGCGCCGAACAGCCCGGCCAGTCGCGCCAGGTCGTCGCGCGTGGTGGTCTCGTCCAGGCTGATGCCCAGGCTGCTCGCGTCGATCGCGCGCAGGTTGATGTGGGCGTGCGCGGCGCGGCGGTGGATCTCCGCGGCGTCCACGCCAGTGACGTGCAGGGTGTCGAAGAAGTCGCTGCCTACGGCCACGCCGGCGCTGCGCAGCGCGCCGGCGAGAATCGCGGCGTAGCGGTGGGTGCGGCGGGCGATGCGGATCAGGCCGTGCGGGCCGTGGTACACGGCGTACATCGAGGCCATGACCGCCAGCAGCACCTGGGCGGTGCAGATGTTGGAGGTGGCCTTTTCGCGGCGGATGTGCTGTTCGCGCGTCTGCAGGGTCAGGCGGTAGGCCGGCTTGCCCTCGGCGTCGATGGACACGCCGATCAGCCGGCCCGGCATCGAGCGCTTGAAGGCGTCGCGGCAGGCCATGAAGGCGGCGTGCGGGCCACCGAAGCCGAAGGGCACGCCGAAGCGCTGCGTATTGCCCACGACGATGTCGGCGCCCCACTCGCCCGGCGGCGTCAGCAGGGTCAGCGCCAGCAGATCGCTGGCCACCGCCACCAGGCCGCCGCGCGCATGCACCGCGTCGGCCACGCCGCGGTAGTCGCCGATCGCGCCGAAGGTGTCGGGGTACTGCAGCAGCACGCCAAAGGCATCGGTCGCGGCCGCCTGCGCATCGTCGCCGACCACCAGTTCGATGCCCAGCGGCTCGGCGCGTGTGCGCAGCACTTCGATCGACTGCGGATGCACGCCGCGCGAGACGAAGAACACATTGGACTTGGACTTGCACGAGCGCTTGGCCAGGGTCATGGCCTCGGCGCAGGCCGTGCCCTCGTCGAGCAGCGAGGCGTTGGCGATCTCCATGCCGGTCAGATCGGCGACCATGGTCTGGAAGTTGATCAGCGCCTCCATGCGGCCCTGGGAAATCTCCGCCTGGTAGGGCGTGTAGGCGGTGTACCAGGCGGGGTTTTCCAGCACGTTGCGCAGGATGACGTGGGGCGTGTGCGTGCCGTAGTAGCCCTGGCCGATGAAGCTGCGGAACACCTGGTTCTTCTGCGCCAGGGCGCGGATCCGCGCCAGCGCCTCCACCTCGCCGACCGCCGGCGGCAGGGCCAGCGGCGCGGACGACTTGATGCTGGCTGGCACGATGGCGTCGGTCAGCGCGTCGAGCGAGTCGTGGCCGACCACGCGCAGCATCTGCACGATTTCGGCGTCATTGGGGCCGATGTGGCGTTCGACGAAGGCGTCGCGGTGTTCGAGGTCGCGCAGGGAGACGGCGGGCGTGGTGGCGGGCATGTCGGGGCGTCCTGGGGGCCGCGGTCGCGGATGCGTTTGCGGCGTGGAGCGCCCCTCTGTCCTTTTGCCTGAGAGTTTCGCGGCGCGCTGCACCGGGATGCAGTGTGGGGAGGACGCGCGCTGCTTGCCCCTTCGGCGCCGGTTCTCGCCGTTGGGCGAGGCGGTCTCTCCAGAGTGTGTCCCCGTGGCCACCGCGGGGGCAGCGGCCACGTACCGGCAGTGGTGCGGGTGCCTGAGCGATTACGGGCGTTGCGCCTTCGGCAGCGGCTCGCGCCGCTTCTCCCACCGCCGGGAGGAAACGTACGAAGTATAGCCGGGCACGAAAAGGCCCGCACGCGGCGGGCCTTTTCCACACCCTGCGCGGGGTCGACGCTCAGGCCGGGGCGAGGGCGTAACCCTTGAGCCGGGCAGAGAATTCCTGCAGCGCGCGGATGCCGCTGGCCTCGGCTTCGTGGCACCACTGCTGCAGCCCCTTGAGCATGGTCTCGCCGCTGCGCTGCTCCATCAGGGTGGCCAGGCGGGCGCGGAACTCGCACACCGTGGCCAGGGTGGGGCGACGATCCAGCACCGCCTGCAGGCGTTCGCGTGCGGCGTCGTCGAGCCAGCGCCCACCGTCGGCGAGGGCGCGGCGTAGCTTGCGCGGCATGGCCTTGAGGCTCTCGCCGGCGTGGGCGGCCTCTTCACGCAGCGTGGGCAGGATCACGCCGCGGAAGTAGTCGGTGGTGACCTGGAAGCGGTGCGTCAGCATGGCCTTGATGGTCTCGCCGTCGGGCAGCGAGACGTTGGGGCGGATGTCCAAGCTCGGCGCCACGCGCAGCACCTTGGCCAGGCCCACC
>DAOOVM010000155.1:2673-7036 GCA_035370085.1 Rhodanobacteraceae bacterium | reverse complement strand
CCGCGCTCGCGCAGGCGCGCGGCGTAGGCATCGCGCGACGCCAGGGCGGCGTCATGCTGCTCGGCCGTGGTGGAGTAGATGGCCGAACGGTACTGCGTGCCGAGGTCGTTGCCCTGGCGCATGCCCTGGGTGGGATCGTGACTTTCCCAGAACACCTTGAGCAGGGCGTCGATGCCGATCTGCGCCGGATCGTAGACCACCAGCACCGTCTCCGCGTGGCCGGTCTGACCCGAGCACACCTCCTCGTAGGTGGGATGGGGCGTGTAGCCACCCGAGTAGCCCACGGCGGTGGTGTGCACGCCGGGCAGGTTCCAGAACTTGCGCTCGGCACCCCAGAAACAGCCGAGGCCGAACTGCACCTGGGCCAGGCCGGCGAAGTCGCCACGCAGGGGGCGTCCGTGGACGAAGTGGCGGTTGTGCAGCGGCAAGGGCGCGTCGCGTCCCGGCAGCGCGGCGTCGCGCGCGGGCAGCCGCTGCCTGTAGGCACCGATTCCGAGCATGGGATTCTCCGTCGTGTGCGTCAGAAGACCGGAACTGGGGCCGCACGCTTGCGCTTCAATGTGCCCGCCGTCGCTGCGACGCAGCTCAGCCCTTGCCGGCGGCCGGCACCCGCACGCTGGCGACGAAGATGCCGATGAGCGACACCGCCAGCCCCGCCCAATCCAGCGCCACCGTCGGACGCGCCAGCAGCAGTACGTCGAAGACGAAGCTCAGCAGCGGCTGCAGCAGGAGCAGCAGGCCGACCAGGGACGCCGGCAATTGCGGCATGGCGCGCGCGATCAGCACCCAACCCAGTACCTGCCCCACCAGGCCCAGGCCGAGCAGGGACAGCCAGCTTTGCACGTCCGGCACGGCGAAGGACACACCCTCGCCCAGGCCCACGGCCCCCAGCATCGCCGCACACAGCAGCGAGTTCAGACACAGCCACTGCGCCGCCGACAGGTCCAGCCGGCCGCGCTGCGCCTGGCGGAAAGTCAGCATGTAGACGGCGTAGGCAACTCCGGTGGCGATACCCAGCACCACGCCGCCGCGGTAGTCGGCATCGAAGCCGCCCCAGCCGCGCCCGACCAGCAGCCACAGTCCGGCAAAGGCCAGGGCCAGTCCGGCGATAAAGCGCAGACCGAGGCGCTCGCGGTACAGCCACACGCCCGCCAGAGCCATCAGGAACACCTGGAAATTGCCCAGCAGGGTGGCCAGTCCCGGGCCGATGCGGTGGATGCTGCGGTGCCACAGCCACAGGTCCACGGCGAAAGCCAAGGCCGGCAGCAACATCAGGCCCGCGGCGCGCCACCCGCCCGGGCGCCAGCGCCGCAGCGCGAGCAGGCCGGCGAGCAGGGCAAGGCCGCCGATGGCGGTGCGATAGAACGCCGACACCGTCGGCGGCACGTCGGCGAAGCGGACGAACAGGCTGGTGGTGCTGATCAGCGCCGCGCCGGCGACCATGGCCGCCAGTGCGCTGCGCGGCGCAGCACTCATGCCGGGGCCGCCGCCTCGGCGTCGGCGCCGGACAGCCACTCGCGCAGGGCCGGCAAGGCCAGCACCGCGTCCATCCAGGCGCGCTCCACCGGCCCCACAGTGACGCCGTAACTGACGAAGCGCAGCGCCACCGGTGCGTACATGGCATCGGCGATGCCGAAGCGACCGAACAGGAAGTCCCCCTGCCCGGCACTGCGCGCGCGGCATTCGCGCCAGATCGCAGCGACGCGTGCGATGTCGCGCTGCGCCTCGGCCGGCGGCACGAAATCGTGCAGGCGCTTGCGGCAGTTCATTGGCAGGTGGCGGCGCAGGTCGGCGAAGCCGGAATGCATCTCCGCACTCACGCTGCGCGCCAGCGCACGCGCCGCGCGCTCGTGCGGCCAGCCGGCGCCGTCCAGCCAGGTCTCGTTGACGTATTCGCAGATGGCCAGCGAATCCCACACGAGCAGGTCCCCGTGGTGCAGCGCCGGCACGCGGCCGCTGGGCGAGTATTGCCCCACGCGGGCGTGGAACTCGGGCGTATCCAGCGGCAGGCGCAGCTCCTCGAAGTCCACACCGAAGTGGCGCAGCACGAGCCAGGGGCGCAGCGACCAGGACGACAGATTCTTGTCGCCGATGACGAGCACGGGTCGGGTCGACATCGCGGGTACTCGCGGGCAGGGAAGGAAGCGGCGAGCATAGCGCGCCGCCCGCACGTCGATCAGGGCGCCGCGCTGGCTTCCAGATGCGGCACCACGGCCAGCGGCCGGGCGCCGAGCAAGAGGGTCGGCTGCTCCTTGCGCGTGGTCTCGTCGAGCATGACGATGACGCGACCGGCGCCATCGGCCAGCAGCAGTCGCTCGCCCTTGCCGGACAGGGTGACGCGCGCCTCGCTGCCGGCGGGGAAATGGAACTCGGCACCCGTGACCGCCGGCGCCGCCAGACCGTGCGCCTGCGCCTGCTCGCCGAGCACACGCCGCGCCTGCTCCAGCGCCGTGGCGAGTTCCTGCCAGGGCACGCGGTCGCCGGCAGGCAGCCTGAGCTCCAGTGTCACCGTGAGGGACAGGCTGCCCTTGGGCTGGTTGCTCTGCACGGCGGGATTCTCCGCCTTGAGCGCGGCGTCGAGGGGGAAGTCCAGACGACCGTCGGCGCCGATGGGCACGGCGATGTCGCCGCGGCGCGCCTTCACCACGAGGCGGATCTGCGCCGGACTGACATCAGGCAGGCGGCTGTCGATGCGCTGCACCGCGCGCAGGTGGTCGTAGGCGGCGATCTGCTGCGCCGGCTCCAGCACCTGGTAGAGCACGGCGTAGGGCGTGGTACTGCCCTCGCCCGCCTGCGCCAGCGGCGCCAGCAGCAGTCCCACCCACAGCGCAGGACGCAAGGACAGCGACATTCCGATACTCCCCCGAAAAGAAGACGCGGCGAAGCCTAGCAGATGGCATTGCCGCCGCGCCGCCGCTCAGCCGGCCTGCGCCAAGGCGTCGTCCGCGCGCCAATGCGCGCCGATCCCCTGCCGCCGCTGCGCCGCGGCGGCCACGATTGCCCGTGCCACGGCCAGGCGACCACGCAAAGGCGGCGCACTCCACTGCCGCTGCCACGCCTGGATCGTTGCGCCGGCCTGCGCCAGTCCCGCGCCATCGCGCACCAGCCCGGCGTGGCGCCACATCAGGTCGGCGAGTTCCCGCGCGCGGGCGGTGTCGCCATCGGCAGAGGTCTCGGCTGGCGCCAGCGCGGCTCCGCTGCGTCCGCGCTCGCCGCGCGGCGGCCGCCCGGCCTGGGCCAACAGGGCGCCGAGACCGCGACCGAACACCAGGCCTTCGAGCAGCGAGTTGCTGGCCAGGCGATTGGCGCCGTGCACCCCGCTGCACGCCACTTCGCCCACGGCATAGAGCCCGGGCAGGCTGCTGCGTGAGGCCGCATCCACGCGCACGCCGCCCATGTGGTAATGCTGCGCCGGCACCACCGGCATCGGCATGCTGCGCGGGTCGATGCCGCGTGCCATGCAGGCGGCGAACACGGTGGGAAAGCGCCGCGGAAAGTCGCCTCCCACCGCCTGTGTGGCGTCCAGCCACACGCGCTGTCCGCGCTGCAGCTCGGCCCACACCGCGCGCGCCACCACGTCGCGCGGGGCCAGTTCGGCCTCCCGCACCTGGGCCAGCAGGAAGCGGCGGCCTGCATCGTTGAGCAACACCGCCCCGGCGCCGCGCAAGGCCTCGGTGAGGAGCGGCAGCTGGCCGCCGGCGTCGGATGCCGGTGCGAGCGCGGTCGGATGGAACTGCACGAACTCCATGTCGGCGACGGCCGCGCCTGCGCGCATGGCGAGCGCAAGGCCGCTGCCGTCGGATTCCGGCGGGTTGGTGGTGTAGCGGTACAGCGCGCCGATGCCGCCGGTGGCGAGCACCACGTGATCGGCCAGCACTTCGCGCTCACCCTGCGCACCGCAGGCCCGCACACCGACCACGCGGCCGTCCTGGCACAGCAGCTGCCGCGCCTCGTGCTGCTCCAGCCGCGTGATGTGCGGTGCGGCCAGGGCGGCCGCGCGCAGACAGCGCATCACCTCGGCCCCACTGGCATCACCCTGCGCGTGCACGATGCGCGCTCGGGCGTGGGCCGCTTCGCGACCCAGCCGCAGTTGCCCCCCCTCGTCGCGGTCGAAGCAGGCCCCCAGACGCTCCAGCCAGGCCACCGCGGCCGCCGCGGCGCCGGTGAGCCGCGCCACCGCGTCGGCATCGTTGCGCTGCAGACCGGCGGCGAGGGTGTCGCGCGCATGCAGGGCGGGACTGTCATCGTCGCCCATGGCAGCGGCGATGCCGCCCTGCGCCCAGCGACTGGCACCGTCTTCGCCCAATTGGCCGCGCGTCAGCACCGCCACGCGCCTTGGCGCGGCCGCCAAAGCGGTGGAGAG
>DAOOVM010000155.1:0-2573 GCA_035370085.1 Rhodanobacteraceae bacterium | reverse complement strand
GGCCGCGCGTCAGCACCGCCACGCGCCTTGGCGCGGCCGCCAAAGCGGTGGAGAGGCCGGCAATGCCGGATCCGAGGATGAGCACGTCGTAGGTCATGGCTTAGTGCCGGGGCTGGATGCGGATCGGGCGGATGCGAATAGGCCGGTGATGAAGCGCGCCGTGCGGGAACCCGCGCGGCGGAACGACGTGGCAAGCGGGACGCCGGCCGGAGCAGGCGGCGGGGTCGACATCCACCGCCACATGCACCGGCACGCCGCGCTGCCTGCCCGCGCCGTGCGGGACTAGGCCGCCTCGCGCCGACCGTAGGCCAGCATGCGTTCCACCGCCTGGCGCGCGCGTGCGGCCACCGCGGCATCAACGCTCACCTGCTCGCGCAGATGCAGCAGGGCATCGTGGATCTTCGGCAGCGTGATGCGGCGCATGTGCGGGCACAGGTTGCAGGGGCGGATGAATTGGGTGTCGGGAAATTCCACCGCCACGTTGTCGCTCATGGAGCACTCCGTCACCAGCACCACGCGGCGCGGCCGCGCCTGGTTGAGGTGGGTGATCATGGCCGCCGTGGAGCCGACGAAGTCGGCCTCATGCAGCACGTCGGGCGGGCATTCCGGATGGGCCAGGATGTCGACCGCGCCGTGCGCGCGACGGTAGGCGCGCAGCTCCTCGCCGGTGAAGCGCTCGTGCACCTCGCAGGCGCCCTCCCACAGGATCACCTTGACCTGGGTCTTGGACGCCACGTACTGGCCGAGATACTTGTCGGGCAGGAAGATCACGCGGTCCACGCCCAGCGATTCGACGATGTGCACGGCGTTGGCCGAGGTGCAGCACACGTCCGACTCGGCCTTCACCTCGGCGCTGGTGTTGACATAGGTGACCACCGGCACGCCGGGGTACTTCTGCTTCAGCAGGCGCACGTCGGCGGCCGTGATGGACGCGGCCAGCGAACAACCGGCGGCGCTGTCCGGAATCAGCACGGTCTTGCCGGGATTGAGCACCTTGGCCGTCTCGGCCATGAAGTGCACGCCGCACAGCACGATCACGTCGGCGCTGGTGCGCGCGGCCTGCTGCGCCAGGGCAAGCGAGTCGCCGGTGATGTCGGCGACGGTGTGGAAGATCTCCGGCGCCTGGTAGTTGTGCGCCAGCACCACCGCATTGCGCTGCTTCTTCAGGGCCTGGATGGCGTCGATCCACGGCAGGTGCGCCTGCCAGTCCAGCGCCGGGATCACGTCCTTGACGCGGTCGTAGGTGGCCGCATGGCGTGCAGCCAGTTCCGGGCTGTAGGCCGGCACACTGCCGGGCAGGGAGACGAGGGAAGTCATCGCGGCATCCTTATGCTCACCGTGAGCATATCGAGGCCGCTTATGCTACGGCTGAGCATAAGGGGGGTCAACCGCGGCGGCCCGCCGCGGGCTGCCCAGGACCCCGACCGCGCAGCGCGCGCTGCGGGATCAGGGCGCCCCCCTCGCCCTCCGCACGGCCGCGGCGACCGCCGACACCGCGGCGCATGCCCTCAGGCGGACGCCCAGGCGGGATCGTCGTCGTCGGCGGCAGGGGCGCGTGGGTCGCGCAAGGCGGCGTCGATCGCCGCGACCAGGGGGGCGGCGGCGGCCTCGTCGGCGTCGGCCACCAGCACGCTGACCAGGCCGAAGGCCGGCAGCTGGCCGGCCGCTCCGGTGAGGTATTCCCCGGCCACGTGGCTGGGAATGCCGGCCTGGGCAAGCGCGTTCTTCACCAGGTTGGCGTCGATGATGTTCTCGGCCCGGTAGATGCAGCGCATGTGGCGACGCTAGCCCAAGCCCCGCAGGGCGTCAAAGGCGCGCGGCGAAGGCGTCGCCGGCCGCGGCAGGCGGCGCCACGATCTGCCCGCCGGCCTCCAGGATGCCCACCGCCGCGGCACCGATGAGACCGGCATCGGGCTCCAGCACGGCGACACTCGGCACGCCTGCCATCGCCGCGCCGTGGCGCCCCTTGTCGTCGAAGCGGCGGCGGAAACCGCCTTCTTCGAGCCAGGGCAGGAGCAGGGGCGTCATGCCGCCGGCGAGGAACACGCCCTGCCAGGCTCCCAGGGCCAGGACCATGTCGCCGGCCACGGCCCCGAGGAGTTCGGCGAAGCGCTGCAGGGTCTGGCGGCAGCGCGCATCGCCTGCCGCGGCGCGGGCGCTGATCTCCTCGGGCGCCAGCGCGACGTACGCGGCGCCCTCGATCTCGCCCAGGGCGCGGTGCAGGTTGGCCAGTCCGGCGCCGCTGAGCAGATGCTCGTTGCACACGCGGCCGAGCCGCGCCGCCAGCCGGCGCAGGATCTCGATCTCCAGCGCGTCGCCCGGGGCGAAGGGCAGGTGGCCGGCTTCGGTCTCCAGCGCCGACACGGCGTCGCCGCGCACCATCAGCGCGCCGACGCCCAGCCCCGTGCCGGGTCCCACGACAGCGAAGGTCTGCCGCGCCTGGGCCCCGGGCCGCGCTGCCGGCACCGGCCCCAGCGCGCGCAGCCGTTCGGGCGCCAGCAGCGGGATGCCCAGGCTGAGTGCGTGGAAGTCGTTCACCAGGCGCACCGACTGCAAGCCGAGTTCATCGCGCA
>DAOOVM010000154.1:0-7116 GCA_035370085.1 Rhodanobacteraceae bacterium | reverse complement strand
GAATTGCTGCGTCGTGGCCTGCGTCCCGAGGATCTCGCCGCGCGCTTTGGTGGCGAGGAGTTTGCCGTGCTGCTGGCCGATACGGGGCCGGGTGCAGCCCTGCTGGCGGCAGAGCGCATCCGTTCCCTATTCGCCGCAAGCGCCTGGCCGCACCGGCCGGTGACCGTGAGCATCGGCGTGGCGCGGGCCCGCACGGAAGACTTCCCCGAGTCCCTCATTGCTCGCGCCGACGCGGCGCTGTACGCCGCCAAGCGGGCGGGGCGCGACCGCGTCGCAGCAGAGCCTGTCGGCCAGGGAGTGGTACCGCCAGCCTGAGCGTGTACCCCGCGATCTCAGGGAGGCGCGGCCGGGCCGATCCGCAGCAGGAGCTCGGCCAGGGCCGGGGTCCACACCGCCCAGGCATGCGCGCCAGGCCGCACCACCACGTGCTCCGCCGGTACCGCCTCGCGCAGCAGCGGGTAGGCTTCGCGCAGGTAGTCCCGGTCGCCGTAGGCCAGCCACACGCGAGCGCCCAGCGCCGGCTCGCGTGCCCAGCGTTGCACCTGGCGCCACAGCTCATTCTGCCATGTGGCGGCATCGACGCCCGCCAGCGGTCCGGCATCCCAGGCGGCAAGGCCGCCGCCGGCACGGATGGCGGCGTGCTGCGCCTTCTCGCCGACGTAGGGCGCCAGCAGCACGATGCCGTCGAGCTCGCCGGGAAAGGCGCGGTCGTACAGCACGCTGCCCATGCCGCCGAGCGAGGCGCCGACGAACCACAGCTGGCGATAGCCGCGCTGGCGCGCCGGGGCGACCACGCTGTCGTGCAGACGCTGCAGGGCGTCGCCGGCGCGGTAGTCGCCCAGGCGCAGTTCCGCCAGCACCACGTCGGCATCCGGCCAGGCACGCTGCAGGGTCGCCACCACGCCGCTGCGCTCCAGCGCAGCGAGATCATCGGCACGCCCCGGCAGCACCACGACCAGACGCTGCGCCGGTTGCAGCGCCGTGTGCCAGCGCTGCGGCACCGCGCCGTGGGAGCGCGCGAGGCTCTGGCAGGCGCCGAGCAGCAGGGCGAGGGGCAGCAGGCAGAGGCAGCGCAGGGCGGCGGGCATGGCGTCGATTCCGGCAAGGCAGGCGGCAACGGTAGCGCCTGGATGGTGCAGGCGCCGTGAGCCGCGGCCGCCGGTGCGCTGCGTGTGCCGCAGGACAGGCCGCCGCGTCCCGGTCCTCTGTTCCGGGCGACGCGCGCGGCCGCTCTCGGCGACAATCGTGCGCCCACCATTCCCGGAGCCCCCATGCTGCTAGCCATTACCCGCGGCGTCAGCGCGCGCCTGGCCGAGGGCGAGCTGTCCTTTGTAGCGCGTGAGCCCATCGACCTCGCCCTGGCGCGAACGCAGCATCGACGCTACGTCGAGGCCCTGCGCGCGCTCGGCTGCACGGTACGCGAGCTGCCGGCGGACGACGATCTGGCCGACAGCGTCTTCGTCGAGGACACGGCCGTGGTGGTGGACGAGCTCGCCGTGGTCACGCGGCCCGGCGCACCCTCGCGGCGCGGCGAGACGGCGAGCATCGCCGCTGCCCTTGCGGCGTATCGCCCGCTGCGCGAGATCCTGGAGCCGGGCACGCTGGACGGCGGCGACGTGCTGGTGATCGGGCGCCGGGTCTTCGTCGGCGCATCGGCGCGCAGCAATGCCGACGGCATCGCGCAGTTGCGCGAGGCGCTGGCGCCCCACGGTTACCGCGTGCAGGCGGTGGCGCTGCGCGACTGCCTGCACCTCAAGTCCGCCGTCACGGCCGTGGCCGCCGATACCGTGCTGGTCAATCCGGACTGGGTCGACACGCGCCCCTTCGACGCCTTCCGGCAGATCCGCATCGATCCGTCCGAGCCACATGCCGCCAACACCCTGCGCCTGCCGCAGGGACTGATTCAGCCGGCCTGCTTTCCGCGCACGCGGCAGCGTCTGGAAGCGGCCGGCATCGTCGTCACCGGCGTCGATCTCAGCGAGCTGCAGAAGGCCGAAGGCGCGGTGACCTGCTGCAGCCTGGTGTTCCGCACCAATCACGCGGCCTGAGGCGCGGCGTCCTCAGTCGGCCGCTCCGGTCGGGGGAGGCGGCCGCGGGCGGCAAGGATGGCCGCGGCCACGGCCTCTGCTGCCTCCATCTGCGGATGGTGGCCACTGCGGCGCTGGGCCTGCGCGGGTCGACACGCTAGGCTGCGCCTCCCCATGCGGGTTCATCAATGGAGTTGCCATGATTGGTTACGTCACCCTCGGTACCAACGACCTGCCGCGCGCCGCGGCGTTCTACGACGCCCTGCTGGGCGAAATCGGCGCCAAGCGCTTCATGGAGGGCGAGCGCTTCATCGCCTGGGCGGTGTCGCCCACGCAGCCCTCGCTGGGCGTGATCAAGCCCTACGACGGCAAGGCGGCAACGGTGGGCAACGGCACCATGGTCGCCCTGCTGGTCGACAGCAAGGACAAGGTGGATCGCCTGCACGCCAAGGCCCTGTCGCTCGGCGGTACCGACGAAGGTCCCGCCGGCCCGCGCGGGGACGGCTTCTATGCCGGCTATTTCCGCGATCTGGACGGCAACAAGCTCAACGTGTTCTGTATGGGCTGATCTCCGCGCGCTGCGGCGGTGCCGCAGCGCGCGAGCGGCTGCTGGCGGGACGGCCGGCTGTGGCAGCGCGCGGACTTTTCGCGGCGCCGGCGCATCCCCATACTGCGGCATCGTGGGGCGCGTGCCGCGCCCGCCGGAGCCCGCATGAGCCTCACCTTGATCATCATCGGCGTCACCTGCGTCGTTTCCTTCGCCGGATTCAGCAACCCGGCGCTGATCCAGCGCCTGATCCTGTGGCCGCCGGCGGTGAGTCGCCGCGGCGAATGGTGGCGACTGGCCAGCTGCGGGCTGATTCACGCCGACGGCACCCACCTGCTGTTCAACATGTTCACGCTGTACTTCTTCGGCAGCGTGATGGAGCGCCTGATGGTGCCGCGCATCGGTCCCTGGGGCTACGTGCTGTTCTACGTGGCGGCGCTCGTCGTGTCGGCCTTGCCCAGCTACCTCGCGCACAAGGACGACGCCAACTACCGCAGTCTGGGCGCATCCGGCGCCGTGTCCGCGGCACTGTTCGCCTTCATCCTGGTGCAACCGTGGGCCACCATCTACGTGTTCGTGGTGCCGGTGCCGGCCATCGTCTACGCCGTGGCCTACGTGGCCTATTCGATCTATATGGAGCGCAAGGGCGGCGACAACGTGAACCACAGCGCGCACCTGTGGGGGGCGGCTTTCGGCGTGGCTTTCCTCGCCGTCATGGAGCCACAGGTGATCGGCCTGTTCTTCGACCGCCTGACCCACCCGCGCTTTGGTCGTTAGGGCTCTTGCAACGCCTCGGCGGTTTCGCGGACCGAGGTGGAGGCGCTCGTCCCGGGGGTTTACCCGCTGCGGACTGGGCGTGGCCTGAGGCGGCACGCGCAGCCGTCCCGGCGACTGCGGCGGGACGGCCGGGCGGCCGACGGTGCGCCGCGTGCGTGCGAGTGGGCGTGTACCGGGCCGGGCAGCCGGTTTCGGGTGCGCGGCGCAGCCCCTCGGTGTGGCCACGGTCTGCGGCTGCACTTCCCCGCAGGAATCGTCGACCTCCTCGTCGAGCCTGCCGACGCTGGCGTGGCTTTCGCCGGCAGGCTGGAGAGCGCCACGCCCAAAGCGCGTGGAACTTCAGCGGCGGCGCGTGGCCAGCCAGCGGTCCAGCGCGTTGGCGAAGGCCTGGCGGTCGCGCGCATGCAGGGTGGCCGGGCCGCCGGTGTCCACGCCGGCGGCGCGCAGGTCTTCCATGAAATTGCGCAGGGACAGGCGCTGTCCGATGCTGTCGCGCGTGTGCATCTCGCCGCGTGGCCCCAGCGCCAGGGCGCCCTTTTCCAGCACCAGGGCGGCGAGCGGAATGTCCTGCGTGACCACCAGGTCGCCGGCGGCGACGCGCCGCACGATCTCGCTGTCGGCCACATCCAGTCCTGCGGGCACCTGCACGGCGCGCAGGAAGCGCGAAGCCGGCACGCGCAGCCACTGGTTGGCCACCAGGGTCACGGCGACCTCGGCACGCACGGCGGCACGGAACAGGATGTCCTTGATCGCATTCGGGCAGGCATCGGCATCGACCCAGATCTGCGCGCCGCTGCGGGCGTCCGGCGCGGGGTCCGCGGGTGTGCTCACGCGCTGGCCTCCGCCGCGCCTGCCTTGGTTCGCTGCAGCAGCCACCGCGCGGCACCGATGCCAGCGCGGCGGCCGCTGGCGAAGCAGGCGGTCAGCAGGTAGCCGCCCGTCGGCGCTTCCCAGTCGAG
Organism: Rhodanobacteraceae bacterium; assembly: GCA_035370085.1. Lineage (GTDB taxonomy): Bacteria > Pseudomonadota > Gammaproteobacteria > Xanthomonadales > Rhodanobacteraceae > Tahibacter. Next base: position 2,806 of record DAOOVM010000154.1, on the reverse strand, counting down.
CATCTCGCCCGCCACGAAGACGCCGGGCAGATCGCGCAGCATCAGGGCCTCGTCGAGGCCCTCCAGCCGCACGCCGCCCGCCGTGCTGATGGCTTCGGCGATGGGGCGGGGCGCGCGCAGCAGCACGGGCAGAGCCTTGATTCCCGCCGCCAGCCGCGCGGGGTCGGCCAGCGCGTCCCTGGCGAGGAGTTCGTGCAGCAGTGCACTCTTGGCGGCATCCAGACCCAGGCGCTTGAGCACGCTGGACAGCGAGCGACCGGCGCGCGGCCGCGCCAGCGCCGCGGCCAGATCGGCGACGGAGCGGCCCGGGGCCAGATCGAGCCACAGCGTGGCATGGCCCTCGCGTGCGATGGCTTCGCGCAGCGGCGCGGCGAAGGCGTAGATCAGGCTGCCTTCCAGGCCGTACGCGCTGATGACGCACTCACCCTGCCGGCGCAGTTGCTGCCCCTGCGCGTCGCGCCAGAGCAGGCTGACGGGCTTGAGTGGGGCGCCGGCAAATCGATCGGCCAGGTGGGCGCTCCAGCCCACCTCGAAACCGCAGTTCGCCGGTCTGAGCGCGGCGATGTCCACGCCCTGCGCCTGCAGCGGGGCCACCCAGGCACCGTCGGAGCCGAGAACGGGCCAGCTGGCGCCGCCCAGGGCCAGCACGACGGCGTCGGCCCGCACGTGCGTCTCCCCCGCCGGTGTGGCGAAACGCAGCGCGCCGTCGGTTTCCCAGCCCGACCAGCGGTGGTGCACGTGGAAGCCCACGCCCTGGGCGCGCAGGCGCCGCACCCAGGCGCGCAGCAGCGGGGCGGCCTTCAGATCGAGCGGAAACACGCGTCCCGAGCTGCCGACAAGGGTGTCCACGCCGAGCCCGCGCGCCCAGTCGCGCAGTGCCGTGGCATCGAAATCGCGCAGCCAGCCGGCGACCGCATCGGCGCGGGCGGCGTAGCGCTGCACGAAGCGGTCGGGCGGTTCGGCATGGGTGAGGTTGAGGCCACCCTTGCCGGCGAGCAGGAACTTGCGCCCGACCGAGCCCAGGCCCTCGTACAGGTCCACGCCGACGCCGGCGGCGCGGGCCGCTTCAGCGGCCATGAGACCGGCAGGCCCGCCGCCGATCACGGCGAGCCGGGAATGGCTGTGGCTGGCCATGCCGGCCCTACAGGCTCAATTGACGCAGTTCCTGGCTGGGCGAGGCCCGCTGCCAGACCTGATTGAAGTACTCCTGCAACTGCGCGTGGCGCCCCGGCGCATAGGTATGCGCCTCGCCCTCGAAGCGGCTGCCGAGCGTGCGGAAGTAGTAGCCGCGGCGATCATTGAGCAGGAAGGCCGAGGGGTATTGCAGATCCTCTTCTGTGTCCGGCGTGCGGAAGGCGAACACGCTGGGAAGGCGCCGCGCCAGATGGAGCAGGCGGTGACCGTCCTGCAGCGGCAGGGCGGGCTGCTGGACCAGGATGCGCACGCTGGCGCCGCGTCCGGCCGTGGCCACGCGCCGCACCGCCTCCAGCGCCTCGTCGGTGTCGAACAGCAGCGGATCGAGATCGCGCGTGTACAGGCACAGCTCGCGCCGGGCCAGGCCCAGCAGCTCCAGCACCGCTGCACGCGCGCCCTCCCGGTCGGTCACGGCGATGAGTCGGGGCGCCGGCGTCTCCTCCAGCGGGGCACTGGGTCGGTAGGCCTCGCGCGGGGCCAGAGCCATGCGCATCATGCGGTGCGGGATGCCGCATTCGTCGAACTCCTCGCCGTAGGCGCTGAAGCCGCAGCGCGTGTAGAAGGCGAGGGCGTGTGTCTGCGCGTGCAGGGTCAGCTCGGTGATGCCCTGCTCGCGGGCGCGTTCGACCAGGGCACGCACGATGGCTGCGCCGACGCCCTTGCCGCGCCAGTCGCGCAGCACGGCCATGCGGCCGATCTTGTGTTCGGGCGTGAGCCGGCCGGTGCCGATCGGCGTGCCATCCAGGGCGCGGGCCAGCACGTGCCAGGAGCGCGGGTCCAGTTCGTCCCACTCCTCGCTCTCGGGGATCGCCTGCTCGACGATGAATACCGCGGTGCGCACGCGCTTGAGGTCCTCCTGGTCGTGTTCCCAGGTGGCCGGTTCGAGGGTGAAATCGGTGGGAATCAGCATCGTGCGGAATGGTTGGTGTGGGTGGGCGCCGGGGCAGCAGGCGCGCACAGGGTAGCGCGTCGCGCCGGGCCGCGGCAGCGCGTCGGCTAGCCGCGCAGCAGGGCGAAGTGGCCCAGGTTCACCAGCTCGCGCAGGACCTCGCGCTCGGCCGCGCCAAGGCGCGTGGGCAGGGCGATCGGGCCGGGAGCGCACAGGCTGGCCGCAAGCGGCACCCCCACCCGCCAGCGTGAGCCGGCCACGAACAGATCGGCCTGGCGGTCGGCGCGGGTCCAGGCCGCGCGCGACCAGGGGTTGCGCAGCATGGGCGGGCGCGCCGCCAGCAGGCGTTCGAATTCCCGCGGTGAGAGCGCGCGCCGCCGCGGCCGCGCTGCCTGGGCGCTGCGGTAGCGCGTGATGAAACCACCGAACCACTGGCGCAGGCCGGCATCGTCGAGCGCGCGCAGCGCGTGCAGTGCCTTGTCCACGCGCCGCAGCGCCGCGGCATCGATTTCCCCGGGGTCGGCCGCCGGCTCGAGGTCGGGATCGACATAGCGCTGCTCCTCGCCCAGCGGCTCGGCCAGGTGCTCGGCCAGGTCCAGCAGCAGTTCCGCCGCCGACGGTGCGCGCATGCCCAGCGACAGGGTCATGCACGGCCCGACGGCCACGCCGTCGTGGGGCACGTCGGGCGGCAGGTACAGCACGTCGCCGGGGTCGAGCAGCCAG
>DAOOVM010000153.1:4464-7267 GCA_035370085.1 Rhodanobacteraceae bacterium | reverse complement strand
GCATCTCGAACAGGTTGAGCCGCTCGCACGACGGGTGCGCCCATTCCGGCAGGGGAAGGAACGGCACGTCCGTTTCCTCCATCAGCAGGTGGCACCCGCGCAGGACTTGCACCTCGCGGAGCGACATCACGCCCGCCTTGAGCGCGTTTCTCACCCACCGCGGCATTGGTTGCTCCAGGCTTTTTGCTGACATTTTGGCGCTCCTTCCGCTGCTCGTAGGGGTCGAACTCATTCGGCGCTGACGGCAACGCATCAGGAGCCTGCTGTGGCTCCCGTTCGGCTGCCTTGATGTCCTCGAAACGCGCGATCCGCGCCAGCTCGCCGGGGGTTGGAATCGTTTCTGAAAATCCCTGCCGCTTCAGCTCGGCGGCGAAGCGCTCAGCCGGATTCGCGGTTTCAGCGTCAGCAAGCACCGCATCAAGAACGGCATTGCGCTTGCGCTCGGTTTCCATCCGGCGATTGCCTTCGATGGTCTCGCGAATCTCCTGCAGCCTGGCCTCGGCCTGCTTCTTGAATGCTTCCGCCTCTCGGAGATCCTGCTGCTTCTGCTGAAGCTCCGCGTCGGACGCGCCAAGCTGCTCGGCTTTCACGAGATCTTGGAAAGCCTGCTCATACTCGGCCATCGCCTGCGCACGGTCGCGCAGTGCGCCCTCGGTCTCGAGGGCGGGCTTTGTCGGCGCATTGAGCTGGGCCGGCGGCAATTCACGTGCCTCGCCGTCAAGCGTCAGCCCATCATCCGTGAGGCGCGGCGCCTCAACGGCGCGCGGAGACTGAGACTGGCCGGGAACAGTCGGCACGTTGGGCGCGCCCTCTTGGCCCGTTTCGGGCTGCGCCTGTTTGCCAAACGTCCAGTTCGGGCGATTCTGCACGGAGTCAACAAACTGGCCGATCTGGTCCAGCAGCGACGCGCGCACATTCGGGTTGGTATTGGGGTTACGGGCGAGCGCCCAGGCGGCCAGAAGCTCATTGACCGATTCCGGCCCGAGTTCTGGCAGGTTGCGGATCGCGCGGACAAGTTCCTTGTCTTCGAGGAACGGCCGCAGCGCCTCAACCTTTTCGGAGATGGGATCAGCCGGCGCCTGAGCGCCCTGACCTGGGGATGTGGCGCCAGCGGCACCAGAAGAGGGAGCCCCGGGGGTTGCCGGGGTTGGCTGCACGGTCGGGCCAGCCATTCCGCCGGCTGCCGTGGCAGCGTTGGAGAGGGGCGAGTTCGGCGACAGGGTGCGCTTGACGCCGGCACTAGCGCCAAACAGGGTGCCCGGCACCGCTGCGCCGCCGGCCGCGTCGACGTAGTCGCGCATCGCCTCGGCGTTGTCGAGCGGCTGGTTCTTTCCGAAGCGCTCGACAGCGGTTTGCGCCACCTCGGTCGGCACCTCACGGCCAACGCCAAGGGCGACTTCCTTGGCGACATTGCGCACAAAGCCCTTGGTGGCGGCGTCCTTGGCTGTGCCCGGTGCCCGGCTCCGTGCCGGGCTTTTCTTTTTCTTGGTGGCGGCGTCCTTGGCTGTGCCCAGCAGGCGACCAAGCCCCAGCGCGTCCGCCACGGTTTCGACGCCTGCGGCAGACATTGCCGACTTCAGGGCGAGGTCTTCATCCTCAGGCGTGATCGGGCGGCCGGAGCGCACCATCTCGTCGATGTAATGCCCGTAGATTTCGCCCAGCTCCATGCCGGTATTTTGGGCGTACAGGCCCGTCGCAGCGCCGGCAGCGGCCAGTGCGCGGACGCCGGCCTTCTTGGTTTCTGCCGCCACCCAGGTTTTCACGACAGGGGCTGCGGCGGCCTCCGCGGCTTCTCGCGTGAGCCCGCGAGCAATGCCGGCTTGAACCTCTTTGGCCAGCAGCTTCTCGGCGCCCTGCACGAGCGCCTTCTTGACGGCGCCCTTGCCGATGATGCCGCCGACAAATCCCGACACCGTGCCCGCTGCGGTGCCGGCGCCCGGCACGACAGAGCCCGCAGCGCCGCCAACGGCCGCGCTGGCAAGGCCGGTGATTGCACTTTCGACCACCTGTCCGATGCCGTAGCCTGCCCAATATTTCGAGAAGTCGCTGAAGCTGCCCTTTCCGTCCAGAACATTCGAGAGCGAGGCGCTCGGGTCATCGAACTTCTCGGCCTCCTTGGAGGCGTTCTGGTAGATGTCAAGGCCGGATTGCTGGAGTTCCTTGTTTCCGGTCTTCGACCCGAACAGTGCAAGGCCAGCGCCGGCCGCCTGCTTCATCTGCGGAACGACGACGCCCAGGCCGCGCGTGAAAGCGCCCTGCTCTTCATACTCACGGCGCCGACGTGCTTCTTCACGCTCTTCCTCGCCAAGATTGCGGGACGGCTGGATCGACGGGTCCGCCATCACCGGAACAGGTTTGCGCTGCGGTTGCCCCTGATCGTTCTGGCCGAGTGCCTGACGGATGCGTGCGAGATACGCAACTGTTTCCGGAACCCACGGGCTTCCGCCTCCGGCCACCGTCTGCGCCTGCTTCACTCCGCCGTTGTATTCGGTGACAGCCGCATCCACGTTGCCGTTGTAGCGCTGCAGCAAGTCCTTGAAGTAAGCGCCGGCCGCATCAATGGACGCCACCGGGTCCGAGGGGTCGGCATCCTTTCCGTACTGTTTCCAGGTGCCAGGAATGAACTGCATCACCCCCTGCGCGCCCTTGGGCGACACCTGATTGCTGTTCGAGCGCTCGCCCGCGTTCTTGATGGCCTTGATGAGCCCTTCCGGCAGGCCGTTGCGGCGCTCGACAAAACTGGCGTACTCGTCAAGCTCCGGCGAGTTGTAGCGCAGTGATCGGCGCTGCTCCGGGGCGATGC
>DAOOVM010000153.1:0-4364 GCA_035370085.1 Rhodanobacteraceae bacterium | reverse complement strand
TCTCCGCGGAGGCGACGAATTTTGTCGGCGGCAGCCCACGTCATGCGCGCGGCGGTCGATCCAAGACCTTGGCGAACGGCGAGGCCAGCCTGCTGGAAGGCTGCGTCGTCAGAGGCCAGTCTGGCCGCCTGGCTGTAGATGTCTCGACCCTCTTCGGTTCGACCAAGGCCATCAAGCCATTGGCGATCCATCTGGATGACCTTCTCGCGCTTCGGCGCCTCCAGCGCATTGATGCCGTGGTTTCCCAAGGGGTCAATGCCTTGCTGGAGGTTGAACTTGGCCGCGCCGTGCTGGATCTGGGCGGACCACGTCCCGTCCGGCTGCATTTCAGCGGACGGCTTGTACTGCCCGTTGCCGAACTTCATGGCGATGTTGATGGCGCGGGCGTTGCCTTCGTCGGATGCGCCGAGCGTGCTGGCATTCTGCTGGAGCAGCGTGCGGTACAGTTCGTAGGCATTGGCCATGCCAGCCTTGTTGCCCTCCACATCCTTTGGGTAAATCTTCTCGAAGTCCTCGACGCCCAGCCAGCCGAATGGGTTCTTATCCTCCTTGGTCTGCTTGCCGCCGCCGCCCGAGGCGTTTGCGCCATAGCCCTTGTCTCCGCGCAGCATGGCCGCCGTAACAAGGCGCTCCATCGCGCTCTCGTTCTTGGCGCCGCTCATGTACATGCTCGCCAGCGTCTTCGGGTCGGCCATTGCGGCAATCGACGCGACGGCGTGCTCTTGGTTGTCGAATACCCGCCCAAGCGGGTTGCCGTTGGCGTCCAGCGCGAGCGTGCCGTCAGGATTTGCCACCGCCATGTGGTACTTGCCGGTACGCGGATTGGTTGCGCCGACGATGTGCTGATCCGGCTTGATGACGCCGTACTCGCGGCCGATCTGCGTGAACTCGCCAGCCATCGCCGCCTTGCGGATGGCTTCCGACTGCCGGTTCGCCAGCACCATCGCCGCGGCTTTGTCCGCCTGTTCGCCGAGCCCGAGTCGGCCAGCCAGCTTGAGGCGGTCGAGGTCAAAGTCGGCCTGGGTGTAGTTGCGGGTCGTCTTTTGCGGCGTGACGGGTGTGGACGGCGCCGTGACGCCCGCAACAGCAGGGTTGGTGGTGGTGCCGTCGGAGTAGGTCGTCGGCTTGGCTGCATCATTTGCCATGCCCGACAGCGCATCAGCGGTGGCCTTATCGTTCGTGCTGAAGCCGTCGGTCATGCCAGGAACGGTATAGACCTCTTCCTCTTTCCCGATGCGCTCGGCGTTCTTGCCGAGTTCAGTGGCATAGTCGCGCATGGCCTTGCGCTCTTGTGCCTTTTCCTCGTATTCGGCCTGCCGGCGGTCGGCCTCCTGCTTGGCAATGCCAAGCTGCATCCCACTGTTGATGCCCTGCGCCATGCCGCCCGCGAAGGAGCCAAGCCCGTATCTCATGCGTGCCCCCGAAGTCCGAATTTGCCGCCCTTGGTAATTGCGGAAAGGCGCTGCGTCAGCGCCTCGATGGTGTCTTCCTGCTGCTCCAGCTTGTCGGCAAGCCCCTTGATGGCGGCCGTCTGCGCACCGGACATCGACACGAGGTCAATGACCTTCCCGCCCGGAGCGACCTCATCGCCCAGTTCGCGCTGCACATCCTCGGCGTAGGGGCCGACATGCCGACCGCCGTCGGCGATACCGTCCTTGTATTTCCACGACTCAACGGGGATGCGCTTGAACGCATCGACAGCCTCTTCGGACGAAACAGGCTCGCCGTCTTCTTTGAAGCCTTTGCTGGAGAAGGCCGTCGGGTTCATCGCGTAGGCGCCAATCCCCGCTCCAATCAGGCTGCCAAGGCCCGCCATGCCGGCACCGGCCTGCTGCGCCTGGATGCCGTAAGACTGGTTCATCAGGCTGCCGAGCCCGAGTTGCGACTGCACGCCGATGTTCTGCGCGCCCATCTGTGCGCCGTAACCGCTCGCCACCTGACCACCGGCCGCAAGCGTCGAGCCGATACCGGCGCCCGCGCTCTGCGTCGCCGCCGAGCCCGAGCCGGTGGACAGGCCGACCTGCTGGCCGGCGGTGTTGGTCTGGTTACGACCGAAGGCGGCAGCGCCAGCCCGCAGGGACACGCCCTTGTCCTTCACCGTCTGCCGGGTGCCGGTCATTGCCGCGGCGCGCGCAGCAGCCTCGCCGGCATCCATCTCGCGGTTCGCCGACATGAAGTTGCCGGCGTTGGGCTTGACACCCATCGAGGTGAGCTGGCGCTGCGCGGCGGCACGCTGGGACTGGAACTGCTGCGAGACATCCGTACCAGCCTGACTCGCCGCACGCTCTTGATCGGCAGCGTTGCCGTAGTCCATCGCCTCTTGCGCCATCTTCTGCTCGATGGGCTGGAACGTCGTCTGGTACTGGCTCCACTGCTGGTCGGCGCGCTCGCTGGCCTTGGCTGCGTCGGTCTGCTGCTGATCGGCGACATCCTGCCCGGTCTGGAGCTGCTTCTGGATGTACGGCTTGAGGAAGTCGTACTGCTCCTTGCTGAACGCAAGCTGATTGTCGGCGGCCTCCTTGGCAAGCTGCGCACTCTTCTCGTTGGCACTGGCGATGCCGGAGTAGTCGGGCGCGTCCGCCCCGCTGCTGCATGGGTCTCCGCAGAAGGCGAAACCGGACGATTCAAGGCGATCCGCCTGCCAGCGCTCGCCCCTCCGAAGATTGAGCCTCATTCGGCCGCTCCTTTGCTGCGCTCGGCAGCCTCATGCTGAAGATTTGTGAGGTATTGCGCATAGCCTTCAGCGTGGAACCACTCGCGGATCGAGGGCTGCGCAGCGACGGCGTAGTTCACGCCACCAACAATTTCCGCCGCCTTGAGCAGAATGTCGATGTAGCTGGAGCGAACGACAAACGTCACCTCGGACGGCGCCTCCCGCTCCGCGGCGGTGGCGAACATCCAGTTGGCGATGGCTTGCGAAATAATTGGGGAAAGCTCGGCGAAGTTCGCCCGGCAGAAAGGGTTCCGGGGGATCTGCACCATCGCCAGATAGAACGCCATGTTGATCTCGGCGTCCGTAATGGGAACGTCCTTGTCGATCAGGTCGTCCCAGGCGTGAAAGACGCGGAACACCATTGCGACGAAGACTGCGGCGTCACGATTCCCAAGCAGGATTGCTTGAATTCTCCGAATCCGGTCTTCGTCGTCTTTGGTGAGTTCCGCGATCATCGTAGCCCCCGTTTTTCAAGGAGGTATTTTGACACGAACTTACGATTACAACCAGAACTTGCGGTTGTCAAGCAGGCATGATTTATGTGGCCCCTACCCAGGCCATCCAGTTGTGACATCGTAGGCCATGATTGCCGAAACTGTGGTTAGTGCTGCAATCGCATCGGCGTGATTCCAAAATATTGAAAGCAGCGCCGCGCGCCGGCTTTCCGCGCTCACGAGGATAGACTTGGCTCGGGCAAGCTCTTGGTCTAAGGCACCAAGCGGTGCCAAGCGCGAGCCGTCAACCGCGCGCCATCCATTCCATTCGTCGGGCATCAAACCAACGTTTTCAATCTGCGACACAACGCAACGGATGCCATTGATTGCGAGGTCGGAACAACTCAGGGAGCTGCCACCGTAGGAAAAAGGCACATTCCGGCTTGACGCATAAGCCAAATCAAGATCAAACAGCTTCTTTGCACGCGCTTCGGTAATTTTCCCGCTCGAAACCTCCCACGCTTTTGTCGTGTAATTCCATTCGTGGAACTCGCTAGGGCGAGCCGGGAACGAGTAAAACGTTGGGACTTCATCCACGCCGACATACTCAATCCAGCCCGTCCCGTAAGCGTGGGCGCCCTCCATGACGGCATTCCCACCGCCGCCCTGACTGCCCAAGTCGCCATCGTTGCACTGGCCGGACCACAGGATTTGACCGGTGGATGGCACGAAAACAGTGAAATCAATCATCATCTTTTCCCGAGTAGAGATGCAACCTTTACGCTTGTTGCGGTCCGGTCGCCGTTGGATGTTGTCGCAGAGACAAGCAGCGTGTGAGACCCCGCGGCAGGGTAGATAACGGCAAACCCGGACGCATCCGTGTTGATGCTGCCGAATTCGGTGTAAAGCCCCACGCCGGATGCCCTGGATACCTCGGTGCCGTCAAGCTTTAGGACGACTACCGGCGGCTGAGATGTCATGAGCGGCTTGCCAGAAAACCAGACAATCAAGGGCCGACCGGCCGCAGATGAGGGAACCGTGATGGACACTGAGGCATCAGATCCACCTTGAGCGGCAGACGCCAGCACTACGGCATCGCCGGCAATGTTGATTGTATCGACCGCATTTACTGCCCCCGCGGTCAACGACCCCGAGAAAGTCCCCGTTGCGGCAGATAGCGACCCCGAGAAAGTCCCTGTTGCGGCAGATAGCGACCC
>DAOOVM010000152.1:0-7345 GCA_035370085.1 Rhodanobacteraceae bacterium | reverse complement strand
CGAGAGCGGCTTCGACTGTTCCGGACTGGTCGGCTATGTCTATCGCGACGCCGCCGCCCTGGACTTGCCGCGCACGGCCGACGCCATCGCGGCGCTCGAGCTGCCGGCGGTGACCCGCGACGGGCTGCAGCCCGGTGACCTCGTGTTTTTCACCCAGCGCGGCCGCAAGGTCGGACACGTCGGCATCTACGTCGGCGAAGGGCGCTTCGTGCATGCCCCCAACGAGGGCGGCGTGGTGCGCCTGGATCGCCTCGACGGCCCCTACTGGAAAGAGCACTACGCCGGGGCCAGGCGCGCCCTGCGCTGAGCCCCCAGCTGGACCCACGCCCCGGCCAACGCGGTCCGCCCGCCCCTCAGTGCGAGTGGCCGCCCGGGCCGTGCACGTGGCCGTGCGCGATCTCTTCCTCGCTGGCGTCGCGGATCTGGGTGATTTCGACGTCGAAGGAAAGATCCTTGCCCGCCATCGGATGGTTCAGGTCCACGTCGATGGCGGTCATGCCGACCTTCTGCACAGTCACGACGCGATGCCCACCGTCCTTCAGCGCCAGCACGGTGACGTCGCCCGGCTTGAGGCGGTCGCCCTGCTGGAAGTACTTCTTCGGCACGCGCTGGACCATGTCCTCGTTGCGCGCACCGTAGGCCTCGGCGGCGGGAACGGTGACCTGGAACGCGTCGCCCACGCCGCGCCCCTCCAGGGCCTTCTCCAGTCCCGGGATGATGTTGCCGTGGCCAGCGAGGATGGTGAGCGGCTCGCCGCGCTCGCGCGAGCTGTCGACGGTCTCGCCGCTGCCGTCGCTGACGCTGTAATGGAAGCTCACTACCTTGTTCTGTTCGACTTTCATGCTGCGCACTCGGCAAAAGGGTCACTAGCGTAGCCGGTCCGCTCGGTGGCGTCATGCGCCGCGGTCGGGCGCCGCATGCCCCCACCGCGCCGCCTGCCCTGCGCAGCGCCTGGCATCGCCGCATTGCGGCTACCATCGCCGCGTCCCTGCTGCCCTTGCCGCGCATGACCATTCCCGCCCCTGCCCGCCTGCCCTACCGAAAACCGCGCGCCGGCCGTGACTACTGGGTCGTGGACGAGGCCCTGCCGAACCCCGATGCGGTGCGCGCCCGCAGTCTCGCCCGCGCGGACTGGATCCACGGTTTTCCGGCCAATCCCGAGGTGACCTGGCCGGGCCAGCGCTGCGCGCCGGCGCTGCAACCCGACGAACTGGCGGCCCTGGAACAGCGGGTGCTGCAGCTCACCGGCAGCCGGCGCGTGTGGATGACCGACGCCGCGCTCGGCGACGCGCACATCTGCCACAACCACATCCAGGTGGTCGGCGCGACCGATTCCACCGTGCGGCCGCACACCGATTCACGCCGCTTGTGCCGCTACGCCGCAGTGATCTACCTCACGCCCGGCGCGCCGGCGAACGCGGGCACGGGCTTCTTCCGCCAGCGCCTACCCGGCGGCGGACTCGGCGGCAACATCTGCCCGCCGCCGCACGCCAACCTCGTTGAGGCCCTGGGCGTTCGACGCCTGCCGCTCGACGCCTGGCAGCTCGATCTGGCCATCGACAACGTCTACAACCGCCTGGTGCTGTACCGCGCCGACCTGGTGCATTCGGCGCTGCGCTACTTCGGCCGCGATCTGGACGGCAAGCGCATGACCGCACTGTTCTTCTGGATGGCCGAATAGGCCCGGGACTCACAGCGGCGCGCGCAGGATCCAGTCGTCCTGCGCATCCTCGCCCATGCGGAACACCGCCTTGCCCACGCGCTGGAAGCCTTGCTTGGCATAGAAGCGCTGCGCCTGCTCCGCGCGCTGCCACACCGAGAGCCACAGTCCACCGGCGCCGCGCGCCCGCGCCGCCTCCCGCAGCGCCTGCATTAGCTGCGCCGCCAGACCGCTGCCGTGGAAGGCCGGCAGCAGATAGAAGCGCGCCACCTCGGCGTCGCCCGGCTGCGCCCCCTCGCCCGGCGTGCCGCCGCAGCGCAACTGCGCGAAACCGGCCCATGCAGCGTTGCGCTCCAGCACCAGGCTGAGCAGGCCAGGATCGGCCAGCTCCTGCGCCTGTCGCTGCGGCGTGTAGTGCCGCTGCAGGTGTGCCTGCACGTTGTCCGCACTGCTCGCCTGCGCATACGCGGCGAGGAAGCACTGGCGCATGAGGCCACTGAGGCGTTCGGCCTGCGCCGGTTCGACCGCGCGCACCTGCCAGGCTGGTCCGGCGGAAGCGCCGGTGGGCGCGCTCATCCGCCCACCACCGCGGACAGACGCCGCCGCCGGCGCATGCGCTCATGCAGCTGCAGGCGCTTGCGCGCGACCTCGGCAGCCGCCGCCGTGCGATCCCCCGCCGCGACCTGCCCTGCGCGCCAGGCGCAGAAATCGCCATAGGCCGCCAGCACGTGCTTCAGGCGCCGCAGCAGCAGCTCAAGCATCACGGCATCGTCGATCAGGCCGATGACCTCGATCTCGTCGGGGATCAGGTCCTCAGGATCGCTGAAGTACACCAGGGCGCGTAGCACATCATCGCGCTCGGCGCCGTGCAGTGCCCAGTCCTCGTCTTCCAGCATGAGGATCAGGCGCTGCACCTCGCTCAGGCGCTTGCGCACGAAGCCCGGCGCACTGGCCAGCGGCAGCGTGTCCAGGGCCTGCTTGGCCGCATCGACGATATCGCACTCGTCCATGTCCGCGGCCAGCCGCTCGGCGCGGCGCAGGGCGTCGTGGAACCGCGCGACGTCGTCGGTCTCCAGTTCGAAAGTGATGCGCATGGCTGATGTCCCCGTCGCCGAGGTTACGCGCCCGGTCCGCGTCGGGGCATGCGCCAGTGGTCATGCCGCAACTGCACGGCCTAGGGCGGTACCAGACAGTCGGCCGCCGCCGCGCGCAGCGCCGCACGATCCGCCGGAGCAATCTCGGCCTCGGCCTGCAGCGGCTCACCGCTGCGCGGTGGCGCCAGCGACAGGCGCAGGCGCCGCACGTCGTCGTTGACGAGCCGACGCACGAAGCCCACCAGTTCCCCCGCGGGGCGCCCCTGGATCGCTTCGGTCGCCAGCACGAACCGCTCCGCGTCGTACCAGCCGCCGATGCCGCTGGACAGGCGCGTGGACGCCGCGCGCGTATCGATGCCCCACTCGGCCAGATCACGGCTGCCGCCGACGCCGTCCGGTCCTTCGAAGGCGTCCAGGGGAAACGCCGCAGCCGCCGCGGCGGGCAGCACCAGGCGCAGGGCGAGGCTGCCGCCTTTGCCGCCGCGGCAGCTCAGTTCCAGACGCGCCGGCCCCAGCGCGCGCGGCCCCACGTGCGCCGCCGCGTCCAGGCCGTGCGTGCGCAGGCCGTGGTCGTCGCCTGCCGCCGGCAGAGCCATGGTCATGCCAACCAGCAGGACTCCGCGCATCGCCAATCGCCGCATCACCCATCCTCCGCATCCGATGACGTTGCCCAGCCTAGCGCGAACGTCGCGCGGCCGGAACGGAGGGCGACTTCCGGCACTGGGCGCGCCGCGGCCGCGGCGTTGGGATGGACCCTCCGACCCAGCGAGGTGACCGCCGTGTCCCGTGCCGAGTGGCTGCGCGAGGCCCAGCAGATCGAAACCCTGGTCCCGGCCGTGTATGCCTGCATCTCCGGTGCTGCCGGCACGCCACGGCAATGGGAACGCTTTCGCTTTCTGCACCGCCCGGACGCGCGCAGTCTGCGTACCGTGGTGCACGCCGATGGCCGCATCGAGGCGCAGTCCTTCGGCGTGGAGGAGTACATCGCCAACGTCGCACCGTTCTTCGCCGCCAACGACTTCTTCGAGGTGGAGATCGATCACCGCATCGAGCGCTTCGGCCAGATCGCGCACGTGTGGAGCCGCTACGAGGCGCGTCCTTCGCCAGGCTCGCCGGTACTGCTCAAGCGCGGCGCCAACAGCATCCAGCTGTTCCACGACGGCGCGCGCTGGTGGGTGGTCAGCACAGCCTGGGACAACGAGCGCGAGGGGCTGCACTTCGCCCTGTGGTGAACGACACACGGGGGTGCAGGGAACCCCCGACGCCGCCCCCGGACCAGCGCTTGACCGCCATCAAGCCGCCGCGGCACGGCTGGTTTAGGATGGGCCGGCCGCATGCGCGGCGAGCGAGACGGAGGTCCGCATGAAGATCCTGCTCCCCGTGGACGGCAGTGCCTATTCGCGCCGCGCCTGCCAGTACCTGGTCAAGCACCGCGCCATGTTTGGGCACGGTGCCGAGCTGACCCTGGTGCATGTCGATCCGCCCCTGCTGGCGCGCGTGGCCACGGCGCTGGGCGGCGAGGCCACGGCGCAGTACCACCGCGACAACAGCGAACGGGCGCTGAAACCGGCGCGCGGCATCCTGGAACGTGCAGGCATCGCCTTCGGCGAGGAGCAGCACGTGGGTGATCCCGGTAGCCTGCTCGCGCAACGCGCGAAAAAGGGCCGGTACGATCTTGTGGTCATGGGCTCGCACGGCCACGGCGCCTGGAAAAGCCTCGTTCTGGGCTCGGTCACCAGCAAGGTGATGTCCGGCTGCGAGGTGCCCGTGCTGGTCGTGCGCTGAAGCGGTGCACAGCGCCGCGGGGCGAAGTGCGCGACAATGCGCGCCTCTTCTCCCCGCGCTGCTGCCATGACTGCCGACTCCTCCACGCCCCCGCCGACGAGTTTTGCCGACCTCGGTCTGCCTTCCGTCCTGCTCGAGGCCCTGACCGCGGTCGGCTACGAGACGCCCTCGCCGATCCAGGCCGCCACCATCCCGCCGCTGCTGGCCGGACGCGACCTGCTGGGCCAGGCCCAGACGGGCACCGGCAAGACCGCGGCCTTCGCCCTGCCGGTGCTGGCACGCCTGGACCTGACCCAGGCGCGGCCGCAGGCCCTGGTCCTGGCGCCGACGCGCGAGCTGGCCATCCAGGTGGCGGAAGCCTTCCAGAAGTACGCCGCCAGGTTGCCCGGCTTCCACGTCCTGCCCATCTACGGCGGTCAGGGTTACGGCGCGCAGCTGCACGGCCTCAAGCGCGGCTCCCATGTCGTCGTGGGCACACCTGGCCGTGTCATCGACCACCTGGAACGCGGCACGCTCGATCTCTCGCAGCTCACCACCCTGGTACTGGACGAGGCCGACGAAATGCTGCGCATGGGCTTCATCGACGACGTGAAGACTGTGCTGGAGAAAACGCCGTCGACGCGCCAGGTGGCGCTGTTCTCGGCCACCATGCCGCCGCCCATCCGGCGCATCGCCCAGACCTACCTGCGCGAGCCGGCGGAAATCACCATCGCCGCCAAGACCACCACCGCGACGAACATCCGCCAGCGCTACTGGCTGGTGAGCGGCGCGCACAAGCTCGATGCACTCACGCGCATCCTCGAAGCCGAGCCCTTCGACGCCATGATCGTGTTCGCCCGTACCAAGCAGGCGACCGAGGAGCTGGCCGAGAAGCTCGAGGCGCGCGGCTTTTCCGCCGCGGCCATCAACGGCGACATCCCGCAGCAGCAGCGCGAGCGCACGGTACAGCGACTCAAGGATGGCCAGCTTGACATCCTCGTGGCCACGGACGTTGCGGCGCGCGGCCTGGACGTGGAGCGCATCAGCCACGTGCTGAACTACGACATTCCCTACGACACCGAAAGCTACGTGCACCGCATCGGCCGCACGGGACGCGCCGGGCGCACCGGCGATGCCATCCTGTTCGTCGCACCGCGCGAGCGCGGCATGCTGCGCGCGATCGAGCGCGCCACCCGCCAGACGATCGAGGCGATGGCCCTGCCGACCGCCGAGACCGTCAACGACCGCCGCATCGCCAAGTTCATGCAGCGCATCAGCGACACCCTGACCGAAGGCGGGCTGGACGAGTTCGAGGCGCTGATCGCGCGCTACGAGCGCGAGCACGAAGTGAACGCCCTGCAGGTTGCCGCGGCTCTGGCCAAGCTGACGCAGGGCAAGACGCCGCTGCTGCTGCCGCCCGATCCGGCGCCGATGGAGGATCGTCGCGGCGAACGCGGGGCGCGCGGGCGCGAGCGCGAGGACGGGCGCCCACAATGGACGCCGGAGACGCCACCGCCGCGGGCCGCGCGCACGCCCCGCGGCAAGCCGGAAGTCACCGACCGGCGGCCGCGCGCCGGCCAGGACGCCGCGGCCACGCCCTTCGCCGAGGAGGCGACTCTGCCGCCCCCCCACGCATCCCCAACACCGCCGCCGGGGCGTCCGCACATGGAGCCCGCAACGGCCCGCTCTGCGGTGGAGGAATTCGCGCCCGCACAGCGGCTGTCAACAAAGCCGGCACGCGCGGCGACACCGCGCGGCGCCGAGGCCGGCATGGAAACCTTCCGCATCGAAGTCGGCCACGCCCACCACGTGAAACCGGCCAACATCGTCGGCGCCATCGCCAACGAAGCCGGCCTTGACGCCAAGCACATCGGCCGCATCGACATCCACGACGACCACAGCTTCGTCGACCTGCCGGCCGGGATGCCGGCGGACGTGTTCAAGCACCTGAAGAAAGTGTGGGTATCGGGCCAGCAGCTGCGCATCACGCGCAGTGACGAAGCGCCCGAGGCCGGCGAACACGCGCGGCCGCGGCGCGCCGGCCCACCGCGCGACGGCGCCGGCCCGCGCGGCGGAGCGCCCAAGCGCGAGTCCGCCGCGCGCGACGCCGGCGCGAAGCGCCACGGCGGCAAGTCGAACGCCGCGGGCGAGCGCCCGCGCACGCCCTTCGGCCCGCGCGACGGCGCCAGACCACCGCGCAAGCCGCGCTGAAGAAGCCGTCTGCAGACGATGCCGGCGCGCCGCCCAGGCGGCGTCCGCCGGCTGGCCCGATCGGACCGATCCATGCAAAGCCTCGACACCCCGCGTTTGCTGCTGCGCCCGCTCCGCCTGGACGATGCCGACGCCTACTTTCCGCTGGTGTCCGATGCGGCGATCAACCGCTACACCGGCCAGGCGCTGGTGGCCGATGTGGAGGGCGCACGCGCGCTCTTGCAACAGCATCCGCTGCGCGACTATGCCCAGCACGGCTTCGGGCGCCACGCGGTCATCGAGAAGTCCAGCGGCGAGCTGATCGGTTTCTGTGGCCTGAAGCGCCTGCCGGAGCTCGGCGAAGTGGACATCGGCTACCGCTTCCTGCCGCGCTGCTGGGGCCGGGGCTATGCCACCGAGTCCGCGCGCGAGGCGCTGCGCTGGGGCCGCGAGGTCCTGGGGCTCACGCGCATCGTCGGCCTGGTGGTGCGCGAGAATGCCGCCTCGGCGCGCATCCTCACCCGGCTCGGCCTCAGGCTCGAATCGCAGCTCAGCCTGCCCGGCCCGCACGGCAGCCCCTTCGACGTTGACCTCTACGCCTGAGCCATGCCCTACACCCCCATCGTTGCCACCCTCG
>DAOOVM010000151.1:0-7378 GCA_035370085.1 Rhodanobacteraceae bacterium | reverse complement strand
CTTCATGCTTGATCCGCACTGCGCATGCGGCCATTCTCGCGCAGGCCGAGGAGTTCCGCCCATGCCGTCGATTCTCATCGCCGACGACAATGCGCTGAGTCTGGTCTTCCTGCGCGAGGCCGTGCGCGGGTTCGGCCTGCATGCCGTGGGGGCCGCGGACGGCACGGAGGCCCTCCTGCTGGCCCGCCAGCGGCGCTTCGACCTGCTGCTGCTCGATCTGTCCATGCCCGGCCTGGGCGGCCTGGAGGTGCTGCAGCAGCTGCGAGCCGCGCCCTCGGCCGCCTCACACGGGGCCCCGGCCATCGCCACCAGCGCCGCGCTCGACCCCGCTCAGCGGCCCGGGCTGATGCAGGCCGGTTTCTGCGCCTGCATGGGCAAGCCCCTGGCGCTGGTCGACCTGCGCGGCCTGCTGCAGCGACATCTGGGCCAGGCAGCGTCCGTGATGGCGCCCGAGCCTGCGCTCGCACAAGGCGCGCTGGACGATGCCGCCGGACTGCAGGCCTGCGGCGATGCCACCGTGCTGCGCGCCCTGCGCGGACTGTTCGCCCAGGAGCTCGACCAACTGCCGGCGGAACTCGCGCCGCTGCTGGCGCAGGCGCAGACAGCGGCGCTGCGCGATCGCCTGCACCGGCTGCGCGCCTCGTGCGGGTTCTGCGGCGCCACGGACCTCGACGCCGCCTGTGCCGCCGCACGCAGCAGCCTCGAAGGCGACGCATCGGCACGGACGGCAGCCCTGCGGCACCTGCTCAGCGTCGCGGCAGCCACCCGCGCGCGCCTGCCCGATCCACCCGGCTGAGGGGCTCACTCCGGCAACGACTCCCGGTCCGTATCAGCAACGGCAGACGCGCCCGCCGCAGGTCCGTCGCGACGGCCCAGCGCGGCAGCCAGCAACGACCAGGTGCGCAGGCTGCCTCCGCCGAGCTGCTGGCCGATCAGATGGCGCATGAGGCGACGCAGCGCCGCCAGGTCGGCTGGCACCGGCTCGCGATCCTCGTGCAGGGCCAGCAGTGCGCTGCCGCGCAGGCGCAGCACGGCGGACTCGCCGCGCCAGCGCCGCGCACCCAGTTCGGCGAAGTAGACGTACTCGGCCTGTGGATCCAGCGGCAAGTCGCTGTCGGCCTCGCGCTCGGATGCCAGCGCATAGCCGATCTCGGCCAGCAGGTCGCGCTCGAAGCGGCGCAGGCTCCAGGCGGTGCCTGCGCCCACCGCCAGGCGCCCCAGAGTCTCGGTGTAGGCGGAGAACAGGCGCGGGTGGGGGTCCCCCCGCGGCAGCAGGCGCAACACCAGTTCACCGAGGTACATGGCGCACAGCAGACTCTCGCCATCGAGGGCGAAGGGCGCCGCGACGGCGTCGACCGCTGCCAGCGTGGCCAGCTCGCCGCGGCCCGACCAATCCAACTGCAGCGGTACCAGAGGCTGCAGCAGCGCGCGCGGCCAGCGCGGCCGTTCACGCCGCACCCCGCGCGCCACCAGGCCGACGCGGCCGTAGTCACGCGTCAGGCATTCGAGCAGCAGACTCGATTCGCGATACGGCCGCGCGTGCAGCACGTAGCCCGGCTGCTGCCCGACACGCATGGGGCTCGCTAATCGCCGTAGCCGAAGCGCCGCAGGGCCGCTTCGTCGTCCGACCAGTTCTCGCGCACGCGCACCCACAGGCGCAGGAACACGCGCCGCTCAAGCAGGCGCTCCATGCCCAGACGCGCGGCCGTGCCGATCTCCTTCAGGCGCTCGCCGCGGGCGCCGATGACGATGGCTTTCTGGCCACTGCGCTCGACCCAAATCACGGCGCCAATCTCGGCCACTCCGTCGGGACGCTCCTGGAACTCCTCGATTTCCACGGTCGTCGCATAGGGCAGCTCCGCCCCGAGCTGGCGCATCAGCTGCTCGCGCACCAGTTCGGCGGCAAGGAATCGCTCGCTGCGGTCGGTGAGTTCATCGGCCCCGTAGACCGCCTCGCCCAGGGGCAGGCGCGCGAGGATTTCGCGCTCCACCGCCTGCAGACCGTCGCGGCGCCGGGCCGACACCAGCAGCACCGCCGACCAGGCATGCTCGCGCCCGACCGCATCGACGAAGGGCAGCAAGCTGGCCTTGTCCTTGACCGCGTCCACCTTGTTGACCACCAACAGCGCCGGCTTGCCACTCGCGGCAATGGCGTCCCGAACCAGCGCATCCTCATCCGTCCAGCGGCCCGCCTCGACCACCTGCACCGCCAGGTCGACCTCGGAGAGGGACTGGCGTGCCGCGCGGTTCAGCTGGCGGTTGATGGCGCGCTTGCCATCCCGGTGCAGGCCCGGCGTGTCGACGTAGAGGATCTGGCCCTGCGGCCGCGTGACGATGCCGAGGATGCGGTGTCGCGTGGTTTGCGGCTTGCGGCTCACGATCGACAGGTGGGCGCCGATCAGGGCATTGAGCAGGGTCGACTTGCCCACGTTGGGCCGGCCCAGCAGGGCAACGCGGCCGCAGCGATGCACCGGTGCCGTGGTCGATTCAACGCTGCTCATGGCGCTCCCTCTCCAGCTGTTGCAGCGCCGCCTCGGCCGCCAGTTGCTCCGCGCCACGACGGCTATTGGCCTTGGCGCAGGTCCGCAGGGCCGGCTCGGCCAGAATGCAGGCCACCTCGAACACCTTGGCGTGGTCTTCGCCCTCCGCCGCCAGCAGCTCGTACTGGGGCAAGGGCCTGGCGGCCGCCTGGAGCCGCTCCTGCAACTGTGTCTTGGGGTCCTTGGGGGCTGAAGCCAGGGCATCGACGCGGGCGGCGAACAGGTCGCGGACCACCCGGCGACAGGCGTCCCAGCCGCCGTCGAGATAGACGGCCGCGACGAGAGCCTCGAAGGCATCGGCCAGGATCGAATCGCGGCGATGTCCGCCGCTCTTCAGTTCACCCGGGCCGAGGCGCAAGCGCTCGCCCAGGTCCAGCGAACGCGCCAGATCGGCAAGGGCGGCGCCGCTGACCAGCAGGGCGCGCAGGCGGGTCAGCTCGCCTTCGCTGGCCCGCGGATGCCGCTCGAACAGCAGCTCCGCCACAAGGAGGTTCACCAGGGCATCGCCGAGAAACTCCAGTCGCTCGTTGTTCGCACGACCGACGCTGCGGTGGGTCAGGGCCTGCGCAAGACGCTCCGGATCCGTGAAGCGATATGCCAGACCGGCTAGACGGGCTTCAATAGCTCCCTCCGGAGGTCAAATCCACCGTCGAATCGAAGTGCACTAGCAGGTCCACGTTGTAGATGAACGGCACTCGGCGGTCATAGAAGATCCGGACTGATGCGGCGCCACCCTGCTTCTTTAGCTGGATGTTCTGCGGTGGGATGATGCTGTCGTCGACATATTGGACGTCAAACTTCGTATTGAGGTCCGCCCGGATCTGATCGACGCTTTTTTCAGAAATGTTGGGCTCATTCTGCAACTGCTTCATGGCCTTAACGACACCCATATGCATCGAGTAGACCGGAACGAGCTTCATGGCCGCGTACGCAAAGAAGCCGCCGACGATCAGGACGATCACGAAGCCGATGAACGTAATTCCCTTCTGTGCGCGCCACATGCCCCACGCCTCCCCTACTTGATCAAGGTTCCGATGCGTCGCAGGTCCCGGAAGCTCATCCAGACCAGCAAGGCCTTGCCGACGAGGTTCTCCTCCGGCACGAAGCCCCAGACGCGACTGTCGGCACTATTATCACGGTTGTCGCCCATGGCGAAATAGTGACCCGGAGGAACGGTCCAACTGCCGTCCGGAGCGCCCTGGAATCCGGGCAACTCCATGACGCGGTGGTCCAGGCCGGGCAGGTGTTCGACGTGCACTTCGGCATTGCCACGCACCATGCGCATGTCTTCGGCGTCGGCCGTGCCGAGTCGCCCCGACACCTTGCCATCCCAGCCGTTCTCCACGGAACTTGCATACGCCTGCAGGTAGGTGCGCGGCACTTCCTGCCCATTCACGTACAAGGTCTTGTTGCGATAGGTGATCTCATCACCCGGCAGGCCGATGACGCGCTTGATGTAGTCCTGCCGCGTCAGGGGCACGAAGGGCTCCCCGCAAGGCCGCTCGCTGCGCTCGTTGCGTCCTTCGCAGGCAAACCCGGGATAGCGGAAAACGAACACGTCGCCCCGCTGCGGCTCGCCGATCTGCAGGAACTTGCGGTCGAGCACGGGCAGACGCAGGCCGTAGGCGAACTTGTTCACCAGAATGAAATCCCCAACCAGCAGGGTGGGCATCATCGAGCCGGAAGGAATGCGGAACGGCTCCGCAATGAAGGAGCGGAACAGCAGGACAATGAGAATCACCGGGAAGAACGAGCGCGAGTATTCCACCAGCAGGGGCTCACGCACGATTTCGCTGGCCGGCACCGACTGCGCCCGGCGCTTGGCGAAGAACAGGCGATCCAGTCCCCACACGATGCCGGTGAAGAAGGTCAACGCGACCAGGATCGCGGCGAAATCGAACTGCATGCTCGGAGCTCCTCGGATACTGCGGTTAGTTCTGACACCGCTTCGGCGGTGGCTGCGCTATTTGTCCACCTGCAGCACGGCCAGGAAGGCTTCCTGCGGAATGTCCACGCGTCCCACCTGCTTCATGCGCTTCTTGCCTTCCTTCTGCTTCTCCAGAAGCTTGCGCTTGCGCGACACGTCGCCGCCATAGCACTTGGCCAGCACGTTCTTGCGCAGCGCCTTCACGGTGGAGCGGGCGATGACCTGAGAACCGATGGCCGCCTGGATGGCCACGTCGAACTGCTGACGGGGAATCAGTTCCTTCATCTTCTCCACCAAATCGCGCCCGCGGCGATCGGCCGACCCGCGGTGCACGATCAGCGACAGCGCATCCACGCGGTCGCCATTGATGAGCACATCCAGGCGCACGAAGGGCCCGGCTCGGAACTCCAGGAAGTGGTAGTCCATGGACGCGTAGCCACGCGAGACGGACTTGAGCTTGTCGAAGAAGTCGAGCACGACTTCGGCCAGCGGCAGCTCGTAGCTGATCTTCACCTGGGTCGCGACATAGTGGATTGCGCGCTGTACACCGCGCTTTTCCTCGCACAGACTGATCACGTTGCCGACGTGGTCGGGCGGCGTCAGGATGTCGGCGACGATGATCGGCTCGCGGATTTCGTCCACGTTCTGCGACGGCGGCAGCTTGGCCGGGTTGTCCAGCGTCATGACGCTGCCGTCGGTCTGCGCAACTTCGTACACCACCGTCGGCGCCGTGGTCACCAGGTCCAGGTCGTACTCGCGCTCGAGACGCTCCTGGATGATGTCCATGTGCAGCAGACCGAGGAAGCCGCAGCGGAAACCGAAGCCCATGGCCTCTGAGCTTTCCGGCTCGAAATTCAGCGCGGCGTCGTTCAGGCGCAGTTTCTCAAGAGCCTCGCGCAGCGCCGGATAGTCGTCCGCCACCACGGGGAACAGGCCGGCGAAGACGCGCGACTGCATCTTCTGGAAGCCCGGCAGCGGGTGCGGCGCCGGATCGCTGTTCAAGGTGAGCGTGTCGCCCACCGGCGCGCCGTGCACATCCTTGATGGAGGCAGTCACCCAGCCCACTTCACCCGCTCCGAGCCGGTCCTTGACCTTGCGCTTGGGCGTAAAGACGCCCACCTGATCCACTTCGTGCCAGCGGCCGGTGGACATGACCAGGATCTTGTCGCGCGGCTTGATCTCGCCCTGCATCACGCGCACCAGCGAGACCACGCCAAGATAGTTGTCGAACCACGAATCGATGATCAGCGCCTGCAGCTTGTCGGTGTCGCGCGGGCGCGGTGGCGGGATGCGCGCGACGATGGCTTCCAGCACGGCCTGCACGTTCTGGCCCGTCTTGGCGCTGATGGCGATGGCGTCGGAGGCATCGATGCCAATCACCGCTTCGATCTCGGCCTTGGCGCGCTCCGTGTCCGCCGTCGGCAAGTCGATCTTGTTGAGCACCGGGATTACTTCCAGACCCTGCTCCACCGCCGTGTAGCAGTTGGCCACCGACTGGGCTTCCACGCCCTGGGCGGCGTCGACCACGAGCAGAGCCCCTTCACAGGCGGCGAGCGAGCGACTGACCTCGTAGCTGAAGTCGACGTGCCCTGGGGTGTCGATGAAATTGAGCTGGTAGATAGTGCCGTCGAGCGCCTTGTACGGCAGCGACACCGACTGCGCCTTGATGGTGATGCCGCGCTCGCGCTCGATGGGATTCGAATCAAGCACCTGCGCCTCCATCTCGCGCGCCTCCAGGCCGCCGCACAGCTGGATGATGCGATCGGCGAGGGTCGACTTGCCGTGGTCGACGTGGGCGATGATGGAGAAGTTGCGGATGTGGTTCATGCGGTACCGAAAGCCAGGGGCCGCGCCGGCGGCGGCGCGGCCAAAGGCGGGGATTATCGCATGAAGCGCTGTGTCCTGCCGCAATGCGCCCCCGTGCCCGCGGGGCGGCCAGCCGGCCCCGCCGGCACGGGGGCGCAGGCCTCAGCCCTTGTCCTTGGGTACGGTCACGGCAATGAAACTCGTCACCTCGTCGCGGCGCACCAGCAGCATGACGGAGTCACCCGGCTTGACCTCCTTGACGGCGGCATTGAACTCCGCCGGAGTCTTGACCTTGGTGCGCCCCACCATCAGCACGACGTCGCCAGGCTGGATGGCGGAACGGCGCGCCGCGCCGGCAACCCGCGTGACCACCACCCCTTCGTCACCCTTGATCTGCAGCTGCTTGCGCTGGTCGCCGCTGAGCTCGTCCACGGCAATACCCAGGGCGTTGTCGACGGCACCGCCCTGAGCCTTGCCACGGCTGGCCAGGGCCGCGCCGTCGCGCGGGGCCTCTCCCACGGTCACCGGCAGGGTGAGGGACTTGCCGTTGCGGAACACCAGCAGGTCCACCTTGCTGCCCGGGCGCGTGGCGCCGACCACCGGCGGCAGGTCGGACGATTGCACGATGTCGACGCCGTTGAACTTCTGGATGACGTCGCCGAGCTGCACACCGGCCTTTTCGGCGGCGCTGCCGGGCGTGATCTGGTTCACCAGTGCGCCGCCGCTGCGCGGCAGACCCAGGGCCTTGGCCTGTTCGCGATTCACTTCCTGGATCTGCACGCCGATCATGCCGCGGGACACATAGCCCTTGTCCTTGATCTGCTGCACGGCGTTCATGGCGACATCCACGGGAATGGCGAAGGAGACGCCCATGAATCCGCCGGTGTTGGAGAAGATCTGGGAATTGATGCCGACCACCTGGCCGTCAAGGTTGAACAGCGGCCCACCGGAATTGCCGCGGTTGATGGCGACATCGGTTTGGATGAAGGGAACGTACTGCTGGTCGCGGCCGCCGAAGCTGCGGCTCACCGCGCTGACGATGCCCGCCGTCACCGAGTGGTCGAAGCCGAAGGGCGAACCGATGGCCACGACCCACTGGCCGGGC
>DAOOVM010000150.1:0-7576 GCA_035370085.1 Rhodanobacteraceae bacterium | reverse complement strand
GGCTTCACGCCGTGGCTGGATGGCCGCGACGTGAGCCGCGCCCTCGATCTGTGCACCGGCTCGGGCTGCATCGGGATCGCCATGGCGGCGCACAACCCCGACTGGCAGGTGGACCTCGCCGACATCAGCGACGGCGCCTTGGAACTGGCCCGGGAGAACATCCGCATCCAGCACGTCGGCGAGCGCGTGCGCGCCATCAAGTCCGACCTGTTCGCCGGCCTCGAGGGCGAGGTCTATGACCTCATCGTGTCCAACCCGCCCTATGTGACCGAGCAGGAATATGCCGAACTTCCGCCCGAATATCGCCATGAACCGGCACTAGGTTTGACCGGCGGGCCGGACGGCCTGGACTTCGCCCTGCGCATCCTGCGCGATGCACCGGCACACCTGAGCGAGGATGGCCTCTTGATTGTCGAAGTGGGTGAGAGCGAGCGAGCCCTGACACAGCTGCTGCCACAGCTGCCGTTCATCTGGATCGAATTCAACGTGGGTCCGATGGGCGTGTTCGCCCTGGAGAGGCGCGACCTGGTCGAGCACGCCAAGGCCATCGCCGCCGTGCAGCGCTGAGCGCCGCCCTCGTCCCCGCCCAACTCCCACAGACCAGTTCCGACGCCCCGTGGCAAGCAACTCCTTCGGCCAGATCTTTACCGTCACGACCTTCGGCGAAAGCCACGGTCCGGCCATCGGTTGCGTGATCGACGGTTGCCCGCCCGGTCTGGCGCTCGCGCCGGAGCTGTTCCGCCGCGACCTCGAGCGGCGCGCCACCGGACGATCGCGTCACACCTCGCAGCGCCGCGAGGCGGATGAGGTCGAGATCCTGTCCGGTGTGTACGAAGGTCACACGACCGGTACGCCGATCGCGCTGCTGATCCGCAACACGGACGCGCGCTCGAAGGACTATGCGGCCATCGAGCAGACCTTCCGGCCGGGGCATGCGGATTACACCTACTGGCAGAAGTACGGCATCCGCGATCCGCGCGGCGGTGGACGCTCGTCGGCGCGCGAGACCACCGTGCGCGTGGCCGCCGGTGTGGTCGCCAAGAAGTGGCTGTCGGAGAGGCACGGCGTGCTCGTGCGCGGCCATCTGGCCCAGTTGGGCGAGTTGGTGCCCCGTGCCTTCGACTGGGCGGCGGTCGAGGAGAATGCATTCTTCTGGCCCGACGCGGCGATGGTGCCGGAGCTGGAGCGCTACATGGACCGCCTGCGCAAATCGGGCGATTCGGTCGGCGCGCGCGTCACCGTGGTGGCCGAGGGCGTGCCCCCGGGGTGGGGGGAGCCGATCTACGGCAAACTCGACGGCGAGATCGCTGCGGCGCTGATGAGCATCAATGCCGTCAAGGGAGTGGAGATCGGCGCCGGTTTCGCCGCTGTAGCACAGAGAGGCAGCGAACACCGTGACGCGATGTCGCCGGAAGGCTTCCTGTCCAACCACGCCGGCGGCATCCTCGGCGGCATCTCCACGGGGCAGGACATCGTCGCTTCGATGGCGCTCAAGCCGACCTCGTCGATCCTGATTCCGGGCGCCAGCGTGAACCTCGCCGGCGCGGCGGTGGACGTGGTGACCAAGGGACGCCACGACCCCTGCGTGGGCATCCGCGCCACGCCCATCGCCGAGGCCATGCTTGCCCTCGTGCTCATGGATCAGGCGCTGCGCCATCGCGCCCAGTGCGGCGACGTGGCCGCGGTGGCGCCGCGTATTCCCGCCAGCGCCAAGAAAACCGGTTAGCGCCACGGCGTGCCGCCCGGCGCGCGCCGGCGAGCGCCTTGGCCGGGCCCACCCCGCGTCGAATCCCTCCTCCGGAGAAATGCCATGTCCGCAAGTACGTCCGAACGCAAGTTCAAGGTCGCGATGGTCGGTGCCACCGGTGCCGTCGGCGAGACGCTATTGTCCATCCTCAAGGAGCGCAGGTTTCCGCTGGGCGAACTGGTGCCCCTGGCTAGCGAGCGCTCCGCGGGGGCGCAGGTGGCGTTCGGCCAGCACAAGTTGACCGTGCGCAACCTCGCCGATTACGACTTCGCCGGCGTGGACATCGCCTTCTTCTCGGCCGGCGGCAGCGTGTCGCGCGAGCATGCGCCGCGCGCCGCGGCGGCGGGTGCGGCGGTCATCGACAACACCTCGGAGTTCCGCTACCAGGACGACATTCCGCTGGTGGTGAGCGAAGTGAACCCGCACGCCATCGCCCGCTACAAGCCGCGCGGCATCATTGCCAACCCCAATTGTTCGACCATGCAGATGCTGGTGGCGCTGGCGCCCATCCACCGCGCGGTCGGCATCACGCGCATCAATGTGGCCACCTACCAGTCGGTTTCCGGGGCGGGCCGCTCCGGGCTGGAGGAACTCGGCCGCCAGACCGCCGCCCTGCTCAACTTCCAGGAGATTCGGCCGACGAAGTTCCAGGCGCAGATCGCCTTCAACCTGATCCCGCAGATCGACGAATTCCAGGACAACGGCTACACCAAGGAAGAAATGAAGATGGTGTGGGAGACGCGGAAGATTTTCGAAGACGCGTCGATCGAGGTGAATCCGACCGCGGTGCGCGTGCCGGTGTTCTATGGACACTCCGAGGCCGTGCATATCGAAACTCGCGACAAGATCACGGCAGATGCGGCGCGCAAGCTGCTAGAAAGCGCGCCCGGCGTGGTGGTGGTGGACGAACGCCGGGCTGGCGGCTATCCGACGCCGGTGACGCACGCCGCCGGCAAGGATGCCGTGTTCGTGGGGCGCATTCGCGAGGACATTTCCCACCCGCGGGGTCTGGACCTGTGGGTGGTTTCCGACAATATCCGCAAGGGCGCCGCACTGAATGCCGTGCAGGTGGCCGAGCTCTTGGTGAAATCGTATTTGTGATCTATAGTTACGGTTGTGTTATAAGGCGTTTTCGAGATTCGGGACGTTGCATTTCACTTGGGAATCCGGCCGCTGAGCGTTGCCGTTTTGGGGGGTTAACTCCATGAAAGATCGGATGAAATTGCCGCTGGCGGTAGCGCTGGCCCTGAGCGGCTCCAGTGCTTTCGCGCTCGGCCTCGGACCCATTCAGGTCAAGTCCGGGCTGAACCAGCCCCTCGTGGCGGAGATCGCCGTCAGCGGCAACGCCGACGAGACGGCCGGCCTCAACGTGGCCCTGGCCTCGGCGGCGGATTTCGAGCGCGTCGGCCTGTCGCGCTCGCGCGTTACCGTGCCGCTGGAGTTCAGCGTGGTGCCCGGCAAGAGTGGGGCGGTGATCCGCGTGACCACCCGCGACGCGGTGCGTGATCCCTTCGTCGACTTCCTGCTCGAAGTGAACTGGGCCAAGGGCCGCCTGCTGCGCGAGTACACCCTGCTGCTCGATCCCCCGGTGCTGGCCCCGGCCGTCAAGGGATCCAGCGCCAAGGTCATGCCGGTCAAGGAAGGAACGGGCGCCGCGGCCACCCAGCCGCTGGATGCCTCTAAGACCAGCAAGCCACCGCGGGCGGAGTCCGCAACGGCCGCTCCCGCCGCCGCTGCGCCCAAGGCGGCGCGTGCCGCCCAGGCGGGCGAGTACGGTCCGGTGAATGCGGGTGAGGCCCTGTGGGACATCGCCAGCGCAACGCGTCCGGACAGCGGCGTGTCGCTCGACCAGATGATGCTGGCGCTGCTGCGCGCCAACCCCGGCGCTTTCTACCAGGACAACATCAATTCGCTGAAGCGCGGTGCGATCCTGCGCGTGCCAAGCAGCGACGAAATCAAGGCGGCTGCCTCGGCCGCGGCGGCCGCTGCCGAGGTCAAGGCGCAGAACGACGCCTGGCGCAGCGGCAATGCCGCGGCCAAGCCCACCGTCGTGGCGACCGCGGCCCCGGCTGCGGGCACCAAGCCGGCAACGGGGGAACCCGCGGCGGGCAGGCCCGGCGACAAGCTGGCCCTGGTGCCGCCCAAGGCAGGCTCCGGGAGCCAGGCGGTGGGTGACAAGTCCGCCACGGGCGGCGGCAGCGGTGATGCCACCCTGAAGACCGAGCTGGCGCGTACGAAGGAAGCCCTGGCCAGCCGTGAGCAGGAGGCCGGCGAGCTGAAATCGCGGGTCAAGGAGCTGGAAGAGCTCAAGACCAAGAACGACCGCCTGCTGAGCCTCAAGGATTCGGAGCTGGCCGAGCTGCAGAAGAAGCTCAAGGAACTGCAGGACAAGGCCGGCAAGCCGGCGCCGGCGGGCACGACGACGTCCGCGCCCTCCACGGCGGCTTCGGTTCCTGCCGTCAGCGCTCCTGCAGCCACGACTGCCTCGGCGACGGTCACCCCGGCCACCACGCCCAAGCCGGGCGAGGCCGGTGGCCTGACCAAGGAAGACATCTGGGGAAGTGCGGCGGCAACGGGTACGGCGACCAAGCCGGGCACTCCCGCCTCCAGCCCCTCCGCCACGACGACGACGGCCGCGGCGCCGGGCAGCGCGGCGTCCAGCTCCGGCACCGCAGCGGCGCCCACCACGACCACGACGCCCACCTCCACCGGCAGCGGCGCGGCAGCCTCCGCCGAGCCGCCAGCGGCTGCGGCCACCGCCACGCCGGCGGGCAGTGCGGCCGCCACCGCGACGCCGTCGGGGACTGAGACGGCCCCCGCCGCGCCGCAGACGCCCCCACCCTCGGCGGCGACCGCGCCGAAGCCAAGCAGCACCGCGACCGCGGCGAAGCCGGCCGTGCCGGCCAAGGTGCAGCCGTTGCCCGCGCCGGCCGCCGAGCCCTGGTACAAGCAGACCTGGTTGCTGGCCGTGGCCGGCGCGGGCCTGTTGGGGGTGGTGGTGCTGGCGCTCCTCAACGCCATGCGTCGTCCCAAGACCAAGCCGGTCGGTTCGGCCGCACCCGCAGCACCGCCGGCGACCGCCGAGGACGAAGAGCACGATCTGCTCGATCGCCTGGCCATGCATCCGGACGACACGGCTGCCCACCTGGAGCTGGTCAGCCTGTACTACGCGCGGCAGGAGGCGGACAAGTTCGAGGCGGCCGCGCAGGCCATGTACGCCCACCTCGGCGACACGCATTCGGCCGAGTGGGAGCAGGTCCGCGCCATGGGGCGCGAACTGGCGCCGCACAATCCGCTGTTCGATGAGCCCACTCACGAGGGCGCCGCCGCCGTGGAGCCCTCGGGCGGCTATGACCCCTTCGCCGAGGTGCCGACCATGGTCACGGCGAGCGCCACGGAGCCTGCCGCGACCGAGGAGAAGCCGTTCAATTTCGAGCTGAGGCTTCCCGACGACGCAGCGGCCGCGCCGCCAGCCGTTCATCTTGAAGATGTCACGGTGAGCATGCCGACGATGGACTTCGACAAGGAATTGCATGTCGAGCCGATTGAGGTGCGTGCTCCCGCGGCTCGCACTGCGCCCGAGCCCGAGATCGAGGACGATTCCGTGTTCGCCGGCGAGGATGCCATCGGCACCAAGCTCGACTTGGCCAAGGCCTATCTCGACATGGGCGACCCGGAAGGCGCGCGCTCGATGCTGGAGGAGGTCATGGGCGAGGGCAACGCAGCGCAGAAGGCCGAGGCGCAGAAGCTGCTGAAAGAACTGCGCTGAGTCGGTGTCCAGCGTTCCCCCCGAGGGCCGGAGCGATCCGGCCCTCGGCGTTTTGGTCCAAGCGGCGCGACGGTCGCAGCGCACCGCCTGCGCTGGCTCAATCGGGCGCAGACTTCGGTGCCGGCGCAAGTGTCCCGACCGGCGCGGGTACAATGCCGCCCCCGCTTTCGGCTGGAGCCCCGCTTGCGCATCGCCCTGGGCGTCGAATATGACGGCACCGACTTCCTCGGCTGGCAGCGCCTGCCGCACGGTGCCACCGTGCAGGGCGCGCTCGAGGCGGCGCTTTCGTTCGTCGCCGCCGCACCGATCGAAGTCGTCTGCGCTGGCCGCACCGACGCCGGCGTCCATGCGCGCTGCCAGGTGGTGCACTTCGACACCACGGTGCACCGCCCGCTTCGTGGCTGGCAGCTCGGCGCCAACTCTCGCCTGCCGCGCAGCGTGTGCGTGCGCTGGGCGCAGGAGGTGGCGGCGGACTTCCACGCGCGCTTCGGCGCGCGGGCGCGTCGTTACCGCTATCGCATCCTGAACCGGCCGGCGCGGGCGGCGCTCGATGCGCGCTATGTGGCCTGGGAGCGCGTCCCGCTGGATGCCCGGGCGATGCATCAGGCAGCGCAGTTCCTGTGCGGCGAGCATGACTTCAGTGCGTTCCGCACCGTCGCCTGCCAGGCGCGGCACCCCTTCCGCTGCATCCACGACATCCAGGTACAGGTCGACGGGGGCGAGGAGGTCGTGGTGGAAGTTCAGGCCAACGCCTTCCTGCACCACATGGTGCGCAACATCGTCGGGAGCCTGCTGCTGGTGGGAAGGGGCGAGCGGCCGAGCGGCTGGATCGCCGACATCCTGGCCAGCCGCGACCGTTCCCTGGCCGGTCCGACCGCGCCCGCGTCCGGGCTGACGTTTCTTCGTCCGCTGTACCCGCGCGATTGCGGTCTGCCGGAGGAGGTCAGCCTGGCATGAGCGCTGCCGTGGTCCAGTCCGCGCGCATCAAGTTCTGCGGCATCACGCGCATCGAGGACGCGCTGGCGGCCGCGGCCCTCGGCGTGGATGCCGTGGGTCTGGTCATGACGCGACGCAGCCGCCGCTTTGTCGACCTTGCCCAAGCCTGCGTCATACGCGCGGCCTTGCCGCCCTTCGTCACCGCCGTTGCCCTGCTGATGGACGACGCCCCCGAGTGGGTCGCCGAGGTTGCGCAGGCCGTGCGCCCGGACCTGCTGCAGTTCCATGGGGCCGAGCGGGCAGAGGACTGCGAACGCCACGGCTTGCGCTACCTCAAGGCCGTGCCGATGGGCTCGATCCGGGATGTTGCCGCCTACGCGGCGGCGCATCCGCGCGCCGTGGGCTTCCTGCTGGACAGCCATGTGCACGGCGCCGCCGGTGGCACGGGTGAGCGCTTCGACTGGCAGCGCGTGCCGCGGGATCTGGCGCGTCCTGTGGTCCTCGCCGGCGGTCTGGACGCCGCCAATGTGGCCGAGGCGGTCCGCGTCGCCCAGCCCTGGGCCGTGGACGTCTCCAGCGGCATCGAGTCGGCTCCGGGTATCAAGGACGCCGAGCGCATGCGCCGCTTCGTCGCGGCGGTGCGCAGTGCGGCGGCGCAGCCAAGGAGCTGACCGTGCGCCTGGTCGCCGCGGTGGCGGGCTCGACGGCTCCGGGGCTACCCCCGTGGGCGCGCCTCCGAACCAAATATCATTGGCTTTTCACGGCGCCTGCGGCCCACTATCGCGCCCTTGCTTGCCTGCGGAATCCGTACGCGTGACTGCTCCTGTCGATTTTCATGCCTACCCCGACGCCCGCGGTCGTTTCGGCGACTACGGCGGCGTGTTCGTGGCCGAGACCCTGATGGCGCCGCTGGCCGAGCTGACGGCGGCCTACCTGGAACTGCGCACCGATCCGGCCTTCATCGCCGAATTCGAGCGCGACCTCAAGCACTACGTCGGCCGCCCCTCGCCGATCTACCACGCCGAGCGCCTGTCGCGGAAAGTCGGCGGCGCGCAGATCCTGCTCAAGCGCGAGGACCTGAACCACACCGGCGCGCACAAGATCAACAACACCATCGGCCAGGC
>DAOOVM010000149.1:0-7587 GCA_035370085.1 Rhodanobacteraceae bacterium | reverse complement strand
ACTGCTCTGGTCTATATCAGCGCGCCAGGCATGGGGGGCGCCCGCAGCAAGAGCTTCGGCTTCGACGCGGAGGCCCGCTCCTTCGGCGGACTGCAGATCTCGCCTCGGAGCGTCGCCCGCACGGCGTCCGGCTGCCTGTGCAGTCTCGGCGACAATGCGACCGGATGCCTGCGTCCCGGCCTGTACGTGCTGGTGCTGGGCACGGGCAAACTGCCCGACCCCGCTGGCCTGGCCTTCTCCGGCGATCTGCAGCGTCCGCTGGTAGGTATCGACGGGCGCGCGCCGGCGTTCGATTACTTGACCTTTTCCATCGTGGCGGCGGCTTGAGCGACGGATTGATCGCGCCGCGCCTTCAGGCGGATTGCCCGGACCTCACCCTGCACCCGGCCGCTGCGGCGGACGCCGCCTTCCTCGATCGGGTGTATCTGTGCGTGCGCCTGGACGAACTGGCCGTCACTGACTGGGACGATGCCCGCAAGCACGACTTCCTGCTTTCCCAGGCGGCTCTGCAGCGCGCGCACTACGAGCGGCACTACCCGGGCGCCGAATTCCTGGTGATCCGTCGGGGCGATCAGGCGATCGGTCGCCTTTTCCTCTACCGGCACACGGGCGAAATTCGCCTGATGGACATCGGCCTGCTGCCGGAATGGCGCGGCCGTGGTATCGGCACGCGCCTGGTTGCTTCGCTGCTGCGGATTGCCGGCGCCGAATCCTGCGACGTCACCCTGCACGTGGAGCCGGACAACCCGGCGCGACGCCTGTACGACCGCTTCGGATTCCGTCTGATCGAAGACCGCGGCGTGTACCTGTTCTACGGCTGGAGCGCGGACGCGCCCGCTCAGTTGAACACCACCTCGTAGCACATGCCCTGGCCGTCAGGGCCGACGGGCACCATGAACAGGTCGAGTGCGCCGTGCTGCGGGTGGTGCAGCCGGTACATGCCTTGCGCCAGCGAGCGCTGCGTACCGGCGTGGCGCAGGGTCACGACGAAGGGTGGCACGCTGCGCGGCGTGGGGTTGTGCAGCGGACGCACATCGGCCACTTCCAGCGCGCCCTCGCTGGTCCCCTGGCTGACGCGCACCGGGCTGCCGACCAGGGCGCGGAAGTCGTCGATGGAAAGGCTGTCGAGCATGGCCGTGGCCGTGGCGGGAGAAGGGGGCAGACTAGCCCGCCTGCAGCGGCTACGCCAGACGTTCCAGCACCGACGTCGTCGCCTTGGCGCGATTGAGCGTGTAGAAGTGCAGGCCCGGCGCGCCTCCCGCCACGAGGCGGCGGCACAGCGACGCCACCGCATCGGCGCCAAACTCGCGGATCGCCTCCACGTCGTCGCGGTAGGCCTCCAGACGCTTGGCAATCCAGCGCGGAATCTCCGCCCCGCACAGCTCGGAAAAGCGCCGCAACTGCGCGTATTGGGAAATCGGCATGATGCCGGGCACGATGGGGACGTCCACGCCGAGCCGACGCGCGTCGTCGACGAAGCGGAAGTAGGCGTCTGGGTTGAAGAAGTACTGCGTGATGGCGCCATTGGCGCCGGCCTTCACCTTGGCCGCGAAGTGGCGCAGGTCGGCCTGGGCGTCACTGGCCTGCGGGTGCATCTCGGGATAGCAGGCGACCTCGATATGGAAGTCGCCGTCCCGCTCGCGGCGGATGAACTCCACCAGTTCGGAGGCATAGCGGAAGTCGCCGTAGCTGGCCATGCCCGAGGGCAGGTCGCCGCGCAGCGCGACGAGACGACGGCAGCCCATGGCCTTGTAGGCGTCCAGCAGGGCGCGGATTTCCGCGCGTGTGCCGCCCATGCAGGACAGGTGCGGGGCAGCGTCCAGGCCGTGACGCTCGCGCAGGCCGCGCACGGTGTCGGGCGTATAGCTCAGCGTGGAACCGCCCGCACCGAAGGTCACCGACACGTAATCCGGCGCCAGTGCCTTCAGCCGCGGCAGGGCTTTCTCCAAGGTGTCGCGCTGTTCGTCGGTCTTGGGCGGAAAGAATTCGAAGGACAGCGGCGTGCGGCTCATGGCGTGCGTGTGTTGGATGGACGGGCGCAATATATCTCTATTTCCGGATGGAGAGATAGATAGAGGTTCCGCGGCGGCACCCAGGCGAATTGGCCATGCGCGCAGCGGCGCTGGTCTGCGGAAAACGCGACGGCCCGCGCAGGGCGGGCCGTCGTCGTTGCCTGGCGGGGCGGGCTGCAATCAGTAGCGGTAGTGGTCCGGCTTGTACGGGCCGTCAATGTCCACGCCCAGGTAGGCGGCCTGTTCGGGGGTGAGCTGGGTCAGCTTCACGCCGATCTTCTCCAGGTGCAGGCGGGCGACCTCCTCATCCAGCTTCTTGGGCAGGATGTAGACCTTGGACTCGTACTTGTCCTTGTTCGCCCACAGGTCGATCTGCGCCAGCGTCTGGTTGGAGAACGAGTTCGACATCACGAAGCTCGGGTGGCCGGTGGCGCAGCCCAGGTTTACCAGGCGGCCCTCGGCCAGCAGGAAGATGCTCTTGCCGTCCTTGAAGGTGAACTTGTCCACCTGCGGCTTGATGTTGGTCTTCACCGCGCCCGAGGCATAGAGCTTGTCGACCTGGATCTCGTTGTCGAAGTGGCCAATGTTGCAGACGATGGCCTGGTCCTTCATGGCCTGCATGTGCTCGAGCGTGATCACGTCCTTGTTGCCGGTGGTGGTCACGTAGATGTCGCCGCGGCCGAGGGTGCTCTCGACGGTGTTGACCTCGAAGCCTTCCATCGCCGCCTGCAGGGCGTTGATCGGATCGATCTCGGTCACCACCACGCGGGCGCCGTAGGCGCGCAGCGAGTGGGCCGAGCCCTTGCCGACATCGCCGTAGCCGCAGACCACGGCCACCTTGCCGGCCAGCATCACGTCCATGGCGCGCTTGAGGCCGTCGGCCAGCGACTCGCGGCAGCCGTACAGGTTGTCGAACTTGCTCTTGGTGACCGAATCGTTGACGTTGATCGCCGGCACCAGCAGCTTGCCGGCCTCGGCCAGCTGGTAGAGGCGGTGCACGCCGGTGGTGGTCTCTTCCGAGACACCCTTCCAGTCCTTGACCACGGTGGTCCAGAAGCCCGGGCGCTCCTTGGCCACGCGCTTGAGCAGGTTCTTGATGATCTGCTCCTCGTGGCTGTTTGATGCCGAGTTCACCCAGGTCGCGTCGCCCTGCTCCAGCTCGTAGCCCTTGTGGATCAACAGGGTCACGTCGCCGCCGTCGTCCACCACCAGCTGCGGGCCGCGGAATTGATTGGAGCCGCCGCCCGGGAAGGTGACCGCGTCGAGCGTGCAGTCCCAGTATTCCTCCAGCGTCTCGCCCTTCCAGGCGAACACCGGCGTGCCGGTCTTGGCGATCGCCGCCGCGGCGTGGTCCTGGGTGGAGAAGATGTTGCAGGACGCCCAGCGCACGTCGGCGCCCAGGTCCTTGAGCGTCTCGATCAGCACCGCCGTCTGGATGGTCATGTGCAGCGAGCCGGTGACGCGCACGCCCTTGAGCGGCTGGGCGGCGGCGTACTTGCGGCGGATGGACATCAGGCCCGGCATTTCCTGCTCGGCGATGTCGATCTCCTTGCGGCCCCAATCGGCCAGGGACAGATCGGCGACCTTGAAGTCCTGCTTCAGGTTCACAACGGCATTCATGGCAACTCCCAAAGATGGTCGGGCGCGGTTCGGAATGGAACCCGAAGGCCCGCCGAGCCTGATTCCACGGCACCGGGCCGGGACTTGCAGCGCCCCTCGGCGGGGAGGAGGGCGCGCATTATATCGCCGCTTCGCGATGGAGGGATGAAAGGTGGGCGGGCGACCGGGGGCGCCCGCCGTCAGCGCTCCGCGCGCAGCAGGGAGCCGAAGGTGAGGTAGAAGGCATTGTTGCCCCCCTCGGCGTGGCCGTAGCCGAGGAACATCGGGCCGAGGAAGGTATCGATGCCCAGGAACAGGCTGCCTGCACCGGCCAGGCCCGCGGTGTCGATGTCGCGGCGGTGCGCCCAGATGCCGCCGGCCTCGAGCGAGCCGCCCAGGTACACCGGCACGCTGAACAGGCGCGCGGCATCGGTCAGGCGGCGGTAGTAGACGATCCGTGCCAGCGCCGTCTGCGTGGCGAAGAGCTGGTTTTCGGTGTAGCCGGACAAGTTCGCCAGGCCGCCCAACGGGCTGTAGGCCGCGAGCAGATCGCCGCTGCCGCCGGACGAGCTGAAGCTGGCGCCGAGCAGCCAGCGGTTGGCGCCGCGACTGAACGCCGTGTCCCAGCGCAGGCGCGTGATATTGGCCGCTGCATCGGCGCCCAGCGCGGTCAGCAGCACCTCCTCGGAAAGGTCCAGGCGCGTGCCGCGGGTGGGAAAGCCGGAGCTGTCCAGGCTGTCGCGGGTCAGGCGCAGCACGACGCCGCCGAGATTGGAGCTGGTGTCGGGGAGAACCTGCCGGTCGCCCACGCGCAGGCGCGCCTGATCGTGGCCGAGCTCCAACGAGCCCGACAGACGCCAGGTGGCATCGGGCGTGTATCCCAGCTCGATGGCGCCCAGGGCGCGCGTGCGCCGGTATTCGGCGAAATCCACGCCCGCGCCGGCGTAGAGGGGAAAGTTGAACGCGCTGTAGTCGAGGTAGGGCGCGACGTAGTATTCGCCGGTGTCGCCCCAGGGCTGGTAGTACTCCGCGTGCAGGCCGGTGATGCGGCCGAGTTCGATGCGGTTGCGCGATTCGCCGCCGAGCGCATTCAATCCGGTGAAGTTGGCCTCGCCGATCAGCTGGTAACCGTTGCGCCCGGCGAAGTCGTCGGACAGGCGCAGGCCCATGCGCAGGAAGTTCGGGCCCCAGCCCTTGTCCACCGGCAGGACGGCCAGGCCCGTGCGGCCGTCACGCTGCTCCAGGGTATAGCCGATGCGCTCGTAGCTGCCCTCGCCGTAGGCCAGCCCGATGTCGCGCTCCAGCTGCTGCGGATCCAGCGGCTTGCCCACCACACCGGACAGGCGGTTCGCCACATAACCGGCCGTGCGGCTGCGCGCGCTCAGCACATCGAGAAAGGCGACCAGCGGTGGGTCGAAGGGCGCACGGCGGTGGCGTGCGGTGAAGGCGGAGTATTGCGCCTCGTCGACGGCGTAGGCGCGCAGTCGCGTCAGGGCCGCCACGGCGGCCCGCTCGCCCGCCGCGATGGCCTCGGGCGCTCGGTCGAATTCGGCGCTGCCCAGGTCGCCCAGGTCGGGTGTGAGCAGCAGGTCGTCGGCGCCGAGGGTGGCCAGCTGGGCGTCGGTCTCGCGCTTCATCAGCGCGGTGAGCATCTGGTTGGCAATGGCAAAGGGCGAGTTGAGGGCTTCGTCCCCCGACAGCGGTTCGCTCACGTTCACCACGATCAGGCGCAGGGCAGTGTCGCGCGCGTCACGGCGCCCCAGTGTGCGGGCTACATCGACCGGCACGTTGTCGGCGATGCCACCGTCCACCATCAGGCGGCCGCGGTAGCGGATCGGCGCAAACGCCGCCGGCACCGACATGCTGGCGCGGATGGCCATGGCCAGGTCGCCATCGCCAAACACCACCTTCTCGCCGCTGGCGATGTCGGTGGCGATGGAACGGAAGGGGATCGGCAGGGCGTCGAAGTCGGGCAGGTCACGCGTGCCGAGCAGCAGGCGGCGCAGCAGCAGCTGCAGTTTCTGCCCCTGGATCACGCCGCGCGGCAGAGCGATCTTGCCGTCCTTGAGACCGAGCTCGATGCCGCCGAGGAACCGCAGCTCGTCGTCCTTGCGCCGCATGGGCAGTTCGCTGCGCGGCGGGTCGTCGCGGAACATGTCCTTCCAGTCGATGCCCTCGAGCACGGCCTGGATTTCGTCGGCACGATAGCCTGCCGCATAGAGGCCGCCGACGATGGCGCCCATCGAGGTGCCGGCGATGCAGTCCAGCGCCACGTGTTCGCGCTCCAGCACGCGCAGCACACCGATGTGCGCGGCGCCGCGTGCTCCGCCCCCGCCGAGTACCAGGCAGGTGCGCGAGGCGAGTGCCGCCGCGGGCAGCGCGGCCAGGAGCAGGGCGAGGACGGCGGCGGCGAACTTCGAGCGGTGCATGCGGCGGGCGGCGGGCGGAAGACCGCGCGAAGCCTAGCGGAATTGCGCCCGCGTGCGCGTCGGGCCGACGCGCAGGGCGGCGCCGCGCAGGCACCCGCGGCGCCGTCCTGCGCGCCTAGGGCGCGCAGCCGCCGATCTTCACCAGGTCCACGCTGCCGCTGCGGGCGCGGAAGGGCCCAGCTGGGATGCGGTCGTCGAAGCGGTAGTCCAGGCGCAGGCGATCGCAGCCCAGAACATGGAACGTGGCCTGGCCGACGATGTACTGATTCGCGGTGGGCAGGGTGTCGAAGCGCCCGCCGATGGCCTGCACGATGGCCACACTGGCCACGCCGTCGCGTGCTCCGGCCAGCGTGCCCTGCAGGGTGAGCCAGTGCTGTCGCGTTGGATCGTTCGCGACCTCGGCCGGGTCGTAGGTGAACCAGCCGCCGAAAAACACCCCGCCGGGCTGCAGGGTCAATTGCACGCCCTGGCCCGCGCTGGCTGGTTCGAACCAGGAGCCGCCGAGGCGTGCGTCGAAGCCGCCCTGCGCGGGCGTGGCGACGACCGCCGCGGAGGTGCTGCCGTCGCCCTGCACGCAGGCCTCGTTCCGCGGCAGCAGCCGGCTGAGGCTGATGTCTCCCTCGCGGCCATCGTTGTGCCCGGCATCGAAGCGGTAGTGCAGCTGTGCGCTGTCGCAGGAGTCGAAGCGCACGCTGGCGGTGCCCACGCGCTGCGCCTGCGTCACGGGTGCGGCGTCGAAGTTGCCGCCGCGGTTCTCGTAGATGCCGACCTCGAGTTGGCGCGCCGCGGCCGGAATATCACCCTGCAGCGTGTACCAGCGCAGCGCTGCGGGGTCGTTTCCTCCGGCGCTGGTGTAGGTGAACCAGGGCATGAAGAACACGC
This sequence comes from Rhodanobacteraceae bacterium, assembly GCA_035370085.1. GTDB lineage: Bacteria > Pseudomonadota > Gammaproteobacteria > Xanthomonadales > Rhodanobacteraceae > Tahibacter. The sequence continues at coordinate 665 of DAOOVM010000149.1, read as the reverse complement.
GTTGCGGCATCAGCACGTCGAGGAGGAAGCCCTGGCCGTTCTCGTAGGTGGCGAACCAGGCGCCGCCGAGCGCGTGCTGATCCACCGCCACGGCCGGGGTAGTGGGCAGGACGCCGCGGCGTCCGACCAGGGCGGGTACCGGCAGATCGTAGCCGGCCAGGCCCAGGCGCAGCACGCCGTCGCCGGCAAGGCGCGGAGCAAGATAGGCGCAGGACACCTCCGCGCAGTTCTCGCCGGCCGTGGCCAGCGTGTGCCCGTCGAGCGGATCGAGCCAGCGCAGGCGCAGGACATGGGCGGCACTGCCCACGAGCAGTACGGTGTTCGGATCGTCGGCGGCGACCAGTTGGCCGTTCGCCGGCTCCGCCAGACTGGCCTGCCACAGGATCGCGCCATCGCCGCCGCGCAGGCGGCGCACGTGCACCTGCGGTTCGACGGTGCCCGGGTCGTACACGGTCGTGGCGATGTCGACGGTGTCGCCGCTGGTACGCAGGCTGCCGCTGGTCACCACGCCGCTGTCCAGCGACCGTGCCCAGCGCGTCACGCCATCGGACGACACCGACCAGGCGGTGCTGGACTGGCCCAGCAGCAGCGCGAAGGCCGAGCCGTCGCTGGCAACGGCGGCATCGAGCGCGGGCCAGACCGGTGAGCCAGCGCCGGGAAGGGCG
>DAOOVM010000148.1:0-7638 GCA_035370085.1 Rhodanobacteraceae bacterium | reverse complement strand
GCTCGGACACGCCCTGCTCGGCCGCGTAGTCGCGCACGTCCTGGGTGATCTTCATCGAGCAGAAGCTGGGACCGCACATCGAGCAGAAGTGGGCCTGCTTGTGCGCCTCCTTGGGCAGGGTCTCGTCGTGGAATTCCTGCGCCTTTTCCGGATCGAGGCCAAGGTTGAACTGGTCCTGCCAGCGGAACTCGAAACGCGCCTTGGACAGCGCGTTGTCGCGCACCTGCGCGGCGGGATGACCCTTGGCCAGGTCGGCGGCGTGCGCCGCAATCTTGTAGGTGATGATGCCGTCGCGCACATCCTGCTTGTTCGGCAAGCCGAGGTGTTCCTTGGGGGTGACATAGCAGAGCATGGCGGTGCCGTACCAGCCGATCATCGCCGCGCCGATGGCGCTGGTGATGTGGTCGTAGCCGGGCGCGATGTCGGTGGTCAGCGGCCCCAGCGTGTAGAAGGGCGCCTCGCCGCACTCGCGCAGCTGCTTGTCCATGTTCTCCTTGATCAGCTGCATCGGCACGTGGCCGGGGCCTTCGATCATGGTCTGCACGTCGTGCTTCCAGGCGATCCTGGTGAGCTCGCCGAGGGTCTCCAGCTCGCCGAACTGGGCGGCGTCGTTGGCGTCGGCGATGCTGCCCGGGCGCAGGCCGTCGCCCAGCGAGAAGGCCACGTCGTAGGCCTTCATGATGTCGCAGATTTCCTCGAAGTGCGTGTACAGGAAGGATTCTTTGTGGTGCGCCAGGCACCACTTGGCCATGATCGAGCCGCCGCGGCTGACGATGCCGGTGACGCGCCGGGCAGTCAGCGGGATGTAGGCCAGGCGCACACCGGCATGGATCGTGAAATAGTCCACGCCCTGTTCGGCCTGCTCGATGAGCGTGTCGCGGAACAGCTCCCAGGTCAGCTCCTCGGCACGGCCGTCGACCTTTTCCAGCGCCTGGTAGATCGGCACCGTGCCGATCGGCACCGGGCTGTTGCGCAGGATCCACTCGCGGGTCTCGTGGATGTGCTTGCCGGTGGACAGGTCCATGACCGTGTCGGCGCCCCAGCGGATCGCCCACACCATCTTCTCCACTTCCTCGGCGATCGAGCTGGTCACCGCCGAGTTGCCGATGTTGGCGTTGATCTTCACCAGGAAGTTGCGGCCGATGATCATCGGCTCGGACTCCGGGTGATTGATGTTGTTGGGGATGATGGCGCGGCCGCGCGCGACCTCGTCACGGACGAACTCCGGGGTGATGAGGCGGGGCAGGGTGGCACCGAAAGCTTCGCCCGCATGCTGGCGCAGCAGGTGCGCCTCGCGAATGGCGTCGAGGCGCTGGTTCTCGCGGATGGCGATGAACTCCATCTCCGGCGTGACGACGCCACGTCGCGCATAGTGCATCTGCGTGACGTTGGCGCCGGCGCGGGCGCGTAGTGGCTTCTTCAGGTAAGGAAAGCGCACCGCCGCCAGGCGCGGATCGGCCTCGCGCTGGCGGCCGAAGGCGGACGAGAGCTGGGACAGCGCCTCGGTATCGGCCCGCTCGGCGATCCAGCGCGCGCGCAGCGCCGGCAGTCCGGCCGTCAGATCGACGCGGTGTGCGGGGTCGGTGTAGGGCCCCGAGGTGTCGTACAGCGCCAGCGGCGCATTGGCCTCGGCGCCGAACATCTTCGGCGTCTCCGACAGGACGACCTCGCGCATCGGCACGCGCAGATCCGGCCGCGTGCCGGCCACGTGCATCTTGCGCGAGCCGGGGATGGGCCGCGTCACGGCGTCGGAGAGCTGCTGTGCCTGCAGCACCAGATCGGAAAGCTGTGCGTTCATGGGGTCCGCCTTGACAGTCGGGAGGGGCGCATGCCCGCGCGGGCGGGACATGCTGGCGTCAAAGCGGCGGCGCGGACAGCGGCGGGCGCTGCGGCGAAGCTTCCCTACGGCGGCATCACCCGCATCAGGTTCGAAGGGTGTGTCTCAGCCCGGGCAAGCCCGCGGCACCCCCGCTTCTGGCGGCGCATTGGAGCACGAAAGCGGGCCCCTCGCGAGTGCGCGGCGCTCAGCGCGGCAGGTAGGCGCCCAGGAAGAAGTCCACGGTGGCGTCCAGGTGCTCGTCGACGTCGCCCTGGGAGTAGGGCTGACAGCAGCCGCACATCAGGCGCGCGTGCAGTTCCCCCTTGAGCAGACAGAAGAACTGCGAGGCCGCGGTGTGCACGTCGGCGATGGCCAGCTGGCCGCCCGACACCTCCTGCTGCAGGAAGGACTCGAAGGCCTGCATCACGCGCTGCGGACCGGCTTCCCAGAACAGCTCGGCGAGCTTGCGCGACTGCTGCGTCTGCGAGGTCATCATGCGGTGCATCGCGATGGCCTCGTCACTGGTGATCAGGCGGAAGAAGGCCTCGGCGATGGTGCGCAGCTGGCCGCGCAGCGGACCCGCCAGGTCCGCCAGGAACAGTGCCGGCGGCATCTGCTCCTCGCACTTGGCCCGCACCACTTCCTTGAACAGGGTCTCCTTGTCGTTGAAGTGGCTGTACACCGTCAGCTTGGACACCCCGGCCTCGCTGGCGATGGCATCCATGCTCGTGCCCTCGAAGCCCTGCTGCGGAAACAGCCGCTTGCCGGCTTCGAGGATGGCGGCGCGCTTCTCCAGATCCTTGGGGCGACCGGGAGAGGCGGGCTTCATGACAGTGGACATGGCGGAAACGGCACCTCGCAGGTCGAAAGTAATACTGGACAGTCCAGTTTAGTATTGATACTGTACCGCACAGTTCATATTCATGCCACCCACCGTGCGCAAGAGGATTGTAACGATGCGTATCCAGCCCTCGAAGTGGGCCGCCCGCGCCCTGCTGGGCAGCGGCGTGCTGGCCACCGCCGCCGCCCTCGGCGGCTGCGCCAGCCAGGCCGAAACCGGCGAGCCGGTGCGTCCGGCCATTGTCGCCCAGCCCCAGCCGGCGGCGGGCCAGACCGGCGCCCTCTACACCGGCGACGTGCACGCGCGCTACGAGAGCGCGCTGGGCTTCCGCGTCGGGGGCAAGATCAAACGCCGCCTGGTCGACGTGGGCGCGGCCGTGCAGGCCGACCAGTTGATCGCCGAGCTCGATCCGGCCGACCTCAGCCTGCAGGCGGCCAGCACCCGCGCCGCGCTGGCGGCGGCCGAGGCCGACCTGGCTCTGGCTGCGGCCGAGCGCAGCCGCTACCAGTCGCTGCGCGACCGCCACTTCGTCTCGGCCACCGAATTCGACGCGGTGGACAACAAGTTCAAGGCGGCACAGGCGCGCGCCGCCGAAGCGCGCGCGGCCCTGTCCGTGGCGGAGAACCAGGCCGCCTACACCGGCCTGCGCGCCGACCACGCCGGCGTGATCACGGCGATCTCCGGCGAAGCCGGCCAGGTCGTGGCACCCGGCCAGACCATCGCCACACTCGCGCGCGACGGCGAGCGCGAGGTGGAAATCAGCGTGCCCGAGAGCCGCATCGAGCACTACCGCAACGGACAGGCCGCCGTGGTGGAGCTGTGGGCGGCGGCAGACCAGCGCTACACCGGCACGCTGCGCGAGATTGCGCCCGAAGCCGATGCCATCACGCGCACCTACCGCGTGCGCGTGACCCTGGACGACTCCGCGGGGCAGGCCAAGCTCGGCCAGACTGCGCGCGTGTACTTCGCCGGCGACGAAGCCGCCAGCGCACAACTGGTGCCGCTGGCCGCGCTGTACGAGAAGGACGGCAAGCCGGCGCTGTGGCGTCTGGATCCGCAGACCCGCCAGGTACACCTCGTGCCGGTCAAGGTCAGCGCCTACCGCGAACAGGGCGTGCTCTTGAGCGAGGGCGTTGGCGCACAGGACTGGATCGTGGCCGCCGGCGTGCACAAGCTGCGCGAAGGCCAGTCGGTCCTGCCGGTCGACGGACTGAACCGCCCGCTCAAGCTCTGAATTCCCGTTGCCGCCCGCCCGCTGCGCGACCTCCTTCCCCTCCCCCGGAATGCGCAGCGGGCGGGCGATTTGTGTGCCAGCCGCAAGGCCCGCCACCACCGCGGGTCCTCGACCTGAACCCGCGCCGGCGCCTGCAACCGCACGCCGCCCGCCCTTCGCCCCTGCCCCGCCATGACCAACTTCAACTTGTCCGAATGGGCCCTGCGCCACCAGTCGCTGGTGCGCTACTTCATCGTCGTGCTGGCCCTGGTCGGACTGTGGTCCTACCGCTCGCTGGGGCAATCCGAGGACCCGCCCTTCACCTTCAAGGCCATGGTGATCAACACCCAATGGCCCGGCGCGACCGCCGCCGAGGTGAACGAGCAGATCACCGAAAAGATCGAGAAGAAGCTGCAGGAACTTCCGCAGATCGACTATCTCAAGAGTTACGCGCGTCCGGGCGAATCGCAGATCATCGTGATTGCCAAGGACGCGCTGGAATCGAAATACGTTCCCGAGCTGTGGTACCAGGTACGCAAGAAGGTCGGTGACATCCGCCACACCCTGCCACCGGGCACACAGGGGCCCTTCTTCAACGACGAATTCGGCGACACCTTCGGCAACATCTACGCCCTCTCCGGCGAGGGTTACAGCGACGCCCAGCTCAAGGACTACGCCGAACGCATCAAGTTGGAGCTGCTGCGCGTGCCCAACGTGGCCAAGATCGATCTGATCGGGCTGCAGGACGAGAAGATCTACATCGAGCTGGCCAACGCCAAGCTCGCCACACTGGGCGTCAGCTTCGCCGAGGTGCAGCGCCTGCTGGAGGCGCAGAACGCCATGACTGCAGCGGGCAGCTTCGAGACCGGCAGCGACCGCATCTACCTGCGCACTTCCGGTGCGCTGGACTCCGTCGAGGCAGTGCGCGACCTGGCCATCCGCGCCAACGGTCGCCTCTTCCGCCTGGGCGACCTGGCCGAGGTCAGACGCGGCTACAGCGATCCGCCGCAACCGCGCCTGCGCTTCATGGGCAAACCGGGACTGGGCATCGCCGTGTCGATGCGCGCCGGCGGAGACATCATCCAGCTTGGCCGCGACCTGGATGCCGCCACGGCGCGCGTGGAGAAGACCCTGCCGGTGGGTCTGGAACTGCACCGCGTGGCCGACCAGCCGCACGCGGTGCAGCGCTCGGTCAACGAATTTGTGCGCACCCTGGGCGAGGCAGTGGCGATCGTGCTGCTGGTGAGCTTCTTCTCGCTGGGCTTCCGCACCGGCCTCGTGGTCGCGCTGTCGATCCCGCTCGTGCTCGCCATGACCTTCGCCGCGATGTACTACTTCGGCATCGATCTGCACAAGATTTCGCTGGGTGCCCTCGTGCTCGCACTGGGACTGCTGGTCGACGACGCCATCATCGCCGTGGAGATGATGGCGGTGAAGATGGAGCAGGGCCTGTCGCGCCTGCAGGCTGCGGCCTTCGCCTACACCTCCACGGCGTTCCCGATGCTGACCGGCACCCTGGTGACGGCGGCGGGCTTTCTGCCCATTGCCACGGCCAAGTCGGGCACGGGCGAATACACGCGTTCGATCTTCCAGGTGGTCACCATCGCCCTGGTGATCTCCTGGGTGGCCGCCGTGGTGTTCATCCCCTACCTCGGCTACCGCCTGCTGCCCGACCACAGCTTCGATCCGGCGCAGCGCGAGGACAACATCGCCGCGCGCCTGCGCCGACGCCTGATGGGCCTGCTGCCGCGCGCGCTGCGCTCGCGCCTGGGCACCAGCGGTCACCACGAGGGCGCCTACGATCCCTACGCCACGCCGTTCTACCAGCGTTTCCGCGCCCTGGTGGACTGGTGCGTGGCGCACCGCCGCCTGGTGCTCGCCGCGACCTTCGGCCTGTTCCTCGCCTCGCTGGTCGGCTTCCGCTTCGTGCAGCAGCAGTTCTTCCCCGACTCGACGCGACCGGAGCTGCTGGTGGACCTCAAGCTCCCTGAAGGCGCCTCCCTCGCCGCCACCGAGGCGCAGGCGAAGAAGTTCGAAGCCTGGCTGGCGCGACGCACGGAGCTGGAGAACTATGTCGGCTACGTCGGCTCGGGCTCGCCGCGCTTCTACCTGCCCCTGGACCAGCAGCTGCCGCAGGCCAGTTTCGCCCAGTACGTGCTGCTGGCCAAGGACACCAAGGCACGCGAGGTGTTGCGCCGCGACTTGCTCAAGCTGTTCGACAGCGACTTCGCCGAACTGCGCGCACGCGTACTGCGCCTGGAAAACGGCCCACCGGTGGGCTACCCGATCCAGTTCCGCGTGTCCGGCGAAGACATCCCCAGCGTGCGCGAACTGGCGCGCAAGGTCGCCGACACCGTGCGCAAGAATCCGCACGTGCGCAACGTGAACCTCGACTGGGACGAGCCCAGCAAGGTCATCCGCCTGGTCATCGACCAGGACCGCGCGCGGCTGCTCGGCGTGTCCTCGCAGGACCTGTCCAACTTCCTGCAGAGCTCGCTCTCGGGTGTGCCGGTGACGCAGTACCGCGAGCGCGACGAACTGATTTCCGTCCTGCTGCGCGGCCCGGCGGAGGAACGCGCGCGCCTGTCCCTGCTGGAGAACCTCGCCGTCCCGACCGCCTCGGGCAAGACCGTGCCGCTGGCGCAGATCGCGCGCGTCGAGTTCGGCCTGGAGGACGGCATCATCTGGCGGCGCAACCGCCTGCCCACCATCACCGTGCGCGCCGACACCGACGGCCAGCTGCAGCCGCCCACCATCACGGCGCAGATCGAGCCGACCCTGGAGCCGCTGCGCGCCGCGCTGCCGGCCGGCTACCTGCTGGAGACCGGCGGCACGGTCGAGGACAGCGCCAAGGGCCAGCGCTCGGTCAACGCCGGCGTGCCGCTGTTCGTCTTCGTCGTGCTGACCCTGCTCATGTTCCAGCTCAAGAGCTTCTCGCGCGTGCTCATGGTGTTCCTCACCGCGCCGCTGGGCCTGATCGGCGTGACCCTGTTCCTGTTGGTGTTCAACGTGCCGTTCGGCTTCGTGGCCATGCTCGGCACCATCGCCCTGGCCGGCATGATCATGCGCAATTCGGTGATCCTGGTGGACCAGATCGAGCAGGACATCGCCCGCGGCCACGCCGCCTGGGACGCGATCGTCGACGCCACGGTGCGGCGCTTCCGCCCCATCGTGCTGACGGCGCTGGCGGCGATCCTGGCCATGATCCCGCTGTCGCGCAGCGCCTTCTTCGGCCCCATGGCCGTGGCCATCATGGGTGGCCTGTTCGTTGCAACAGCGCTGACCCTGCTGTTCCTGCCGGCGCTGTACGCGGCTTGGTTCCGCGTGAAGCGGCCCCACCTGCAGCAGTCCGACGCCGCCGCCCCGCCGCTGCAGGACGCGGCGTCCGTCGCCCCCTGACCCACGTCCGGCGTGCCCGCCGGCGGAGTTGCCCGCATGTATCCCGAACACGAATTGCATCTGAGCCAGGCCTACAAGCAGGCCCAGCGCGCCTTTGCCACCCTGCTGGACCGGCCCGCCGCCGGGGGCGGCGAGCTGTTCGCCGCGCGCACGGCGCTGGGCGTGCTGGCGCGCGACGAGCGGGCCGCGCTGGCCCGCTGGCTGGCCTGGCAGGCGCTGGCGCGCAACCCGCAGGCGCTGGCGCGCATCGAACGCACAGATGCGCGCCTGGCTGCCCGGGTGGCGCAGCAGCGCGGCCTGCTGACCGGCGGACGTCCGCGTCCGTCCGCGGCGCTGTCGCGGTCGGCCTGAGCCGCGTCTGCGCCA
>DAOOVM010000147.1:0-7652 GCA_035370085.1 Rhodanobacteraceae bacterium | reverse complement strand
CCTCGCCGTTGGCGGTGAAGCTGATGCAGTCCATCGGGCAGATGTCCACGCAGGCGTCGCACTCGATGCACAGGCGGTCGCTGAACACGGTCTGCACGTCGCAGTTGAGGCAGCGCTGCGTCTCGCGCAGCGCGGTGGCGGCGTCGAAGCCCAGCTCCACCTCGACGTCGATGCGGTCCAGCGCCTTGGCCGCCGCGGCCCAGGGCACGGCATGGCGCGCCTCGGGCGTGACCTCGTTGTCGTAGCTCCACTCGTGGATGCCCATCTTCTGCGACACCACGCTTACCGCCGGCAGCGGGCGCGCGCGCACGTCCTCGCCCTGCAGCAGCTTGTCGATGCTGACTGCGGCCTCGTGGCCGTGCGCCACGGCCCAGATGATGTTCTTCGGGCCGAAGGCGGCATCGCCGCCAAACAGCACCTGCGGCAGGGTGGACTGGTGCGTGAGCTTGTCCACCACCGGCATGCCCCATGCGTCGAAGGCGATGCCGCAGTCGCGCTCGATCCAGGGAAAGGCGTTCTCCTGCCCCACCGCCACCAGCACGGTGTCGGCGGCGTGGAACTCGTCCGGCTCGCCCGTGGGCACGAGGCGGCGGCGCCCCCCGGCGTCGCGCTCGGCGCGCACCTTCTCGAAGGTCATGCCGGTAAGGCGGCCATTCTCGTGCACGAAGGCCTTGGGCACGCGGCAGTCGAGGATGGGGATGCCCTCGTGCTGGGCGTCCTCCTTCTCCCAGGGGCTGGCCTTCATCTCGTCGAAGGGCGAGCGCACGATCACCTTCACGTCTTCGCCGCCGAGGCGGCGCGCGCTGCGGCAGCAGTCCATGGCGGTGTTGCCGCCACCGAGCACGATCACGCGGCGGCCCACCGAGGTGACATGGCCGAAGTACACCGAGGCCAGCCAGTCGATGCCGATGTGGATGGCGTCGGCGGCTTCGGCGCGGCCGGGCAGTTCCAGGTCGCGCCCGCGCGGCGCGCCGCTGCCGACAAAGACCGCGTCGTAGCCCTGCGCCAGCAGCGCCTTCATCGATTCGATGCGCGTGCCGCCGCGGAAGTCGACACCGAGGTCGAGGATGTAGCCCACTTCCTCGTCGATCACCGCCTCGGGCAGGCGGAAGCGCGGCACCTGGGTGCGCATGAAGCCGCCGCCCTTGGCCTCGGCCTCGAACACGGTGACGCTGTAACCCAGCGGCGCGAGATCGCGCGCCACGGTGAGCGAGGCCGGCCCGGCGCCGACGCAGGCGATGCGCCTGCCGTTCTTCGCCGCGGCCGGCCGCGGCAGGCGCGCACGCACGTCGCCCTTGAAGTCGGCGGCGACGCGCTTGAGGCGGCAGATCGCCACCGGCTCGGGCTTGGCGCCGGTCTGCGCCGCGGCGTTGTTCTCCTCCACGCGGCCGCGCCGGCAGGCCGGCTCGCAGGGACGGTCGCAGGTGCGGCCGAGGATGCCGGGGAAGACGTTCGACTTCCAGTTCACCAGGTAGGCGTCGGCATAGCGGCCGGCGGCGATCAGGCGGATGTACTCGGGAACCGGGGTGTGGGCCGGACAGGCCCATTGGCAGTCGACCACCTTGTGGAAGTAGTCGGGATCGCGGATATCGGTGGCTCGCACCTTGCCCTCCTCGCCAGTGCACAGGGTTGCGCGCCTGCCGCATCGCCGCCGTGCCGCCGCGCAACGTCCGGCGTGTCTTAGCACCGTGCCTGCGGAAAGGAAAGGAACGCTGCATCACGCCGCGCGCGGGCCTGCGGCGCGCCGTCGCGCCGCCCGGCGCGGCGCGGAAGCGTGCGGCGGTTTGCATTAGAGTTCCGCTTCTTCCGGAGTCCGCCCATGACCGCCACCCCGCCCCTGCCGCTCAGCGCCATCGAAGCCCGCGTGCTCGGCTGCCTCGTCGAGAAACAGGCGACCACGCCCGAGGTGTACCCGCTCACGCTCAATGCCACGGTCTCCGCCTGCAACCAGAAGAGCAACCGCGAGCCGGTGCTGGAGCTGGAGCCCGGCGCCGTCGGCCACGCCCTGCGCGAACTGGAGGGCAAGGGCCTGGTGGCGGGCTCGATGTCGGCGCGCGCCTCGCGCTACGAACACCGCATCGACCAGGCGCTCGGCATCACGCCGCGCCAGCGCGCCGTTCTGGCCGTGCTGATGCTGCGCGGGCCGCAGACGGTGAACGAGATCTTCGTGCGCTGCGAGCGCCTGGCCGATTTCCCCGCGCCGGAGGAAGTGCAGGTGACGCTGGAGCGCCTGTCCCAGCGCGAACCGGCGCTGGTGCTGCGCCTGGGGCGCGGCCCCGGCCAGCGCGAGGACCGCTGGACCCACCTGCTGTGCGGCGCCGAGCATGCCGCCCAGGCCGCCGCGGCGGCCGCCGCCCCGCCCGCCGCCGAGGGCGCGGCCGGCGGGCGCATCGACGAGCTGGAGCGGCGCGTGGAGGAGCTGGAGCAGACGCTGACGCGGCTGCTGGCGCATCTGCCCGGCGCTGAGCCAGAGTAGGCGCCACCGGCGCTCCCTGCGCCGACGCGGAGTCACCCCATGGCCACCTACTCGGTCGGTGTTCTCATCGGCAGCCTGTCGTCCCAGTCCATCAACCGCCTGCTGGCGCGCGCGCTGATGCGCCTGGCGCCGCCGGAGCTGAGCTTCTGCGAGGTCGCCTTCAAGGATCTGCCGCTGTACAGCGCCGACCACGAGGCGAACTTCCCGCCCGCGGCGCAGGCGCTCAAGGACGCCCTGGCCGCCGTCGACGCGGTGCTGTTCGTCACGCCCGAGTACAACCGCTCCATTCCGGGCGGGCTGAAGAACGCCATCGACTGGGCCAGCCGGCCCAGCGGCAGGAACTCCTTCGCGCGCAAGCCCTCGGCGGTGATCGGCACCTCGCCCGGCGCCATCGGCACGGCCGTGGCGCAGCAGCACCTGCGCAGCCTGCTGAGCTTCTGCAATTCGCCGCAGATGAACGCGCCGGAGGCCTATATCCAGTTCAAGCCGGGGCTGATCGAGGAAGACGGCCGCGTCACGGTCGAGTCCACCGAGACCTTCCTGCGCCGCTACATGGCCGAGTTCCACGCCCACGTCGCGCGCGTGCTCACGGTGCTGCCGCGCGGCGCCTGAGGCCGCGCGGCGCACCGGTGCGGGCCGCGCCACTCACTCCAGCATGTCGCCCGGCGTCGGCGGCAGGCGCGGCATGGTCTGCTGCGGAAACTCGCCGCTGAGGCCTTCGAGGAAGGCGGCGATGTCGGCTACCTGCGCCTCGCTCAAGGTCTTGTCGAGCTGGGTGGCGGCCATCACGCGCACCGCCTCGGGCAGCGACTTCACCAGGCCGTTGTGCAGATAGGGCGCGGTGTAGGTGAGGTTGCGCAAGGTCGGCACGCGCCAGAAATTCTGGTCTTCCACCTTGCCCGTCCGCACGGCCTTGCCGCCGTCGTCGAGCAGGTGGTAGCGCGCCACGTAGGGATTCTGGATGTGGGTGGGGAACTTCATGAAGAAGCCGCTGCCGGTGGGCAGGCTCGGGCCGCTGAAGTTCGGGCCGGAGTGGCAGGCATTGCAGCCGACCTCGGCGAAGGCCTGCATGCCGCGCTGCTGCTGCGCGCTGAGCGCCTTCTTATCGCCCTTGACGAAGCGGTCGTAGGGACTGTCGGGCGTGATCAGGGTGCGCTCGTAGGCGGCGATGGCCATGGCCACCGTGTCGGCGCTGATCGCCGCATCCTTGCCGAAAGCGCGCTGGAAGTACGGTACGTAGCCCGGGATGCGCTGGATGCGCTCGATCGCCAGCTCGATCTTCGGCATACCCATCTCCACCGGGTTGACGATCGGCCCCTTGGCCTGGTCCTCCAGGCTGGCGGCGCGTCCGTCCCAGAACTGCACCGACTGAAAGGCCGCATTCCACACGGTGGGTGAATTGCGCCCGCCGAGCTGACCGTGCACACCGATCGAGGTGGGCCGGTGGTCGTCGCCGCCCTCCATCACGTTGTGGCAGGAAAAGCACGAAATGTTGCCGGTGGAGGACAGGCGCGGATCGAAGTAGAGCATCTTGCCCAACTCCACCTTGGCCGGCGTGGTGGGATTGTCGGCCGGTGCGGGCGCCTGCGTCGGCAGGGCCTGCCAGTCCACGGCAACGGCACCACCGCTGCCGGCGAGCAGCAGAAAGAGGGCTGGGACGAACGGACGCATGACGGCTCTCCTGGCGTGGACCCGGAGGGCCAGTCTCGCGCCATGCGCCAGCACCGGGTTGACCCTGGTCAACTGCGCCGCAGGCTCCCCTCGCCGCCGCGGCGTCTACACGGTGTGCCAGTCGTCGCCCGCCGCCGCGACCGCCTCGCCGCGCGCGGTCTCGCGCGTAGCCCGCACCACCGTCACGCTGCACGGCGCCTCGGCCACCACGCGCGCCGACACGCTGCCGAGGAAGCGGCGCAGGCTGGAACTGGCGCGCGCGCCCATGACGATGTGGTCGACGCGATTGTTGCGCGCGTAGTCGAGCAGGGCATCGGCCGCGTCGGGCGCCTCCAGCACGTGGAAGCTCAGGCGCTCGGGCGGCAGCTCCAGCGGCCGCGCCCAGTTCTTGAGCGCCACCAGGCGCTTGACGTGGCGGTTGCGCCCCTCGCGGTCCACCGCGGTGTCCATGCCGATGCGCGGCACGCGCTGCACGGTGACGCAGGCCAGGCGCACGCCCGGCCCGGTCGCGAGGTGGCGCGCCACCGCCGTGCGCAACGCCTCGGCCAGCGCCTCCTCGCCGTGGATCACGTCGATGGCCGCCACCACGATGGGTGCCAGGGTGCTGGCGCGATTGGCCTCCACGCGGTGCTCGGGCTCGTGGCCGATGGCGCGGAACCAGCGCCGCCAGCGCGCGAACAGGCCGTCGCGCGCGGTGCGTTCGGCGCGCGGACTCAGCGCCACCTGCGCCGGATGCTGCAGGTCGAAGGCGAGCTGCGCCGCGCTGGCGTAGCGCGCGTCCGCGTCCACCTCCAGGCAGCGCAGGATCACCTCCTGCAGCCAGCGCGGCAGCTCGGGCTTGAGCGCGCGCGGCGGCAGCGGGTCGCGGTACAGGCGCCGGCGCAGCCCGGCCACGCTGGTGGGATTGCCGAAGGGGCGCTCGCCGGTAGCGAGGTGGTACAGCGTCACGCCCAGGGCGAACAGGTCGCTGCGCGGATCGCTGCGCACGCCCAGCACCTGCTCGGGCGCGATGTAGGGGCCGGTGCCCATGGGCAGGTGGAATTGCTCGGCCAGCAGGTCGGGCAACTGCGTGTGGTGGGAGAGGCCGAAGTCGATCAGCACGGCGGCGCCGTCGGGGCGGAACAGCACGTTGCTCGGCTTCACGTCGAGGTGGATGACGTGCTGCGCGTGCAGCGCCTGCAGCGCCAGCGCCACGCGCGTGCCGATGTCCGCGACTTCTTCCGCCGGCAGCGGCGCCTGCGCCAGGCGCGCGCGCAGCGACTCGCCCGGCACGCGCTCCATCACCAGGTACGGCTGCGTGCTGAAGTCACCGGCGGCGACGAAGCGCGGCACATGCGGGCCGGCGAGGCGCGGCAGGATCATCTGCTCCACCTCGAAGCCGACGATGGCGGCCGGATCGTCGTCGGCGCGCAGGCGCGGGATCTTCATGATCAGCGGCAGGGCATGCTCGGCGTGGCTCACGCGCCACAGCGTGGCCATGCCGCCGCGGTGCAGCGCCTCCTCCAGGCGGAAACCGTCAATGACGGCGCCGGCTTCGGGTTCGTGTGCAGCCATGCTCAGCCTCCGCTCTCCAGGCGCCGCGCCAACGCTTCGGGCAGGCCCGCGGCGCGCACCTTGGCCGCGGCGGTCTCCACGTCGTAGGCCACGCGCAGGAAGCGCAGCGTGCCCGCCGCGCTGTCGTACACGGCGCAGCTAGCCGCCGGGTTGCCGTCGCGCGGCTGTCCCACCGAGCCTGGCAGGGCCAGCCAGCGCCGCGGCGCCAGCAGCGGGATGTCCACGTTCGGCGTGGGCGCGAAGGCCATGACCTTGCCCACACGGTCGCCGTGGTACAGCGCCGCCTCGTGCACGTGGCCGACAAAGCTCAGGCGCTGCGGCGTGGCGCGCAGGCTGCGACCGGCCTCCATCGGCCCGGTGATGTATTCCCACTGCGCCGGCGCCCAGGCATTGGCGTGCACGTAGCAGCGGTCGTCCTCGGCGTGCATCAGCGGCAGCCCGGCAAGGAAGTCGCGCTGCGCGGTGTCGAGCTGCGCCTGGGTCCAGGCGATCACGCGCCGCGCGTTCTCGTGCATGTGCGGGCCGGGACCGCGCACGGCGGCAAGGTCGTGGTTGCCCTGCACGCACACCGCGCCGGCGGCGACGTGGGCGCGCACGGTGTCCACCACCCAGGCCGGATCGGCGCCGTAGCCCACCAGGTCGCCGAGGAAGACGTGGCGCTGCACACCCAGGGCCGCCACCGCGTCGAGGCAGGCGGCGAGCGCCTCGCGGTTGGCGTGCAGGTCGGTGAGGAAGGCGATGCGCACACGCGCTCCAGACAATGGCAGCAACGGCGATGCGGCCATCATCGCCGCCGCCGCGCCGGCGCGCACGCGCGACTTTGGTCGCGCCGCGGCCGGCCGCGTGCCCTCACTCGCCGCTCCCCACCTCACCCTGCCGGCGGCCGTTGAACTGCACCAGGCAAAAGCCGTGGCCGAAGGGATCCACGCAGGTCACCAGCCAGCCCCACACGGCACGGCGCACTTCACCCTCCTGGCGCGCCCCTGCCGCCAGCGCGCGCGTCAGCGCGGCGGCGATGTCCTCGACCACGAAGTCCAGGTGCACGGGCGTCCAGTGCCGGCCGTAGCGGCGCGGCTGCACGCCGCCTCCCGGCGTGCCGGCGGGCTTGTGCAGCAGGTAGACCGGCGCATTCGCGCCCAGCAGCTCCACGCCGGGACTGCCGAAGCGGCGCCCGACGCGCAGGTCCAGTGCATTGCGGTAGAAGGCGATGGCGCGCGGCAGGTCGTCCACATCGATATTGACCAGCAGGCGCGGCATGGTGGATCGATCGGCAAAGGCTACGGGGCAGCATTGTACGGCCGGCACGCCCCATCGCGCGCGGCCTGCCCCGATCGCGCCGCCGCACACGTGCGCACCGCCCCGGTCGCGGCACCGGGCGGCGCCGTGCGCACGCGGGCTCAGGCCGCGGTGGCGGGCGCAAGGCGCGCCAGCAGGGACTTCAGCGCCAGCGGCTTCAGCGGCTTGTGCAACAGCTGGCAGCCCGCGGCCTGCACGGCGCGGCGCACCGCCTCGCTGTGATCGGCGGTGATGACAATGCAGGGGCGCGCGGGCAGCGCGGCGCAGAGGCGGCGGTGCAGGTCCAGGCCGGTGAGGCCGTGGTCGAGGTGGTAGTCGAGCAGCCACAGGTCGCTGGCGCCGTCCTGCGCGAGGCGCAGCGCCTCGTCGGCGTCGGCGGCCAGGTGCACCTCGCACTGCCAGCCCTCCAGCAGCGCCTGCATGGCGCGGCGCACGGCGACGTCGTTGTCCACCACCAGCACGCGGCGCTGCGGCGCCGGCAGGGCCGGCGCGCTGGCGCTGGCCGCGGGCTGCGCCTGCGCCGCGGCAACGGGCACGACGACGGCGAACACGCTGCCGCGCCCCGGCCAGGAGCGCAGTTCCAGCGTGTGGCCGAGCAGGCGCGCCACGCGCTCGGCAATGGACAGGCCCAGGCCCAGACCCTGGCCGCCGCGTT
>DAOOVM010000146.1:0-7678 GCA_035370085.1 Rhodanobacteraceae bacterium | reverse complement strand
GATTCAGTGGGCGCTGCACAAGGCGTTCAGCGTGGTGGACGCCGACACGTTCGACCCGCAGCGATCGGATCGCTCCGAGGCGGCATTCACGAACTACTTTGGCCGGATGCCAGATAGCGACCTGCGGCGCATGACGCGCGAGGATGTTCCGCATCACAACGCACCAATTCTCCCGTAACACAAGGAGCCCACGATGGCAGACACCTCTTACCCGAAGGGCATGCAGCGGCTGCTCAACGGCTCGATCAATCTGGGCACGGCGCCCCTCAAGGTATGCCTGGTGACGGCTGGGTACACCTACAGCACCGCCCACGAGTTCGTCTCGGACCTGGGCACCCGCGTCGGAGTTGACCAGGCGCTCACCAACGTCAGCATCACCGGTGGCGTGCTGGATGCCGACGACCTGGACTTCGGCCTGCTCGCGCCCGGCAGCGCACTGAAGGCGGTTGTCATCTACCTTGACACGGGCAACCCATCCACCTCGCCCCTGCTGCTGTACCTGGATCAGCTCGCCGGCTTCCCCATGACCACGAACGGCGGCGGTGTAACGATCCCATGGAGTGACGGCACGAAGAAGATCGCCCGCATCGCTGGGACGTTCTACCCGAAGGGCGCCGCGCTCACCATGGGCGGTGGCGTCAACTGGGGGACAGATGCGCTGAAGGTCGCGCTGGTGCCGGCCGGCTACAGTCGTGACGAAGCTCATGAGTTTCTGTCGGACCTCGGCACTCCCCTCGCCACGCAGGCGATGGCCGGCCGCACCACGACCGGCGGTGTGTTCGATGCCGCAGACAACGACTTCGGCGCGCAGGCCGGACCGGGGGTGGTGGGTGGCGTCGCCATCTTCAAGGACACGGGCGTCTCTGCAACGTCGCCGCTCTTGATCTACACCGAGGATGTCATCGGCTTCCCATTCACGCTGAATGGCAGTGGAGTCAAGGTCGTGTGGCCGGACGTGGCAACCCGCATCTTCTCGTTGGTTCCGGCGTAAGGAGGGGCCATGCTGATCTTCTCCGACAACGCAGAAGCCGAACTGAAGTCCGCGCTGACGGCGCTCGCCATGGACGAGACCCGCCTCGACACGGTGACTGTCGACGCCACCGAGGCGCTCAAGTTCGCCACGCCGGAGTACGGGCGAGAGATGCACGTCACGCTATCCGACCCATCGAGCGCGCCGGGAGTCACGGAGATCGCGGTAATCACCGAGATTGAGCGCGGCGTGACGGATACCGTGTTCACGCTGCGGCGCGTGCGCGACTATGACCATCCAGAGGCGAAGTCGTGGGCGATTGGCGCAAAACTGTCTGGCCGCGTCACAGCGGCGATGCTGAGGTCTTTCGTTCAGGCGGACTCGGAGATTCCCGGCGTCTTCTCCATGGACATCGTGAACCCGCAAGCGAGCGCCAGGGCGTTCGCCTTCAGGACTTTTCCGGTGGTATCACTCGGCACGCCGGTGGGCAGCGACTATCACCAGGACGCCACAAACTACCCCGCCGGAACCGAAGTTATTTTCCGCACGAGGAACGTCGACATCGGTGAGCCGCCACCACACAACTCCAGCAGCTGGTACAGCCGCGGGGACGTGGTGGTTCCGGCCCCGGCCAACGGTCGGCAGTACCAGCTTTTGGTAAAGGACGCGGCTCACTCCCAGGGCACTGTTGCGTATGGGGCGATCACGTTCCCCAACAGTGATTTCGACCCTGTAGATGCGTTTGACGCCGATAATCCGCCGGTGCATGTCGGGTGGTGGGTTCCGACGCCCATGCCGATCGTCCTGGAGGAGGCGCTGCCTGGTGGATTCGTGCTGACGGAGTTCGGCTTCCTGGCCGTGCCGCCGGACCCTTCTCCCCCTGCAACGCCAGCCGTGGTCTCCGTGGGTACGGCAGGCGACAACGTGAAGTTTTTGGACCATGGGAGCCTGGCGGGCCCCAAGAGAATCACTGTCCCCAATGGTGCGTTTGGCGAGCAATCGCTGGTGTTTACCGTGCACAGCCAGGCCGATGTGAGTTTATTCGGCTCGTTCTACTTCAAGGGCTTCGTCGTCCATACGGGGTCGTAGGCGGTGTCTTATCCGCTCATCAACGGAGCGCAGATCAACGGCACCGATGCCGGTGGCTTGCAGCGCGCCGCCGGCGTAGACCTCGTAGGCCAGACACCACCACGCGCGGACCTCTCTTTTGGGGTTCAGCTGACGGTCGCCACCCTGGAGTTTGGCGGTGGGGCCATCAAGTCCGGCACGGACGTTGCGGCAGCGCCGTATTACGGGCTGGAGATGGTGCGCAGCGATGGGTTCATCTCATTGATGTACGGGCAGCCCAACGCGGACACCGTGTTCGCCGTCGCGACCTCCGCCGCGCTGGAGATTGGCCAGGCTGCCGTAGCGAGTGCATTCACGGCAAATGCCGAAACCCTCGGCGTGCTTCTGGATACGGGCAGCGCGAGTGCCAGCAGGACAGTAAAGCCAGCCACGGACGCCGGCGCGATGGAGATCGGCGCTGTCAGCCCTGTGCAGCGAGCGGTCTACGCCACGACGTCCGTGGTGATCGAGTTCGGCGCAGCCAGCGTCGAGCAGTACTTTGGTGCGCGCGGGGTTGACCTGGTGCGCAGCACGCCGCCCAGGCTGTTCTTGGGCGGTGGTTCCTTCCAGGCACTGACGTCCGCGCCCTTCGAAATCGGGGCCGTGGGCTGGCCGACGATGACGGCTCGCGCGCGGACGCATGTCGCGCTTGAAATCGGCCGAGCATCTGTTTCGCGGGGGGCGTCATGCTGACTTTCACCGGGTTCACCGGCATCAACAACGTCATTCCCGAGAGACGGCAGAAAGAGAGCGATCTGGTCAGGGCGGTCAACGTGGACGTTGGACTGACCGGCGAGATCACACGCCGTGGCGGGTACGCCGAGATCGACGGCACCTGCCACAAGAACCTCTGGCAGGCGGCTGGCTTCATGCTGGCGACTTGCGGCAGCGTGCTGACGGCCATCTGGCCGGACGGCGCCCGTCGCGTCATTCACCCCGCGCTTGGCTACAGCCGTGTGTGGTACTGCAACCTCCCGGACGGGCGGACGACCTATAGCAACGGCCTGATCCATGGCGTGACCGAAGGACTGACCGGCGCCGCGCGCAGCGTGCCTGTGCCCGCGTCGCTGGGCGTAGCAGACGTGGCGTTCGGCGCACTGCACCCTGGCGAGTACCGCTACCACCTGACCTATGTGCGCATGAGTGACCGGCTGGAGGGGCCCGCCATCAGCTCTGAGAAGGTCACCATCAGCCAAGGCGGCCTGCGCCTGGACGGCCTGCCGCAGCTTGACGGGCACGCAGTCAACATCTACCTGAGCGGAAAGGACGGGGAGGGCGCCTATCTGGCCGGCGAGACCACTGGCACGAGCTTTGAGTACACCGGCAACAACGCCGCGCTGGTGCTGCCGTGCCGCACGCTTGGAGGCCAGCCGTTCCCGGTGGGCACGATCACGGCGTTCTGGCGCGGGCGCGTGCTGGTGGCGCAGGGTGACGTGCTGTGGGCCAGCCGCCCGAG
This sequence comes from Rhodanobacteraceae bacterium, assembly GCA_035370085.1. Classification (GTDB taxonomy): domain Bacteria; phylum Pseudomonadota; class Gammaproteobacteria; order Xanthomonadales; family Rhodanobacteraceae; genus Tahibacter. Next base: position 4,145 of record DAOOVM010000146.1, on the reverse strand, counting down.
CGCGCCGCACCTGGCGGACTGGCGCGACTTCAAGCCACTTGGCTCGCCGATCACGGCCGTTCAGCCGGTGGATGACGGCATCTATGTGGGCACGGAGAAAGAGCTGGTGTTCCTCGCCGGCACGTCCTGGGATGCTCTGTCGTTCACGGCGACGGGCCACGGCAGCGTGGTGCCTGGCTCCGGTGTTTCGGCGCCAGGGCAAGACATCCAGCTGGGCGAAGGAACCGGGCGCGGGGCAGCCATGCTGTGCATCGCTGGCGGCGAAGTCGTGGCCGGGTTCGCAGGCGGCCAGACGGTCAGCCTGACCAATGGGCGCTACTGCACCGACGTCCAGGAAGTGTGCGCAACATTCCGCGACCTGCCAGGCGTCGGGCCTCAATACCTGGCGGTGCCGCAATGAGTCGCATCTGGAACCCGCTCGCCTTCGACATCTTCGGCAACCCGAATCCGATCGTGGCGCCACCGCAGCTGCGGGTGCAGGGCGGGACACTGACCGAGGTTCAGGCCTTGAGCGCGCAGAACGTATTCGCCAAGTTCTGCGACAGCGCACGCCTGTCGAACGTGCCGAACCCCACTGAGTATGGCCAGCTCCCCGACGGCTCCCAGTACAAGATCGTCGATGTGGCCGGAAATCGGACGATGTTGGTGTGGGCGAGCGAAGGTGGCGGATCGGAGGAAGGCGGCGGAATGATCTGCCTGCCGCCGTCCAGGCCGAATGTGGACTTCACGGTCCCGTACAAGGGTGTTAGCGCCTTGTTCAGACAGGCAAGTGCCGAGACCGTCGTTCTCGACGTATTTTCTCTCTATGTCGAAGTTTCCGGCGATGGGCGCGTGGTCACATACTACACAGGGCCCCCGAAGGACGGGGAGGAGCAATACGTTTCGAGTAGGGATACTGTCGTGTGGGAGGTCCTGATAGATAACTCTGTCGCGCACACCATTACGTCGGTCAAAACCAGAACAACCGCCCTGGTGCACTACAGCTATACAATCGGCATCACGACGTTTAATTACATAGACGTCAACGTAGACGTCAACGAAGCGAACTGGATCGATTTAGGCATCCCATCATGGAGCGACAGGGACCCCTACATAACGTCGGCAGGAAGCTACACGTATTATTACTCTCTGGTTGACGGCCCCAGCACCGGCCGCGCCCCAGATAAAAAAGAGGTAACCACGCGGGTGTATGGCGCTGACGGCAGTTTGGAGTGGAGGTCATACGTGTTGCCGCGCGAACCGCTGCCTGAACTTGCGTCGGCTATCGCTACCGCCGCCGCCCAGACTGCAGCCAACAAGGCAGCCGCTGAAGCCACAGCCCAGGCGCTGAACCAGCGGAAGGACGCGCTCGTCCTTGAGTACGAAGCGTTGCTGCTCATGGAGTGCTCCGCCGCGTACAACGCTCGGCGAAGTGCATACGAGGCGGCTCTTGCGGAGCTGAAGAAAAGCCCCTATGCCTACACCCCAGGATATGCATGAACACCATCGTCTGCAACACCATGACCGGCGCTGTCTCCGAATACGCCGGATTCAGCTTTCAGAGCATCACGCCCACGCATGCCGGCGACACGGCGGGCCTGTTCACGCTCGGCGGTGACACCGACAACGGGCAGTCCATTGTGAGCACGATCAGGCTGCCCCGGACGCTGCGTCTGGATACGCTCAAGATGTTCATCGACGTGGTGTACGTGTCGATCCTCAGCACTGGGGAGGCGAGACTGACGGTGCATACCCCGAGTGCTGACTTCGACTATTCGTTCGCGCTGCGCGCCAGCGGGCAGAGCCGGTGCGCCGTCGGCCGAGGCATCCGCGAGAACTACACGGGGCTGAGCATCAGCACCCCCACCGGCCAGGCCTTCGCACTCGACCGGGTGGAAGTGCTTGAGCGTAAATCACAATCAAGGAGGGTCTGACCATGGCCAACCCGAGCGGCAGCGTTGCAGCCACCATCGTCAATGACAAGTATGAGAAGTCGGTGGCGCTGGCCAACGCCGCGAACGCGCAAGTCGTGGCGCTGCAAAAGGCACTGGAGAACAGCATCTACGGGCCGGCAAAGATTGATGTGAAGTGGCAGACCTTGCCGGCGCCGAACCTGCCGCCGATTCCGAACCTGCCGGCGCTGCCGAAGTTGACGCTTGGCTCAATCCCAAACGCGCCTACTGGCCTGACGGCGACGGTCGGGGACGTGAGCATCGACGACTTCGTTGTCGCGCCTCCGACGCTGAACTTCCCGGCGGCGCCAGTGATCACGATCGGCAGCGCGCCGGCTATCCCCTCTGTTGCGGCCGTGGCCATCCCGGATGCGCCGAGCGTGACGCTGCCCGACGCGCCGGTATTCCTGGCCATGACGACGCACTCGTTCGGCGGGATCAACCTGCACGAGGACTGGCTGGACAAACTCGACGACATCCCCGAGTTGTCGCTGCTGGAGCCTGCCCCCTTCAACTACTCGCCGGGCGCGCGCTACGCCTCGCAGCTGCTGGACAGCCTGAAGGCAAAACTGAATGCGCGCATCCACGGCGGCACCGGGCTGGCCCCGGAGATCGAGCAGCAAATATGGGACCGCTCGCGCGACCGCGAGACCCAGCTGGCCCTGGCCAAAGAGCAGGAGGTGCTGCGCGGCGCCGAGGCCCTGGGCTTTCCGCTGCCATCAGGCGTGATGGCTGGGCAGTTGGCTGATGCGCGCCGCGAGTACCTGGACAAGCTCTCGGGCCTGAGCCGCGACATCGCCATCAAGCAGGCCGAGCTGGAGCAGGAGAACGTGAAGGCATCGATCCAGGCGGCGTTGCAACTGGAGAGCACGCTGCTGGAGGACTGCTACAAGCTGGAGGTGCTGGCCCTCGATGCTGCCAAAGCAGCTGCGGACAACGCTATCCAGGCCCACAACGCGGCGCTGGAGCAGTTCAAGGCCCTGCTGGCCGGCTATCAGGCCTACGCCCAAGCCTACGACACTCTGATCAAGGCCGAGATGACCAAGGTCGAGGTGTTCAAGGCGCTGCTGGCGGCCGAGGAGACCAAGGCCAACATCAACAAGGCGCTGGTGGATCGGTACAAGGCCGAGATCGAAGGCCGCATGGCCGTGGTCGAAATCTACAAGGCCCGCGTTGGCGCTGCCCAGACGCTGGTGGAGCTGGAGCGCACCAAGGTGCAGGCGGCCGGCGAGCAGATCAAAGCCTTCGTGGCTACGGTGAATGCCGAGACCGCAAAGGCCGATCTCTACAAGACCACAGTGCAGGCCGAGGGCACCAAACAGGAGGCCTACGCCACCACGATGAAGGCATACAGCTCCAAGGTCGGTGCGCAGGCCGAGCGGGCGCGGGTCAACATCGCCCAGTATCAGGCTCACATCGCGGCCAAAGGGCTGGAGTGGGACGGCTACAAGTCGCGGCTGAATGCGCTGGTGGCCGAGGCTGAGATCAGCGCGCGCAGCGCCAGCTTGACCGTGGACGGCTACCGCCTGGGCGCATCGGCCGCAGAGGCGCAAGCCAGCTCGTATATGCGCCGCTGGGAAGCTGACATCCGCCAGTACCAGGCCGGAGCGCAGATCACATTCAACGTGGCGAAGGCCAACGCTGACTCGATCACGCACGCCAACGACGCCAGAATGGAGGCGGCGAAGGTTGGCCTGGCCACCGGGGCGCAGCGGCTGGCCAGCGCGTGGGCGATGGTGTCTGCGGATGCCCGTGTGTCGGACAACACGAACCTGAACATCAGCGCGTAGGGCTGCCTGGTCGCACCAGAATGCAGCCCATAGGGTTTGCCGCCGTCGCTCGTAGGACAAAGAATGCGTTCAACGTGAGAAAAAGGAGAACCCATGCGTGGTTTCAAGCCAGACGATCAGCGCCAGCCGCAAGGTGGAAACATGGGCCATGACGCGGTGATGGCAGCCATTGCACGCCAAAACCAGCAGCAGACTGCGCCACAAGCCGAGCCGCCGAAGCCTGAGAGCAGCCCAATGCAGAGCCTGCGGCAGATTTTTTCTGGCACGGTCTTTGATCCCCGAAGCCGACAAGACAAGCGCGAGCGCGAGGCTGGCCTGGCCGATGGCGGCCGGGTACGCCCGCGCGGCTTTGTGGCCGGGCCGGGCACTGGCACCAGCGACTCGATCAAGGCGCGGCTGTCGGATGGCGAGTACGTGCTGCCGG
>DAOOVM010000145.1:0-7689 GCA_035370085.1 Rhodanobacteraceae bacterium | reverse complement strand
CGCGTGGCGGCACGGGTGAAGTCGGGGAACACGCTGTCGGCCGCGTGCTGGGCCGCCTGCGAGGGCCACACCGGGCCGCTGAACAGGCTGCCGTCGGCGCGCCTCACGAAATGCCCGCCGGCGAGGCCCGCGTCGTACAGCGCATAGCCCGGTTCGCGCGGCGGATGCGGATCGACGATGGTGACCACATGGAAACCCTGCGCGGCCAGGTCGGCGAGCAGCCGGCCCGGCGCAGGAAAGCGCGCGGCGTCCCAGGTGAAGGGCTTGAAGTCCTGCTGGTAGTCGATGTCCAGCCACAGCCCGTCCGCCGGCACGCGCCGCGCGCGGAAGATTTCGGCCAGGCGCCGCACGCGCGCCTCGGGCGTGTAGCTCCAGCGCGACTGCTGGTAGCCCAGGGCCCAGCGCGGCGGCAGCGGCGTGCGTCCGGTGAGCGCGGTGTAGCGCTCGATCACTGCCTTGGGATCGGGGCCGTCGATGACGTAGACATCGAAGCCGCCGCCTTCGGCGCCGAACTGCAGCAGGCCGCGCGCATCGCGGCCGATGTCGAAGTGGCTGCGCCAGGCATTGTCGAGGAATACGCCGTGGGCACGGCCCCCGCGCAGCACGAGGAGGAACGGCACCGACACGTACAGCGGATCGGTGGAGGCATCCCAGGCCGGCGCGTCGGTATTCCACAGGGCGTAGTGGCTGCCGCCGAGATTGCGCCCGCGCTTGTCCAGAGGGCCGGTCTTCTCGCCCAGGCCGTAGACGTGGTCGGCGTCGTCCAGGCGCCAGGCCGCGCGCACGGCGGCGCCGGCGTGCGCCAGGCCGCGTTCGGCGTCGTCAGCCACCAGGATGCGGCCGGCGGCGTCGAGCACGCTCAGGCGCAGCGGCGCGCGCTCGACGCGCAGGCGCAGCCCCGAAGTGACCAGATCGACGTGATCGGCCGCCGCCACCACGCGCGCTTCCACGCGGCCGAAGTCGCGCTGCACCACGGCCCAGGAATGCTCGCGCCCGAAGTGGCCGTCGGGCGCGTAGCGCAGGCGCAGGATCTGCGGCGACACGGCGCTGGCGGCGACGGCACTTTCTCCGGCCCGCAGCAGCACGCCCTGCGGCAGGGGCTCGACCGCACTGACGTCGCCGACGCTGGACCAGCCCGCCCCCGCGGGCGCGGCGTGGGCGGCGAGCAGCGCGAGCAGGAATGCAGGGCGGCGGAATGGATGGCGCATGGGCTTACTCCTGGGCCGCCGCGGCGGCCTCGCGCAGGCGGCGCTGCTGCAGCACGTCGCGGCCGCGGGTCACGGGAAAGGCTGCAGCCGCGGGCGGCGGCACGGCAAAGTCGAGATGCCGCAGCGCGAGCGGCGGCGTCATCTGCACGCGCACGCTGCGCAGCGCCACGCCGTCGAGCGTGGCGCGGCGACCGTCCCAGCGCAGGGTGCGCGGCGACTGCGCGAGATCGAAGGCCACGCGGCGGCGTGCACCGTCGGCCTGGGCGAGATCGAAGCGCATTCGCCAGCAGCCGTGGGTGTGCGGCAGGAGCTGCCAGGTCCAGGCCTCGCCCGCGCGCGTCAGCGACAGATCCAGCCACTCGCCGTCGGCGAAGGGCAGCCGCGCGCGCAGCGGCACCCAGGCGGGCGGCAGGGCCGGCACGAAATCCAGGCGCCGCGCCGGCACATCGGGGCGGAAGCCGAGGTAATCCTGGAAGGCCACGCGCGTGAACTCGGCCACGCTCCACAGCTGCGACCAGGCGCCGGAGGGACGCGGCCGGCCCTGCGCGTCGGGCAGCGCGTCCACCAGCTCGCTCATCGTGCCGCGCACGCCGGCGTCGAGGATCTGCTGCGTCAGGTTCTGCGTCAGGCGCCAGGCCAGGGCGGGCGCACCGGCCTGCGTCAGCGCATCCACCACCGCGCCGGCATTCCAGCCCCACACCGTGCCGTTGTGGTAGGCCGCGTCCTTGTGCCAGCGCGGCGCCGCGGTATCGGCGCGGTCCTCGTGCGTGGGGTGGAAGGCCGCGTCGGCCGGATCGAGCGAGACCATGCCCCAGGGAAACAGCAGGTGCTGCACCGTCGTGCGCAGGACGTGCTGGGTCGCCGTCGCGGGCAGCAGCGGCCGCGCCGCCACGGTGAGGGCGAGCAGGGCGTTCGGCCGCAACGTGGTGTCGCGCGTGCCGTTGGGGCGCAGGCGGTCGGCCAACACGCGACCATCCCAGTAGCGGTGGCGGAAGGCGCGCGCGGCGCGGTCGGCAAGACCCGCGTAGCGCCGCGCCGCGGCCGCGTCCCCGGCCGCGCGCGCCAGGCCCGCGCCGGTGTCGAGGGCGTCGATCCACAGCGCCTGGATCTCCACCGCGCGGTCGCCGCGCGGCGACCAGGACTCGCGCCCGGCGATGCGGGCATCCATCCAGGTATCGGCATCGGCGTGGCGCAGCAGGCCCTCGGCGTCGAGGTGGTGGCGCAGCACGCCGTCCACGTGGACGCGGATCAGATCACGCAGCGTCGCCGCCAGACCATCGTCGCCGCGGTAGCGCAGATAGGCCGCGCCGGCGCGGATCATCCACAGCGTGCCGTCCACGCTGTTGTAGATGACCTCGTCCCCGGCGGTGGCACCGGGTTCCACTCCGTCCGCGGCCACCGGCGCGCGTGCCACGCGGTTGGGCACGCGGCCCACGTCGGGATCGTCCGCCGGCCCCCGCTTCTGCCGCGCGGCGAAGGCGTCGAACACGGCGCGCGCCGCGGCGTAGCGGCCGGTCACCAGCAGCGTCCCCGGCAGGGCGATGAAGGTGTCGCGCCCCCAGTTGTCGCGGAACCAGGGCAGGCCGGCCCACAGGCCGGCGCCGAACTGCCGCACCTCCAGCGCCGCCGCGCTGGCGCGGGCCCACAGCAGGGCGCGGTTGAACGACGCGTCGGCGGTCCACAGGAAGCTGGCGGTCAGGCGCGCGTAGTGGTCGGCCAGCGTGGCGTTCCAGCTGTCGCGCGCGGTGAGGCCGCGCAGTGCGGCCAGGGCGGCCTCGGGCGTGGCGGCAAAGGCGACGTGCACGGTGAGGCGCGTGCCCGGGCTGGCGCTGTGCAGGCGCAGCGTGTGCTCGCTGGCATCGAGCCCCAGCGTCCGGCGCGTGGCGTCATCCAGGGGTGGCGCGTCCTCGAGCACGAAGGGGGCATCCGCACCGAGGGCGATGGCGGCGGGCATGTCGCGCGGCAGGGCGCCGCGCGCGCGCAGCAGCACGGCGGCGTCGCGGCGCTGCAGCGCGTAGTCGGCGCGCGCCCAGTGTGCCAGCGGCAGCACGCCCAGCGTGGCCGGCCGCGCGCTCGTCACGCGCAGCGACACGGCGGCAACGCCGCTGTGCAGCAGCAGTGCCTCGCTCGCCTCGCCGTAGTCGCTGCGCTCGCCCCAGGGCTCGATGACCGAACCGCGCGCCGCGTGTTCGCGGTCGAGCAGGCGGCCGTCGACGAAGGACGCTCGCCCGGCCAGCCACGTGGCTTCGCCCACGCGGTAGCCGTCGCCGCCGCGGAAACGGTGGGTCAGGCCCAGGTAGTAGCCGGCCAGGTTGTCGCCGGCCGCCCAGGCCGCGGCCTCGCCTGCCGGCACGCGCAGGGCCATGGCCTCGAACAGCGCAGCGGCGCCAGGCAGCGGGCCGTCCGCATCCGGCAGCGGCGCGGCCGCGGGCAACGCCACCGCGGTCGGTGCCACATCGAGCATCCGGGCGCTGCCCGGCGCACCGAACCACAACACCAGCAGCAGGCCCGCCGCAACAATGCCGCGCCCTCGCCGCCCTTGCGCAGCCGGCAGCGCGGGGAAAACCGTCGTCACGATCCAGGGCGCGTCGTCTGCCATGGCCTCACTCGATCACGAACACGGCGGCGCTGCGCGCCGGCACGCGGAAACTGCCGTCGGATGCGCCGTAGCGCGCGCCTTCGCGCACCCGCGCGTCGGCCGCCTGCGGCGCGCGCTGCACGGGATGCAGCAGCCAGGCCCGGGCCCGCTGCTGCGGCAGGTGCAGCGTGTGCGCGTGCAGGTCGGGATTGAGCAGATACAGCACTTCGCGCGCGCCGGCATCGGCGTAGTCGGTGCCGTCCAGGTGTGCGGCGACGAGCCCCGCGTCGCGCAGCGCGCCGACGTCGATGAAACGCAGACGGCGCTGCACCTCGTCCGCACTACGCAGGCGCAGCAGGCCGGTGCGCGCGCGCAGGCGCAGCAGGTCGCGGAAGGCCGCGCGCATCCAGGCGGTGTCGGCCGGCGCGGGCTTGAGCGCGGGATCGGCCAGCAGCGGGCGCAGCAGCGGCCAGTCGGCGCCGTTGTCCGCCGCAGGCGGCAGGCCGCGACCGAAGCCGTTGTCGACGCCCGTCCAGTCGATCGCATTGAAGGCGTCGCCGGCGTCCACGCTGTTGCGGTCCAGCGACTTGCTGCGCAGCAGGTCGAAGCCGGCATCGAAATAGGCGATGCCCTGGCTCAGCAGCACGGTCGCCGCCGCCAGGAGCTGCACCCGCGCGCGCTCGGCCGTGCTCGTGTCGCGCGGCAGGCGCAGGGCGTCGAGGTCGTAGAGGGTGAGGCCATCGTGGTTCTCGACGTAGTTCACCACTTCGCCCGGCTGCGCCGCGTAGCCGGCCGGCTGGCCGGCATAGTCGAGCTGCGCCAGCGTGCGCTCGTCGTCCGCGGCGTCGCGCCCGCGGAACGTGCGCAGGGTGCCGGCGAGGCCCACGCGCAGCAGCTCGGCGGCATGGCGCAGGGCGGCACGCGCGTCCCTGCCGCGCGTGGCGTCATTGGGTGCGAGGGCGAGTCCATTCAGCCAGCCCTGGTTCGCCCGCAGCGCCGCGCCCGCATCGCCCGCGCCGCCGCCGCGCAGGGCGTCGCGCGCGCGGTCGCTGAAGCTGGCGATGCCGCTGCCGGCCAGTTCAGCCTGCGTCGCCTGCACGAAGCGCGCGCCGTCGGCGACCTCGCCGAAATTCCAGCCTTCGCCGAGCAGGGCGATGGGGCGGCCGGCGGCGCGATCCACGGCCGCCTGCAGCGCCTGCATGGCCGCCAGCGGCTGGTGACCCATGAGGTCGAAGCGGAAGGCGTCGACGCGGTAGTCGCGCACCCAGCGCACGGCGGTGTCGGTCATCAGGCGCGCCATCAGGGCGTGCTCGGTGGCGGTGTTGGCGCAGCAGGTGGAGGTGGCGACACGGCCCTCGGCATCGAGGCGGTGGTAGTAGCCGGGAACGATGCGGTCGAGCACCGATCCCGCCTGCTGGCCGGCGGCGTGGGTGTGGTTGTAGACCACGTCCATGCCCACGCGCAGTCCCAGCGCATGCAGCGCCTGCACCATGGCGCGGAATTCGCGCACGCGCACGGCGCCGTCGTCCGCGTCGCTGGCGTAGCTGCCCTCGGGCGCGCCGAAGTGCAGCGGCTCGTAGCCCCAGTGGTAGCAGTCGCGGGTGCGCACCGCGGCCACTGCCGCCTGCTGCGCCTCGCCGTCGGGCGCACCGGCGACCGCGGGCGAGACACAGCCGCGCTCCGGCACCGCGGCGAAGTCGAACACCGGCATCAGGTGCACGTCGCTCAGGCCGGCCGCGGCCAGCGCGCGCAGGTGGCGCATGCCGGCGCTGTCGGCGTCGGTGAAGGCCAGGTACTTGCCGCGATGCGGCGCCGGCACGGTGGCGTCGCCCGCGGAGAAGTCGCGCAGGTGCAGCTCATAGATGATCTGGTCGGTGAGTGCGGCGGCCGCCGGCGGCCGCGGCGCCGCGGCCCAACCCGGCGGCTGCACCGCGGGATCGTCGAGGTCGCCCAGCCAGGCGCGCGCGGAATCGGCCGACAGCGACAGCGCGTAGGGATCAGTGACGCGCTGGCGCACCAGGCCCGTACCCGGCACATACACGTCGACGAGGAAGGTGTAGTAGCGCCCGCGCTGGTCGCCGTCGAGGCGCAGGCGCCACACGCCGCTGGCCTCATCGCGGCGCAGCGGCAGGGGGCGACGCGCCGCGGCGGCAGCGTCGGCGTGGAGGCACAGCGCCACCGCCTGCGCACTCGGTGCCCACAGCGCGAGCGTGCTCGCCTGCGCGCTCACCTGCGGCCCCAGCGGGATGGCGCGGGCCGCATCGGCGTACAGGGCATCGAGCGCCAGCGCGGCCTGCGTGCCGCTGGCGTCGCGCACGCGGCCGCGCGCGTCCTCCTCGACCAGCAGCAGCTCGCCGCGCAGCAGCGCCGGCAGAGCTGCGGCGTCGGCCGCGCGCAGGGCCAGGGTCACGCCCGGCGGCGGCCAGCGCGGCGGTGGCTGCGGCGCGGCGACCACGTCGAGGACGAGCTCACGCTCTGCACCGCGCGGACGCCGCCCGGGCACCGCGACGAGACCGCCGCGCGGCGCGGCGAGGAGACGATAGCGGCCGTCCGCGCCGTGCCCGGGCCAGCGCAGGCGGCGCGCATCCAGCCACACCGCGCGCGCCGGCGGTGGGGCAGCGTCAGCGTGCAGCACGCGCCATGCGGTGGCGGCGTCGCAGTCGGTCTCGACCGCCGCCGCGGCGAGCGGCAGCAGGCACAGGACGAGCGATCCCCAGTAGCGAAATGCGGCACCCACGCGCGCTCCCCGCGGCCACCGCGGCCGCGCCGTGCACGCTAATCCATCCCGCCGGGCACGGCATACGCGCGCGCATGAATACGTATGCAGCCGCAGCGGCGCGCGCATGGGCCGACGTAAGCTTCCGCCGCAACGCCGCGCAGCAGCGCGCGATCGCCGGCAGCGGCTCGCGGAAGGGCGGGAGACACATGAGCGAACAACCCTGGTGGCGCGGCGCCGTCATCTACCAGATCTATCCGCGCAGCTTCCAGGACACGGACGACAACGGCGTGGGCGACTTGCCCGGCGTGCTGGCGCGACTGGACTACGTCGCCGGCCTCGGCGTGGACGCGATCTGGATCTCGCCCTTCTTCACCTCGCCCATGGCGGACTTCGGCTACGACATCGCCGACTACCGCAACGTCGATCCGCTGTTCGGCACCCTGGCCGACTTCGACCGCGTCGTGGAGAAGGCGCACCGTCTGGGCCTGAAGGTCATCATCGACCAGGTTCTCAGCCACACCTCCGATCGCCACGCCTGGTTCCGCGAGAGCCGCGAGAGCCGCGACAACCCCAGGGCCGACTGGTACGTGTGGGCCGACGCGCGCCCGGACGGCACGCCGCCGAACAACTGGCTGTCGATCTTCGGCGGCGTGGCCTGGCAGTGGGAGCCGCGGCGCGGTCAGTACTACCTGCACAACTTTCTCGCCAGTCAGCCCGACCTCAATTTCCACAACGCGGACGTGCGCGCAGCTCAGCTGGACAACGTGCGCTTCTGGCTCGACCGCGGCGTCGACGGCTTCCGCCTCGATGCGATCAACTTCTGCTTCCACGACCGTCAACTGCGCGACAACCCGGCCAAGCCGCCGGAGCTGCGCAGCGGGCGCGGCTTCAGCGCCGACAACCCCTACGCTTTCCAGTACCACTGGCACAACAACACCCAGCCGGAGAACCTCGCCTTCCTGGAGGACCTGCGCGCCCTGCTCGACCACTACCCGGGCGCCGCCGCGCTGGGCGAGATCTCCTCGGAGGACTCGCTGGCGACGATGGCGGAATACACCGGGCCCACGCGCCTGCACATGGGCTACAGCTTCGAGCTGCTGACCGACGATTTTTCCGCGCGCCACATCCGCGCCACGGTGCAGGCGCTGGAGGCGAAGATGACGGCGGGCTGGCCCTGCTGGGCC
>DAOOVM010000144.1:0-7734 GCA_035370085.1 Rhodanobacteraceae bacterium | reverse complement strand
GCTGTCGACCCGCAAACGCACCCTGCGCCGCGCCCGTGCCGGCGGATGAAGCGCCGGGCCGTTCGCCCCAGGCCTGGACCGGTGTGTACCACAGCGAGGCGCGCGAACTGACCGCCTTCGACCGTATCCGTGACGAGCCCGCCGGCCGCCCCGGCCGCGGGCGCAAGCGTGGCGGCGGTGGCGGGCGCGAGGTGAACGGCAATGTGTTGCGACCGGACAAGGCCAAGCGTCCGGCCGCCAAGAAGCGTCGCGCCGCGGCTCCGGGCCAGGAAGTATTCATCCCGCGCACCTGGTCCGCCGGCGATGAATTCGGCCGCGCCGGAAAGGGCGGCCGGGGCGGACCTGCGGGCGCTCGCGCCGGCGGCAATGGGCAACGCGGCACCCGGGGACCGCGCGATGACAATTTCGGCAATCGCGCCCCCGCCGCCGACGCCCGGGGTCGGGGCCCTCGCGGTGCCGGTGGCAATGCCTGGGGCAACGCAGCTCCCGGTGGTCGACCCGCCGGACGATCCAGCGGCGCCCATCCCGGCAGTGATCGACCAGCGGGCGGGCCGCGCCCGGGCGGCTATCGGCCGGGCGGAGGCAAGCCAGGCGGCGGTCGCCCCGGAGGCAGCGGCAAGCCCGGTGGCGGCGCTCGCGGCCGCGGTGGCCCTCGCGGCGGTAACTTCAATCGCTGAATCGGCCCTCACGCCGCCGCTGCCGCCCCGACAGGGCGGCGCCGGTCGGGGGTGAGCGACGGAGGCGGAGCAGCTCACTGGCTGCGCCCCAAAAACGACAACGGGGCCGCGCGGGCCCCGTCGTCTTTCTGAAGTTGCTCCTGCCGCTCAGTCGAGCTTGAGCGACTTCTTCGTCTTCTCGCGGCGATGGGACTCCTTGGCCTGGTATTCGCCTTCGCAGCCATCCTGCTTGACCATCACGCAGTCGAGATAGTCGGTCACCTCGACCAGAGCGGCACGGATCGCCTTGCCGGCCGGGGTGTTCTTCTCCTGCGACAGGGCGCCGCCAAAGCCGCCGCGGAACACGCCGACGCTCACACCGCCACCCGAGGCGCGACCTTCCACCGTGCGCGAAAAGTCGATCTCGCCCGTGGTCGCATTGACCACACGGATGTCCACGGCGAGGTAGGCGTCGCTCTTCTTTCCGCCGAGCGAAATGCCCTTGATCATGATGCCGCCGCCGGTCGATGCGGTGTTCTCCTCATAGGCCGTCACCGTGCCCATGACGAGGTAGTCCGCGCCCGTGAGCTTGCCCATCTTCGCGCCGGTGCCGCCGCGCACACGGCCGGAGGCGGCGAGGTCCTGTTCGGACATCACCGACTCAAGCTTGGCGCGCTCGACCACCTTGAAGTCGCCGCTGGATGCGAGCTCGTTGGAGAGCATCCCGGAGAGCTCCCAGCCCACGCCGCCGCGCCACCATCCGGCCGAGGTCTCGTTCTTGAATTCCGCCACCGCGACGACGGGCTGCTTGCCGCCGCGCGCCGCCGCCGGACCCGCCACGGCCAGGCCGCCCAGCGCCAGCGCCATGCCCCATACCAGCTTGTTCATCCGAATGCTCCTCGAAGTAGTAAGTAGCCTGCCCTCAGCAGGTTGGCTCGTCGCATCGCTGTAACGATTGGCGGCATTCTAGCCGTGCCGCTCGCGCGGCTGCCAGCCGGCCAGGCCACGCCGGGCGCGAGACCTGGTTCACAGCCCCGGCGCCGACTGCTTCCGCCGCTTGCCACCCTGCCCGTCGCTAAACGTCGGTGCGGCAGCAAAGCGGACAGGCCCGACCCGGGAAGGAAGGCGACGCCGACGGTTAACCGACCTGCAACCCGGGGTTAACCGCAGCAACACCTGACGTGGGTAGGCTGCGCCGGTCGCATCAGCAAGGAGGTTCCCATGCGCCACCTGCGAGTCCTGGAAGCCCGCGTACTCGGCTACGCCATCGAACGCATCGAAGAACGCGACCACCTCGGCACGACGGCCGTGTGGTTCGAGGTGTTGTGCCCCGACAGCGGGGCGGTGCTGGGTAGCGGCGCCACGCGTGCCGAGGCCGAGCGCGTGGTGATCCGGCGCGAGCTCGATGCCGCTCGCCGCGCCGTGACGCTGAACCGCGGTCACGCCGCGGCCTGAGCTTGCCGCGCGCGGGTGGGCCGGGCACAGTGGCGGCCGTCACCCCGCCGCCGTGTCCATGTCCGACGTCCTGATCCTGCACAACCCGCGCTGTTCCAAGTCGCGCGCCGCCCTGGCCCTGTTGCGCGAGCGTGGCGTGGAGCCGCGCATCGTCGACTACCTGCGCGAGCCGCCCGACGCCGAGCAGCTCGCCCATTGGGTCGCGCTGCTCGGCGTGCCCGTGCGCGAGGCCCTGCGCCGCGAAGAGGCTGATTACGCGCGCCTCGGCCTGGACGATCCAGCCCTGTCCGACGCCGAACTGATCGCTGCTGCGATCGCGCATCCCCACCTGATCCAGCGCCCGCTGGTCGTGTCTGGCGCGCGTGCTGCGATCGGGCGGCCACCGGAAGCGGTGCTCGGCCTGCTCTGAGAGGGATTGTCGAGCCATGGACAAGCTGCAGGCCATGCAACTGTTCGCCCGCGTGGTGGAAACCGGCAGCTACACTGCCGCCGCCGAGCAACTGGAGATCTCGCGCGCCCTGGCGAGCAAACTGGTGCAGGCGCTGGAAGATCAGCTCGGTGTGCGTCTGCTGCATCGCACGACCCGTCGTCTGTCCCTGACCGAGGCCGGCCAGAACTACTACCAGCGCGTGGCCGAGATCCTGGCCCAGCTCGCCGAAGCCGAAGCCGAAGCGGCTGAGTTGCAGTTGGAGCCGCGCGGGCGCCTGCGCGTGTCGGCGCCGATGTCTTTCTCCATTCTGCACCTCGGCGCCGCCCTGGCCGACTTCCAGCGCAAATACCCGCGCGTGGAGCTTGAGCTGAACCTCAACGATCGCGTGGTGGACCTGGTCGAGGACGGCTTCGACCTGGCCATCCGCATCGGTCGCCTGGCCGACTCCAGTCTGGTGGCACGCCGCCTGGCCGGTTCGCAGATCGTCGCGGTGGCGGCGCCGGCCTACCTCGCCTGGCACGGCATGCCGAGCCATCCCGACGACCTGGCCCACCACAACTGCCTGGACTACACCCTGTCGCCGCGCCGCGACGAGTGGCAGTTCGCGCGCGGTGAGGAACGCGTCAACGTCCGCGTCCGCGGCAACCTGCACGTCAACAACGGCGACATGATCGCGCTGGCGGCGGCGCAGGGGCTGGGCGTGGCCTTGTCCCCGGCATTCATCGTGCACGATGCGCTGCGCCGCGGCGACCTCGTGCGCGTGTTGCCCGAGTGGCAACTGCCCGACATCGGCGTGTACGCGGTCTACCCGGCCGGACGGTCGCTGCCGGCCAAGACGCGCAGTCTGATCGACTTCCTCGCCGAACGCTTCCGACCGAGCGCACCCTGGGACCTCGCCTGAGTCCGCGCAATGGCTGCCCTGCCCCCGCCCAGAACGCCCGTCATGCCGGTCCCGCAGCCCGGCCGATACCTACCCCACCTGCGCTAGGGCTTCGCCGGCGTGCAATCAGGACCGGCCGCGCCGGAGCCTTCGCGTGGGCGGTGGCGAGACACCCGCTGCGCCGTTGATGCTGTGACTGATGCCGGCCTGGTGGTCGGCCGACACGTCGCATGTGGAGGCCGAACGTTGGCTCGATGCCACCCACCACGGCATCAGCGCTGACGCCTCGCCTTGGCTGCGCCTGCTCGCCCAATCGTTCACCGCGCGCACCAGCGGCCGCGCCGGGCGCGGGCCGCTGGACGCCCCGCTCGATCTGCGTGCGCAGGCGTTCCACCTGCAGGTCGCCCGGGCACACGACCTACCGGCTCACGTCGAACTGGCCGGTGCACTGCGCTCGCTGCGCCGGTCAGGGCTGCAGGGTGAAGGCGTCCGCGTCCATCCAGGCGGGAAACCGCTCGCGGTGCGCCGCCAGCGCCGCCGGATCGAGTGTCACCGTGACGGTCTGCTCCTGCGACCCCAGTTCGACCAGTGGCTGGCCGAGGTAATCCAGCACGGCGCTGTCGCCGCTGTAGTGCAGTTGATTGCCGTCGGTGCCGACGCGGTTCACGCCGACGCAGTAGGCCAGGTTCTCGATGGCGCGGGCGCGCAGGAGGGTCTGCCAGGCGTAGCGGCGCGCGCCTGGCCAGTTCGCCACGAACAGCACCAGGTCGTAGTCGAAGCGGCCGGCGGCGGCATGGTCGTAGCGATTGCGGATCCACACCGGAAACCGCAGGTCATAGCAGACCAGTGGGCAGACACGCCAGCCGTTCAGCTCGACGATCAGCCGCTTCGTACCGCCCGCGTAGCGCGTGTGCTCGCCGGCCATGCGGAACAGGTGGCGCTTGTCGTAGACATCGAAGCTGCCGTCCGGACGCATCCACACCAGGCGATTGACGCAGGCATCGCCCTCACGCACGACCAGGCTGCCGGTCAGCACAGCGCCGACCTCGCCGGCCAGCGCGCGCAGCCAGGCCAGGCTCTCGCCCTGCATGGTCTGCGCATTGCCCAGAGCCTCGTTGGTGAAGCCGCTGGTGAAGGTTTCGGGCAGCACCACCAGGTCGCCCGGCTCACGCAGGCCGCGCACCAGGGCGCCGTAGTACGCGCGGTTGGCCGCGGCGTCGTGCCAGCGCGTATTGCCCTGGATCAGACTCACGCGCAGCGGCTGTGAAGGCAGGCTCATCGCGACGCCCTCACAGCCGCACCAGGCGCTCGGCCGCCGCGCGCAGCGTGTCGTCGCTCTTGGCGAAGCAGAAACGCACCAGGCGCGCCTCGGGCGCGGTCTCGCAGAAGGCCGAAACGGGGATCGCCGCCACACCGGCCTCGCGAACCAACCATTCGCAGAAGTTGAGGTCGTCCTTGTCACTGATCGCGGCGTAGTCGGCCAACTGGAAGTAGGCGCCGCCGACCGGCAACAGGTGGAAGCGCGAGCCGGCAAGCAACTCGCGAAAACGGTCGCGCTTGGCCTGGTAGAAGGCCGGCAGATCCAGATAGTGCTGCGGATCGGCCTCCAGCACGTCGGCAAACGCCCACTGCGCCGGGGCGAAGGTGCAGAAGGTCAGGTACTGGTGCACCTTGCGGAATTCCGCACTGAGCGCACGCGGCGCCACGCAGTAGCCGACCTTCCAGCCGGTGCAGTGGTAGGTCTTGCCGAAGGAGCTGACCACGAAGCTGCGCTCGGCCAGCTCGGCATGGCGCAGCACGCTCTGGTGCGGCGACCCGTCGAAGACGATGTGTTCGTACACTTCGTCGGACAGCACCAGGATGTCCTGCTGCCGCGTGATCTCGGCCAGCGCCTCCAGGTCCTCGGCGGAGAACACCGCGCCACTGGGATTGTGCGGGGAGTTCACCATGATCAGGCGGGTCCGCGGCGTCACCGCATCGCCCACGCGCTGCCAGTCCACCGCGAAGTCCGGCAGGCGCAGCGGTACATGTACGGCGCGCCCCCCCTGCAGTTCGATAGCCGGCTCATAGGAGTCGTAGCAGGGATCGAGCACGATCACTTCGTCACCGGGACGTACCACCGCGGCGATCGCAGCGAACAGCGCTTCGGTGGCGCCGGAGGTCACCGTGACCTCGGTATCAGGGTTCACATGCCGCCCGTACAGGCGCTCGGTCTTCAGCGCGATCTGTTCGCGCAGCCTGGGCACCCCGGTCATCGGCGCATATTGGTTCTTGCCGGAATTCATGGCTGCGGCGAGCGCGTCGCGCAGCGCCTGCGGGCCCTCGAAATCGGGAAAGCCCTGGCCAAGATTCACCGCCTGGTGCTGCTGCGCCAGCTGGCTCATGACGGTGAAGATGGTCGTGCCCACCTTGGGCAGCTTGCTGGCGAGTTGCATCGATGGTCCCATTTGGACGGCCAAACGAAAGCACCATGGTAGCACGCTGCCGCCGCCCTTCCTTATTCGACGGCGCGCGCCAACCAATCCCAGCCCTCCACGCGCTCGCACACGATCTTCACGACGACCAGCGCGGGCACCGCCAGCACCACTCCGACCGGGCCCCACAGCCAGCCCAGCAGCATCAGCCACAGCAGGATGGCAACCGGGTTGAGCTTGAGGCGCCGCCCGAGGATCCACGGCGTGACGAACTGCCCCTCCAGCACGATCAGGGCGCCGAACAGGCTGGCCGGCAGCAGCGCCGTGGCGACGCTGTTGGACTGCAGCAGGCCCAGAACGACGAAGACCAGCAGCATGCACAGCGGCCCCACATAGGGCACGAAGTTGAGGATGGCCGCGAGCACGCCCCAGAACAGCGCATCCTCCAGGCGCAGCGACCAGGCGATCAACCCCGCGCCCAGGCCCACGGCGGCATTGATCAGCGTCGTGGTGAACAGGTAGCGGGACATCTCGCGCTGCATGGTGCGCAGGATGTCGATGGCGCTGCGCTCGTGCTCCAGCGACGGCGACAGCGCCACCACCTTGGCCAGCAGGGCATCGCCGTACACGAGGTAGAAATAGCACAGCAGGACCACCGCGAAGACGCTGGCGAGCAGGCGGGGTGCCGCGGCCAGCGCATCCCACACGTCGAACAGCGCGGGCGTGGCAGCGCCCACCGCCGCCTTCGCCGCGGGCTGACTGCCGAGGGTGATGATGCTCTGCGTGGCGCGCCCGGCGGCTTCGATCTGCTGGGTCATGCCGCGCACCTTCGGGGCCAGCGAACGCACTGCGGCGGGGGCCCGCTCGAACCAGTGCTGGGCCGGTTCCGCCACCCACACGACCAGGAGCACGAGCAGGGCGATGCCCGCGCCCACCACCAGCGCCGCCGCCAGCGGGCGCGGAAACCACGATCTGGCCAGCCCCTGCACGATGGGATTGAGCGACAGTGCGACGAAGGCGGCGAACAGGACCGGCACGACCAAGGCCTTGGCCACGGCGCAGGCCCACAGCGTGGCAAGGAAGGCGAGCCAGCCCACGGCGAGATTCAGCCGGCTCAACTGCCGCTGTTGGCGCGAGCGGAATTCCAGACGCTGCTGGCTGTCGCCCGGCGGCGACGCCTCGCTCCAGATCCAGGCCTGGTACCAGGGGCGCGGCGCGCTCACACCGGACCCTGCGGGCGCGTGTCCACCAGCCGGTGCCAGGCGAAGCGCAGCACGCCCAGTAGCGCCGACGCACGCAGCGGACGCGGCACGAGCACGGCGAGGAAGCCCAGAGCCAGCCCGCCGCCGAGCACCAGGGCGGGCCCCAACCGAGCGCTGCCGGCTTTCACCACGGCGGCATCCCGGCGCAGCGATGCGGCGGCGACATCCAGGCGGCGTGCCGCGATCGCGACCTCCAGGCGGGCATCATCGAGCATCAGTCCCTCCTCCCCGGCGCAGGGCGCGCAGCCCATCCCCGGCGCGGCGGCGCGACTCCGGGAAGCTCGCCCAGCGCAGCACCCGGCGCGCCTGCCACAGCGCCGCGGCCAGCAGCGCGGCGCTGCCCGCGCCCAGCAGGCCGAGCGCCGCGGGCAGCGATCCCAGCCAGGACTGCAGGCCCAGCGCCGCGAGCGTCCACAGGCTGGCAAAAAGGGAGAACGCAAGCACCAGGCTCAGGCCCAGCCAGAAAAAGAGATGCGGCCAGGCGGCTCGACACAGCGCGGCCTCGGCCAGCAGCAGAGCCACCGCGGCATCCGCGGCTTCGCGCGCCGTTCCGGCCATGCGCAGGGCGCGGCGCAGCACGGCGTGGCGCCGCCGCGACCGGCGCGGCGGGCTCGGCGCGGAAGCGGCCTCGTCGGAC
>DAOOVM010000143.1:0-7786 GCA_035370085.1 Rhodanobacteraceae bacterium | reverse complement strand
CGACCAAGACCGAGACGATCCCGGTGCTGCTGACCCTGCCCAACGCCGCCTCGGGTAAGACCAAGCCGGCCGCTGGCTGGCCGGTGGTGATCTTCCAGCACGGCATCACGCGCAACCGCACCGATGCCTTCGCCATCGCGCAGACGCTGGCCTCGCAGGGCTTCGCCGTGATCGCCATCGATGCACCGCTGCACGGCATCACCGACAAGACCAGTCCGTTCTACATCGGCAACAGTCCGTTTGCGGCGCTGGGCGCCCATGAGCGCACCTTCGACGTCGACTACAGCAACAACGACACGGGCGCCGCCGGTCCCGACGGCAAGATCGACGCGTCGGGCAGCTACTTCATCAACCTGACCAGCCTGCTGACCTCGCGCGACAACATCCGCCAGGCGGTGGCCGACCTGCTCGTGCTCTCGCGCGCCATCCCGTCCATCAGTCTCGACGGCAGCACCACCGCCTTCGACGGTTCGCGAATCCAGTTCGTCGGCCAGTCGCTGGGCGGCATCATCGGTACCGACTTCACGGCGGTGAATCCGGCCGTGGCGGCGGCGGTGCTGAACGTGCCCGGTGGCGGCATCCCGGGCCTGCTCAACGCCTCGCCGACCTTCGGTCCGCGCATCCGCGCCGGCCTCGCCGCCGCCGGCCTGCAGCCCAACACGCCGGATTTCGACCGCTTCTTCGGCGCCGCCCAGCAGGCGGTGGATTCGGCCGATCCGATCAACTTTGCCTACGCCCTGGCCAACCGCAAGGTGCTCCTGCAGGAAGTGGTCGGCACCAGTGCCGCGACCAGTGACCAGGTGATTCCGAACAGCGTCCAAGGCGCGCCGCTCTCCGGCACCGAGCCGCTGATCGCCGCGCTCGGCCTGGCGCCGATCACGGCCAGCGCGCAGTCCGCCACCGGCATCCGCGGTGTGGTGCGCTTCACCCAGGGCAACCACGGCTCGCTGCTGGATCCGACCCAGGCGCCGGCGGTGACCGTGGAGATGCAGACTGAAATGGCCAGCATGCTGGTCAGCGGCGGCAACGCCGTGCAGGTGACCAACACATCCGTGATCAAGACGCAGTAAGCGCAGAGGGATGACCACCATGACCCACACCCACCCGACTCCCTCCCGCCTGCGGCCCATCGCGCTGGCGGTGGCCTTTGCGCTCGCCGGTGCCGCCATGTCGCCGGCCCAGGCGATCGACTTCGGCGACCAGGACGGTTTCCACGGCACCGTGAACACGACCGTGACCTACGGCGTGTCCTGGCGCGTGCAGGATCCCGATCGCGGCCTCATCGGCAAGGCCAACCTCGACCCGACCACTTCCTCCAAGACCAACGCGCAACAGCGTGAGTCCAAGGGGCGCTGGTCGGTGAATTCCGACGACGCCGATCAGAAGTGGTACAGCGGCGACGTCGTCTCCAACGCCCTCAAGGCCACGGTCGAACTGAACATCCTCTACGGCCAGAACTGGGGCGGCTTCTTCCGCGGCTACGGCTTCTACGACTGGGAGAACGCCAAGCGCGACGACCTGTCCTCGGAGGCCAAGAAGAAGGTCGGCCACGAAGTGCGCTTCCTCGACGCCTTCGTCTTCCACAACTTCAACATCAACGAGCAGAGCGGCACGATCCGCCTGGGCCAACAGGTGGTGAGCTGGGGCGAAAGCACCTTCATCCAGGGCGGCATCAACGTCATCAACCCCGTCGACGTGTCCAAACTGCGCGTCGCCGGCGCCGAGCTGAAGGAAGCCTTCCTGCCGGTGAACATGCTGTGGGGCTCGTACAACATCAACGACGCCTTCTCGGTGGAAGGCTTCTACCAATTCGAGTTCGAGCAGACCGAACCCGAGCCAGCCGGTACCTACTTCTCCACCAACGACTTCGCCACCCTCGGCGGTCGTTACGTGATGCTGAACTTCGGCACGCTGCCGCAGCCGGTGATGAATCCGGACCTGTACTACGACGTGTGCAACGACAAGCACTACACCCACAGCGACACCGGTCTGCCGCCGGCCGCCGTGGCGCTGGGTTGCGCCGGTGCCTTCCCGCGCGCGCCGGACCGCTACCCGAAGAGTTCGGGCCAGTACGGCGTGGCGGCGCACTACTTCGCCGACTGGCTGAAGAACACCGAGTTCGGCTTCTACGCCATGAACTACCACAGCCGCCTGCCGCTGATCAGCGGTATCTCGGTGACGGGTCAGGCGCCGCAGACGGGTCGTTACTTCGTCGAATATCCGGAAGACATCCGTCTGTTCGGCGTGTCGTTCAACACCCAGCTCGAGGGCTCCGGCGTTGCCCTGCAGGGTGAGTTGTCCTACCGCCCCAATGCGCCGTTCCAGATCGACGACGTGGAACTGCTGTTCGCCGGCCTGTCGCCGCTGAACGCGCTGATCCCGGCACCCTACCAGCGCTTCGTCTCGCAGCTCGGCCAGTACGGCCCGGGTCAGGAGATCCGCGGCTGGGAGCGCCACAAGCAGACGCAGTTCCAGATGACGGCGACCAAGCTGTTCGGTCCGAACAACTTCCTCGGTGCCGACCAGATTGCCGTCGTGGGTGAAGTCGGCTTCAACAAGACGCAGCTGCCCGACAACCTGCGCTTCCAGGGTGACGGCACCGACACCGGCGGCGGCTACGACGTGCTGACCGGCGCCGGCCGCAACCCGATCACCCAGGTCAAGGGCTTCCCCACCGATTTCTCCTGGGGCTACCGCATCGCGGCGCGCGCCGACTACAACAACGCCTTCGGCTCGGCGTTCACCGTGTCGCCGCGCGTTGCCTTCAACCACGACGTGCACGGCATCACGCCGGGCCCCGGCGGCAGCTTCATCGAGGGACGCAAGTCGGTCACGCTCGGTGCGGAAGCCACCTATCTCAACAACCTGGGCCTGGATCTGAGCTACACCAGCTTCTTCGGTGCCGGCAACCTAAACCTCATCGGCGACCGCGACTTCGTGTCCGTGGCCGTGAAGTACTCGTTCTAAGCGCGGGAGGAATTCGAGATGACCATGCTCAAGCAGACCGCCCTTGCCGGCCTGATCGCCGCGCTGATGGTGTCCACGGCGGCGCTGGCGAAGGCGCCCCAGGCCGAAGTGGCCAAGCTCGGCGCCAACAGCACCCCGCTGACGCCCGTCGGTGCGGAACGCGCCGGCAACAAGGACGGCACCATTCCGGAGTGGAAAGGCGGTATCACCCAGCCCGTGTCGGGCTACAAGGTCGGCGACCACCATCCCGACCCGTTCCCGAACGACAAGGTGAAGTTCACCATCGACGGCAAGAACTACAAGCAGTACGCCGAGCACCTGTCGGCCGGCCAGATCGCCATGTTCGAGAAGTATCCGAACTGGCGCATGCCGGTGTACGAGACGCGCCGCACGGCCTCGTTCCCGCAGCGCACTTACGAGATGACGCTGAAGAACGCCGCGACGGGTGAACTCACCAACGACGGTGAAGGCGTGGCCAACGTGGCCGAAGGTTTCCCCTTCCCGATTCTGGACAAGGATCCAGCCAAGGCCGGCATGGAAGCCATCTGGAACCACAAGCTCAAGTTCAAGGGCGTGGCCTTCGCGCGCTGGAACAACCAGGCCATGCCGACCGCCTCCGGCCAGTACACCCTGATCCGCTTCCGCGAGGAAGGCCTGGGCCTGTACTACAAGCCGGGCAACACGCTGAAGGACATCAACAACATCCTGCTGTACTTCTACGAAGAAGTGGTCGCGCCGCCGCGCCTGGCCGGCCAGGTGCTGCTGGTGCACGAGACCCTGGATTCGAAGAAGGAGCCGCGCCAGGCGTGGGTGTACAACCCCGGCCAGCGCCGCGTGCGTCGCGCGCCCAACGTCGCCTACGACAATCCGGGCACGGCCTCCGACGGCCTGCGCACCAACGACATGACCGACGTGTTCAACGGTGCGATGGACCGCTACGACTGGAAGCTGGTGGGCAAGAAGGAGCTGTACGTGCCGTACAACTCCTACAAGGCGCACAGCGACAAGACCAAGGTGGACGACCTGATCAAGCCGGGCTTCATCAACCCCGACCTGCTGCGCTATGAGCTGCACCGCATCTGGGTGGTGGAGGCGACGATCAAGCCGGGCATGCGCCACATCAATCCGCGGCGCACCTTCTACCTCGACGAGGACAGCTGGCAGATCCTGGAAATCGACCACTACGACAGCCAGGGCAAGCTGTGGCGCTACTCCGAGGCGCCCAGCGTGAACTACTACGAAGTGCCGGTGTTCTGGACCACGCTGGAAATCCACTACGACCTCAAGGCCGGACGCTATCTGGTGCAGGGTCTGGACAACCAGGACGCGGAGTACGACTTCTCGTTCCAGACCACGCCGGACATGTTCACGCCGCAGTCGCTGCGCCAGCGCGGCATCCAGTGACGTCGCACCGTTGCCGCATGCAGGCCACGATGTCGGCAAGGCGTTGGTAGTAGTACCCTCGATCAGCCGCCCCCGTGGGCGGCTGATCGCACTTTCGGGGTCGGGAAACCCAAGCCCGACCCGCTCGGACAGCAGGGGATCAGGTCGATGAGAGCAAGGCACGGCAGACTCCCGCGGCGCGCCGCGGCGGCCCTGATGACAGCGATGCTCGCGGGGCTGGCACCGGCCACGCAGGCGGACGAGGCGGCGAGCGCCGGCGCCTGGCGCGACCCGGTGGACCAACCCAGCGAGCTGATGCCGCAGGCGGCGCACGCGCTGCTGCTGGGGCTGACCGAGGTCGGCAACGCGGCCGTCGCCGTGGGCGCCCACGGCATCGTCCTGCGCAGCACCGACCGCAGCCACTGGGAGCAGGTGGCCGACGTGCCGACGCGCTCCACGCTGACCGCCGTCACCGCCGTCGGCAACAAGCTCTGGGCGGTGGGCCACGACGGCGTGATCCTCGCCAGCGCCGACGCCGGTCAGCACTGGACCCTGCAGCGCAAGGATCCCTGGCACGCGCCGCCGGGCGATGCCGCCACCTCCGATCCGCGCCAGGGCACGCCGCTGCTGGACGTGCTGTTCCTCGACGAAAGCAACGGGTTCGCCGTCGGCGCCTACAGCCAGCTGTTGGTCACCCACGATGGCGGCACCACCTGGGCCGCGCAGCGCGTCGCGCGCCCGGCCGCCGGCGCGAGCGAGGCCGGCCCCGCCGCGGGCGAGACCGGCACCTTCACGCGCGAGCAGCTCGCCATCGGCGAGGAAGCCGATCCGCATTTCAACGCCATCGCCCGCACCGGCGACGGCTCGCTGTTCATCGCCGGCGAACGCGGCGTGGCCTTCCGCTCGCGCGACCAGGGCGCCACCTGGCAGCACCTGAAGTGGCCCTACAACGGGTCGATGTTCGGCGTCATCGGCTTCGAGGGCGCCAAGGTGCTGGTCTTCGGCCTGCGCGGACACGCCTACGAATCCGCCGACCTTGGCGAGCACTGGACCGAAGTGGCGACGGGAACCGAACTCAGCCTGCTGGGCGGAGTACGCCTGGCCAATGGCGGTGCCGCGCTGGTCGGCGCCAACGGCCTGGTGCTGCTGCGTCGCAGCGGCACAGAGCCGTTCCGCGCCGGCGTGGCAGAGCCCTCCGGCGCCCTCGCGTCAGCGCTGGTGGCGGAGGGCGGCAATGCCTTCACCGTCGTCGGCGAGAACGGCGTGATGCGCTACCAGCCCAGGCAGTAACACCCACCCAGCGCGGCGCCAGCGCGGCGTCGCAGGCCTTCTTGCAGGGGAATTCGATCATGGCGGGAGCTTCCAACAGCGTGCGCGAACCCAGTGCCTTCCACCGCTTCGCCGAGCGCCTGGTGTTCGGCAATCGCGCGGTGGTGCTGGCGCTGTTCGCGCTGGTCACCGTGGCCATGGCCTTCTTCGCGTCGCAACTGCGCGTGGACGCGGGCTTCAAGAAGCAGATCCCGCTCGACCACGAGTACATGCGCACCTTCCTCGACTACGAGAAGGAGTTCGGCGGCGCCAACCGCATTCTCATCGCGGTGATCGACAAGAACGGCGACATGTTCAACCAGCCGTTTTTCCAGACGATGGAACACATCACCCAGGACGTGAAGACCATCGACAGCGTGGACGAGGCGCGCGTGCGCTCGATCTTCACGCCGAACGTGCGCTTCGTGGAGGTGGTGGAAGACGGTTTCGCCGGCGGCAACGTGATCCCCGCCGAGTTCACGCCCAACGTGGAGGGCTTCCAGGCCAACGCCGAGCAGTTCGCCACGATCAAGGCCAACATCGAGAAGGCCGGCATCGTCGGTCGCCTCGTCGCCAAGGACTTCTCCGGCGCCATGGTGTGGGTCGACCTCGTGCCGGAAAACCCCGAGCAGGGCGTCAAGGTCGACTACAACAAGATTGCGCAGCAGGTCGAGGCGATCCGCCAGAAATACGAGAACGAGAACACCACCGTCGCGGTCATCGGCTTCGCCAAGATGGTGGGCGACATCTCCGATGGCGCCAAGAGCGTGGTGAAGTTCTTCTTCCTCACCATCGCCTTCACCTGGCTGCTGCTGTTCCTCTACTCGGCCTCGGTCAAGCTCGCCTCGCTCACCGTGTTCTGCGCCCTGGTCGCGGTGCTGTGGATGCTCGGTGCCCTGCGCCTGCTCGGCTTCGGCATCGATCCGATGAACATGCTGACGCCGTTCCTCATCTTCGCCATCGCGGTGAGCCACGGCGAA
The DNA here is from genome assembly GCA_035370085.1 of Rhodanobacteraceae bacterium. Classification (GTDB taxonomy): domain Bacteria; phylum Pseudomonadota; class Gammaproteobacteria; order Xanthomonadales; family Rhodanobacteraceae; genus Tahibacter. The sequence continues at coordinate 1,148 of DAOOVM010000143.1, read as the reverse complement.
CAGATGATCAACCGCTTCCGCGGCGAGCTGTTCTTCGGTGGCCTGGAGGACGGCACGGTGGAGGAGCTGCGCACGCGCCAGGGCGTGGACGCCGAAACCGCCGCGCGACTCGCTTTCCGTATGCTGCTGGTGCCGGGCTCGGTGGCGCTGATCGCCGGCTGCATCGGCTTCGCCACCATCCTGCTGATTCCCATCCGCATCATCTTCGAGCTGGCCATCACCGCCACGGCCGGCGTCGCGCTGACCATCCTCACCGACCTGGTGCTGCTGCCGGTACTGCTGTCCTACTGCCAGCTGCGTAACCTCGAGGGCAAGCGCGCCTACCGCCTGCGCCAGCTCACCCAGTTCGACAAGATCTGGTCCTTCCTCGCCCGCTTCAGCCGCCCGCTCCCCGCGGCCGTGATCATGCTGATCGGCGTCGGCGGCTGGTGGGTGGCGCGCGACTACGGCCACAAGGTGATGATCGGAGACGCCCAGCAGGGCGTGGCCGAGCTCAAGCCCGACGCGCGCTACAACCGCGACGCCGAGCTGATCAGCAGCAAGTTCGCCCTGGGCGTGGACGTGATGAGCGTCATCGCCGAATCGGGGCCGTCGGCCTGCACCACCAGCTACCCGGTGATGGAGACGCTCGACCGCTTCGCCTGGCACATGCGCAACGTCGAGGGCGTGGAGCAGGTCATCACCCTGCCGATGGCAGCCAAGATCGTCAACGGCGGCTGGAACGAAGGCAACCTGCGCTGGCGCGCGCTGCCGCGCAACCCCGACCTGCTGCGCCTGGACACCCAGGGTTTCGAGACCGACTCCGGCCTGCTCAACGACAGCTGCAGCGCCATGCCCGTGATGATGTTCCTGGCCGACCACCGCGCCACCACCATCGACCGCGTGGTGGGTGCCGTGAAGCAGTTCCGTACGGAAAATGGCGTGTGGTCCGGCGGAAACGTCAACCTCGCGCAGAAGCTCGCCGCCGACGCCAAGGCCGCCACCGACGCCGGCCAGACCTTCCACACCGACCAGCTCAACCTGCGCCTCGCCACCGGCAACGTCGGCGTGATGGCGGCCATCAACGAGAAGGTGCGCGAGGTCAAGGACGTGATGCTGTACCTGCTCTACGGCGCCGTGTTCGTCATGTGCCTGCTGAGCTTCCGCAA
>DAOOVM010000142.1:0-7840 GCA_035370085.1 Rhodanobacteraceae bacterium | reverse complement strand
AGGGAGAATTACAAAACTGCCGACCGAGTCGAGATACGTCAAATATCCCTGACGAGCTTAGGATGCTCGGGTATTACTGATCGCTGGTACTACGTCGTTGAGTTCCTGTCGAAAGTAAATGGTGTGCCGAAATTCGAGCCGGGTAATTGGGTGGCTGTATTGTTGGACGGAAGAGTTATCGGTCCAACGCGATCGATTGCGCCGAAATAGTTCGACCGCCTGCTGGCTTCACATTATCCAGCCTGTGAACCAACAACTGATGCGTGCGGGAACAATACTTGCGAGAGCAAGAAAGACAATCGTTATCGCGGCGGGAAGCAGCGTACCAAGCCGCCACAGACCTAGCTCGTGTGCATTCATGGCTGTGACGATCGCAACGGGTATCGTGAGAACGAACCAAAACAAGCGCGTGATTACACGTTGCCGTCGCGATGGTTCTGCGAGTCGCATGATTCAACGTCCAGCGTGAGTGAACATGGAGCCTCTTAGGCTCAACCCCCAAGCGCAACACCCCGATCAGGTCGGGTGTCGCCATGGGAAGACAGTATCAGCATCTGAGCGCGGAGGAACGCGCGGTGATCCAGGTCGAGCGTCGGAACGGATCGAGCTTACGGAGGATCGCCCGAGCGCTGGATCTGACCTGCCGCGCCGCCCGTGCCGCCGTCAGCGCTTCGTTGCGGGCGCGTCCCAGCGCAGGCGCACGCACAGGCCGCGGCCCGCTGGGGCGTCGTCGAGGCTGAGCGTGGCGCCGCTGACCTCGGCGATGCGCTCGACGAGGGCGAGGCCGAGGCCGGCGCCGCTGCGCTCCTGCCCGGGCAGGCGGTGGAAGCGGCGCCGCGCCGCGGCGCGCTGCTCGGCCGGGATGCCCGGACCGTCGTCGCACACGCTGAGGTAGAGACTGCCGCCGGCCGCGCCAGCCTCCACGCACACCGCGCCGCCGTCGCGGCCGTAGCGCACCGCGTTTTCCACCAGGTTGCGCAGCACGCTGCGCAGCAGGTCGGGCGGCAGCGGCAGGCGCAGGGCCGCATCGCCCGCCGCGGCGTGCAGGGCCATGCCGCGGGCGGCCGCCGCCGGCGCCAGCTCGGCGAACACATCCTGCAGCAGCGGCGCCACGGCGCTGGTGGCGCTGGCCGCGGTGGCGCCAGCGTCAAGCCGCGCCAGAACCAGCAGTTGCTCGATCAGGTGGGTGATGCGGTCGCAGCCGGCGATGACCTGGGCCAGGGCGGTGCGGCGTTCGACCTCGTCGCGCGCGCCCTGCGCCACCTGGGCCTGGGCGCGGATGGCGGCGATGGGTGTGCGCAGCTCGTGCGAGGCGTCGCCGCTGAACTGGCGCTCGCGCGCCAGGCTCTCGGCGCTGCGCGCGAACAGGGCATTGAGGCGCTGCAGCAGCGGCAGCACCTCGCGCGGCGCACCCAGTTCCGGCAGGGGCGTGGCGTCCAGCGGTGCGCGCGCTGCCACCGCCGCCGCCAGGCGCTGCAGCGGGCGCAGGCCGCGCCCCAGGGCCAGCCATACGCCCAGGCCGATCAGCGGCAGGGCCAGCAGCAGCGGCCAGGCCAGGCGCCAGAGCACGCTGCGCGCCAGGTGCCCGCGCTGCGCCAGTGGCTCGGCCAGCTGCAGCACCAGGCTGCCTTCGCCCTGCACGCTGCTGAACACGCGCCAGTCCACGCCAGCGACGCGGCGCGTGTCGAAGCCCTGCGTGCGCGGCGACAGACGCGCGTCGGGCGCGTCGGCCGAGTGCAGGCGCAGGCGCCCGCCGTCCCACAGCTGCAGCACCAGGCGGGGTTTGTCCGGATCGGCCGCGGGCAGGTGGCCGCGCGCCAGCTCGTCCAGATCGTCGCTCGACTGCGCCACCAGCAGGGCGGCGGCCTGGGCCAGGTGCGCGTCGAGCAGTTCGTCCAGCTCGTGCCGCGCGCGGCCGTAGCTCGCCGCCAGCGCGGCGAGCCACAGCAGGCCCACCGCGGCCAGAACCAGGCCGGACAGGCGCGCGCGCAGCGAGGGGGCGGAGCGCGCGCTCATGCCGGTTTGGGCAGCAGGTAGCCGGCACCGCGCACGGTGACGATGAGAGAGGGATCAAGCTTGCGCCGCAGGTGGTGCACATGCACTTCGATGGCGTTGGACTCCACCTCCTCGCCCCAGCCGTAGATGCGCTGTTCGAGCTGCTGGCGGCTGAGCACGCGCCCGGCGCTCTGCGCCAGTTCCTGCAGCAGGGCGAACTCGCGCGGCGAGAGATCCACCGCGGCGTCGCGCCAGTGCACCGTGTGCGCGGCGGCATCCAGGCGCAGTTCACCCAGCGCCAGCACCGCGCTGGCGTGGCCGGCACCGCGGCGCACCAGGGCGCGCAGGCGCGCGGCCAGCTCGTCCAGATCCACCGGCTTGACCACGTAGTCGTCCGCGCCGGCGTCCAGGCCCTGCACGCGCTCGGCCACCGCGTCGCGCGCGGTGAGGATCAGCACGGGCGTGGTGTCGCCGGCGGCGCGGCGACGGCGCAGCACGTCCAGGCCCGACAGCCGCGGCAGGCCGAGGTCCAGCACCACGGCGGCGAAAGGCTCGGCCTGCAGGGCGGCCTCGGCGGCGAGGCCGTCGCGCACCCAGTCCACGGCGTAGCCGCGCTGGCGCAGACCCACGGCCAGTGCGTCGCCGAGCAGGGGATCATCCTCGACGACGAGCGCGCGCATGGCGGGTTCCGGTCATGCGCGCATTGTCGAGATGGCGACGCGCCGCATCAATCGTCGTCGCCATCGCGGTCGCCGCGGCCGGGGTTGGCGGAGGAGACCGCGACGCCTGCCACGCCGTCGCTGCCTGCGCCGAGCCCGAAGGGCAGGCGCTGGGTGGCCAGTCCGTAGGCCCAGAACCCGCCCAGAGCCGCCGCGAGCACCAGGCCCACCGCCACCGCAGCGGAGCGGATGCCCTGCGCCGGCAGGCCCTGCTGGTAGCCCGTGACCATGGCACGCACCAGGTTCCTGCGGTGCAGCACGCTGCTGGCGATCACGGCCAGCACATGCACGCCCACCAGCACCAGCATGGCCGTGGCAAGCGCCTCGTGGACTTCCTCCAGCGCGTCGCCGGCGCGGCCGCTGGCCATGAGCCAGCCGGTGAGCGCGGTGCCGAAGCCCAGACCCAGCAGCAGCACGATGGCCACGGCGCCGGCCGGGTTGTGGCCGACGCCGTTCTCCGGCCGGCGCTGCCACAGCGCGCGCAGGTAGTGCAGCACCGCGCGGGGGCCGCGCACGAACTGGGCGAAGCGCGCGTAGCGCGTGCCGACCAGGCCCCACACCAGGCGAAACGCGATGAGACCGAACAGGCTGTAGCCGAACAGCAAGTGCAGCAGTTGCTGGCGCTCGCTGTCCGAGGTGAGCCAAGCGCCGGTGAAACACAGGGCGAGGCTCCAGTGGAACAGGCGTGTGGGCAGGTCCCACACCAGGATGCGTTGCGCGGTGGTGCTCATGGGCGGTCTCCGTCGGAGGGCAGGGTGGCGGCGCCGGGCAGACGCACCTCGTGTTCGGAATAGCGGCCTTCGGTCGCGCCGCGGTGGCAGGCGCCGCAGTTGGCCGCACTCTTCACTTCCGCTGCGACCCGGAGGCGCTGTGGCAGTTCGTCGTGTTCGCGCAGGAACCAGGCGGCGCGCGTGAGGCGTGGCGGCTCTGCCGCTGCGGCCTGCGCCGGACCCCGACCGGCGTTGGCCTGCAGCCAGGCGGTGATCTGTGCCGCCAGCGCCGGCTCCAGGCTGGCGTCGCTGCCGAAATGGCGCTCGAGCCGGCCCATCAGCTGCGCCCAGTCGGCGGCGGCGAGGCCGCGCGCCGGATAGGGCACGTGGCAGGCGCCGCATTCCTCCACGTACGCGGCCGGCGGCGGCGTGCGCGTCGCGCGCCCGTCGGCCAGCGCCCGCGGCGCGACGGCGCTGCACAGCAGGATCAGACACACCGGTGCGGCGCGGCTCATGGCTGTGTCTCCGCCGGCAGGCTGCGCAGCCAGGCGGTCAGGTCGGCCTTCTCCTGCGCGCTGCACTCGCGGCCGAGCACGTCGCGGCAGTTGCGCCGGAACCATTTGTCCACTTTGGCGGCATCGCTGAAGCGCGCCGGGTTGACGGCCGGAGCCAGCGGCAGCAGGGCGCGCCCGGTAACCGTATGGCGGCCGGGCTGGCGCGGATCGGCCGTGTGGCAGGTGGCACAGCTCCAGCCGCTGTCGAACGGGCGATGGAACAGGGCCTCGCCGCGCGCCAGCGCCGCGGGATCCGGCGCCGCCGCGGCCAGCGTCGGCAGGGACAGGAGCAGCAGGAGAGCCTTCATCGTCGTCCTCCGTGGGGGTGGGGACGATGCTGCGGCGGCAGGCTTAAGCGCTGCTTATGGCCGCCCTCGGGTTGCGCGCGCGGCCGGCATTCAGCCGCGCGGCAGGGTCTGCGCCAGCTTCTCGGCGATGTAGTCCTCGGTCCAGCTGCGCAGGGAGAGATCGCGGATGAAGCCGCAATGGCCGCCGGCGGGGGCGATGTCCAGCTCGGTGCCGGGCGCGAGAGTGAGGCCGTGAAAATCCGTGACCGGAATGATCGGATCGTCGGCGGCGGTGAGGATGGTCGCCGGCACGCGCAGCCCCGCCAGGATGTCGCCGGCGATGGAGTAGCCGTTGAGGTAGTTGTCGAGCGAGCCGAAGTCGGTATGCCGCTCCACCATGACCCGCGTCAGCGTGCGCATGTCGTGGCGCAGCTCGGCGTCGCTCAGGTGCACCTGTTCGGGATAGAGCCGGCGCTTGCGCTTGAGCGAGCCACGCCACTTCAGCATGAAATACTCGTGGTAGAACCAGGGCGCGCGCTCGATCGCATCGAGGATCGAGGGCGGGTGGATGGCCGGGCACACCGCGATGACGCGGTCCAGCGCGATGCCTGCCGTCGGCGCGCGCAGTGCCACCCGCAGGGCGAAATTGCCGCCGAGGGAGAAGCCCGACAGCGCCAGCGGGCGCAGCGGCCAGCGCCGTGCCACCGCGCTCACCGCCCCCACCACCTCGTCGATGCGGCAGGAGTGGAACATCTCCGGGTTGAGGTGATGGGTGTCGCCGTGATCGCGGAAGTTGAGCCGGAACACGTCCCAGCCTTCGGCCAGCATGCGCGCGCCGGTGTGCAGCAGGTAGCTGCAGTCGACGCTGCCCTCCCAGCCGTGCAGCAACACCAGCAGGCCGCGCGGCTGCGGCAGCGCGCGCTGAGCGGAGTGGAAGCCCTGCAGACGCACGCCGCCGCCGCAGTCGAGGATGTGCTCGACCGCCGCGCCTTCCAGCGCCTGGCGCCGGCGCCGGAACAGCCAGCGCCGCACACCGCTGGACGCCAACACCGACTGCACGTGCGGGCTGCGCAACAGGCGGTGCGGGCTGAAGTCGGTGGCACGCATGGCGATGTCTCTCATGCAGCGAGCCTAGGCCCACTGCCGTGCAGGAAACGTGGCGGCCGGCTCATTCGCCCAGGCCGAGCGCATCCACGATGGCGGCGCGCGCGGTCTGCGCGGTGCGGCGGCGCCCCTCGTCGGAGGGCTGTATCACCGGGCAGAAATGCACTTCGGCGTGCATGCTGGGTTCACCCAGCAGGCGCAGGAAATTGGCGAAGAAGCTCTCGCCCGGGGCAAATGCCACCGCCGGGTGCTGGCGGCCATTGCGGCCGTAGCGCAGCGCCACCGGCTGCACCGGCACGCCGGCGTCGGTGGCCACCTGGAAGATGCGCGCATGGAAGGTGCGCACGCTGCTGCCGTCGCCGGTGCCGCCCTCGGGGAAGACGCCGACCGGCAGGCCCTGCTGCAGGCGTTCCACCACGCGCTCCATGACCGCACCCAGGGAGTGCGTGCTGCCGCGGCGGTGGTAGATGGTGCCGGCGCGCGCCGCGAGCCAGCCGATCAGCGGCCAGCGCTCGATCTCGGCCTTGGCCACGAAGCACATGAAGGCCTGGCTGTGCATGAGTTCGATGTCCAGCCAGGACACGTGGTTGGCCACGAACAGTACCGGCTGGCCGGCGGGTTCGCCGTGGCGGCGGATGCGGAAGCCGAAGCAGCGCACCAGGCAGGCCGACCACCAGCGCGTGGTGAGGTGGTCCAGCCGCTCACCGCGCAGGCGCAGGCGCGCGCCCAGTGGATTGATCACCAGCAGGGCCAGCGGCAGGGCGATCAGCAGATGGGCGACCAGCAACGGCGCGCGGCGGGCGTAGCGCAGCGGCCGCGCCCAGTCGCGGGACGGGGCCATGGCAGTCTGCGTTTCGTCGGCGGCGGAGTTCATGGCGCGCTAGAGTAGCCGGCGATGGTGCGCTGCGCCAACGAACGCGCGGCGACCGCCGCGCCGCGGTCGGCGCCGATTCAGTCGTCGCGCCGCGCCGCCTCGACCAGGTCATTGACGTGCTGTTCCCACCAGCGCGCCTCGGCGGCGTAGGGAAAGCCGGCGGGAAAGGCCGGGTCGTGCCAACGGGTGGCGATCCAGCCGGCCCAGTGGATCTGCCGCAGCAGGCGCAGCGGCTCGATCAGGGCCAGCTCGGTGTGGTCCAGATCGCGGAACTCCGCGTAGCCCTCCAGCAGCGCGTCGAGCGCGCGGCGATCGGGGGCGAGCATCCACAGGTCCTGGATCGCCGGACCCAGGCGCGCGTCGTCGAGGTCGACGAAGTGCGGACCGCTGTCGGTCCACAGTACGTTGCCCGGGTGGCAGTCGCCGTGCAGGCGCAGGGCGCGGAACGCGCCCGGGACGAAGTGCGGAGCCAGGCACGCTTCCAGCGCGTCCAGCGCAGCGCGGTAGCGGGGCGCGAGCGCTGGCGGCAGCAGCGGCGAGGCCAGCACGGCATCGCGCGGTGCACGCAGGAAGCTGTCGAGGTCGAGGTGACCGCGGTGCGCGAAGCTGGCGCGCGCGCCGACGCCGTGCAGGCGCGCCAGCAGGCGCCCCATCCACGCCAGGTGCTCGGCCGATTCCAGCGAAGGCGTGCGCCCTCCGCGGCGCGGATAGACGGCGTAGCGGAAGCCGGCATGCCTGTGCAGGGTGGCGCCGGCCAGGGCCAGCGGCGCCACCACCGGAAGCTCGGCTGCGGCCAGCTCGAGGGCGAAGGCATGCTCCTCGGCGATGGCGGCGTCGCTCCAGCGACCGGGCCGGTAGAACTTCACCACCAGCGGCGCGGCGTCCTCGATGCCCACCTGGTAGACGCGGTTCTCGTAGCTGTTGAGGGCCAGCAGGCGGCCGTCGGGCACGAGGTCCAGCGCCGCCACCGCGTCCAGCACGCAGTCTGGCGAGAGCTGCGCGTAGGGCGCCTGGTTCACGCCGTGGCGCCCACGGCGCGGCGCGGCACCACGGCCATGGTCAGGCGCGCGATGCACACCAGTTCGGCGGTGGCATTCTCGATGCGGATCTCCCACACCTGGGTCGATCGCCCCAGGTGCAGCGGCCGTGCCGTGCCCGTGACCGTGCCCTGGTGCGCCGCGCGCAGGTGGTTGGCGTTGATGTCCAGGCCCACCGCCACGGCTTCGCTCGGGTCCAGGCACAGGTTGGCGGCGAGGCTGCCCAGGGTCTCCGCCAGCAGCACCGAGGCGCCGCCGTGCAGCAGGCCGAAGGGTTGGCGCGTGCGCGCATCCACCGGCAGGGTGCCGCGCACGAAGTCGTCGCCCACTTCGGTGATGACGATGCCGAGCGCGCTGGCCGCGGTATCGGCGTTCCAGCGGTTCAGGGTGGCCAGGTCGGGCGCGATCTTCCACAGCATGGGCGGGGTCCGGAGTGCGGGCGGAGCGGCATTATGGACCGCCGCGCGCCGCGGCTTTCGCCGGCACCCGCGCTGGGGGACAATCCGGCGGTGTCCGATCCTGCCCGCGTCACCCATTCCGTCGTCCTGCACGCCAGCGGC
>DAOOVM010000141.1:0-7862 GCA_035370085.1 Rhodanobacteraceae bacterium | reverse complement strand
GCATGGTGAATTCCGGGTTGTGGCGCGTCGACACGCCTTCATTGCGGAAGTTGCGATTGATCTCGAACACGCGCTCGAAGCCGCCGACCACCAAACGCTTCAGGTACAGCTCCGGCGCGACGCGCAGGTACATGTCCAGGTCCAGCGCGTTATGGTGGGTCACGAACGGCCGCGCCGTGGCGCCCCCGGGGATGGGGTGCATCATCGGCGTTTCCACTTCCATGAAGCCGCGCGGCGCGGCTTCCAGCCACTGGCGCATGAAGCGGATCATCGCCGAGCGCAGGCGGAACACGCGGCGCGACTCCTCGGTGACGATGAGGTCGACGTAGCGCTGGCGGTAGCGCTGTTCGACGTCGGCCAGGCCGTGGAACTTGTCCGGCAGCGGGCGCAGCGACTTGGTCAGCAGGCGCAAAGCCGTCGCCTTGACCGACAGTTCGCCGGTCTTGGTGCGCATCAGCGTGCCCTCGGCGCCGACGATGTCGCCCACGTCCCAGCCCTTGAAGGCTTCGTAGGTCGCCTCGCCCACCGTGCCCTGGTGGATGAACAGCTGCAGCCGGCCGCTGCCGTCCTGCAGTTGCGCAAAGCTGACCTTGCCCTGCACGCGCTTGAGCACGATGCGTCCGGCCACGCGCACACGCCGTGCCAGGGCCTCGATCGTCTCCGCCGGCCAGGCCTCCCTGTCGGCGAATTCCGCCTGCAGCTCGCCGGCGAAGGCATCGACGCGGAAGTCGTTGGGGAAGGCCACACCCTGCCCGCGCAGCGCGTGCAGCTTCTCGCGCCGCTCGGCGATCAGCTTGTTTTCGTCCTGGATCGGCTCGGCGGCCTCGGAGGTCTGCAGGTTCATGGCCTTGGTGGTAGCGGAATGGGAGTAAAGATCGGGGAAGACGCGACTCAGGCGTCGGCACGCTTGGCGCCAGCCTCCAGGCCGGACTTCAGGCTGGCCTCGATGAACTCGTCCAGATCGCCGTCGAGCACCTTCTGCGTGTCGGTGCGTTCCACGCCGGTGCGCAGGTCCTTGATGCGCGACTGGTCGAGCACGTAGTTGCGGATCTGGCTGCCCCAGCCGATGTCGGCCTTGGACTCTTCCAGTTTCTGTTTCTCCGCATTGCGCTTCTGCACTTCCAGCTCGTACAGCTTGGCTTTCAGCATCTTCATGGCGCGGTCGCGGTTGGCGTGCTGGCTGCGCTCGGTCTGGCAGGCGACGACGACGCCGCTGGGCATGTGGGTGATGCGCACGGCGGATTCCGTGCGGTTCACGTGCTGGCCGCCGGCGCCCGAGGCGCGGTACACGTCGGTCTTGAGGTCAGCCGGATTGATCTCGATGTCGATGTCGTCGTCGACCTCGGGCGAGACGAACACCGAGGTGAAGCTGGTGTGGCGGCGGTTGTCCGAATCGAACGGCGACTTGCGCACCAGGCGGTGCACGCCGATCTCGGTCTTGAGCCAGCCGTAGGCATAGTCACCCTCGACGCGGAAGGTGGCGCTCTTGATGCCCGCCACTTCGCCGGCGCTGGCCTCCAGCAGTTCGGTCTTCCAGCCCTTGTTCTCGCACCAGCGCAGGTACATGCGCAGCAGCATTTCGGCCCAGTCCTGCGCCTCGGTACCGCCGGCGCCGGCCTGGATGTCGACGAAGGCGTTCGCCGCGTCCATCTGGCCGGAGAACATGCGCTGAAATTCCAGCTTCTCCACGCGCGCGGCTAGCTGCTCCACGTCGGCGGCCACGGCCGCGGCCGTGCCCTCGTCGCTTTCGGCCGCAGCCAGTTCCAGCAGCTCGGAGGCGCCGCTCAGGCCGTCACCGATCTCGCGCAGGCCGGCGACGATGCGTTCGAGCTGGGCGCGCTCCTTGCCGAGCTGCTGGGCGCGCTCGGGCGCATCCCATACCGTGGGGCTCTCCAGCTCGCGGCTGACTTCCTCGAGGCGCTCGCGCTTGGCCTCGTAGTCAAAGATACCCCCTAAGCGACGCCGCGCGGGCCGACAGGTCCGCGATGCGCGCCGTGATCTGATTGGTCTCGATCATGGTTGTGATGCAGTGCAAAAACGGCCCGCAAGCTTAGCAGGCGCGGGCAGCGGAAGCACCGGGCCGGGAGCGAGTCGCCCGACAGGCCGAGCTGGGCCGCCGCAACGGGGCTCACAAGGGTTCGAGGTGTCGCAGGAGGAGGCGCAGGCGCTCGCGTCCGTTCCATTCGTCGAGCTGCAGGTGGTAGGCGGCACGCACGCTTCGCGGCGGCGGCGTGCCGTCGTAGGCGCCGAACATCACCGCTTCCAGGGGCTCTTTGCGCTCGGCGTGGCGCAGCATCAGGCGCAAGTGGACTTCTCCCATCGGCCGCCAACTGTCCACCTCGAAGGCATCGTCGAACAGCGGTTCCGGAAAGGCCTGCCCCCAGGGACCGCCGTAGCGCAGGGTGCGGGCCAGCTCGGCGTCGAACTCCTCACCCGACAGGCCGCCGTCCGTCCACAGCACCGGCTCGCGCAGCTCCGAGGCGAGCTGCGCGGTCACCACGGCATCGAACGCCGCGGCGAAGCGCGACAGGTCGGCTGCGGCCAGGCTCAGGCCCGCGGCCATCGCGTGACCGCCGAAGCGCAGGATGAGCCCGGGATGCCGGGCATCCACCGCCGCCAGCGCGTCGCGCAGGTGGAATCCGGGTATCGAGCGCGCCGAGCCCTTGAGCTCGCCGGTGGCGTCCTCGCCCGCCGGCGCGAAGGCGATCACCGGACGGTGCAGGCGCTCTTTCAGGCGCGAGGCGACCAGGCCCACCACGCCGGCGTGCCAGCCTGGTTCGTACAGCACCAGACCCCACGGCAGCGCGGCGTCGCCCCGGCGGTCCAGCACCTGCTGCACCAGCGCCTCGCCCTGCTCCACCATCGCCGCCTGCAGATCGCGCCGCTCGGCATTGATTTCGTGCAGGCGCTCGGCCAGCTCGCGCGCGCGGCCGGCCTCGTCGGTCAACAGGCATTCGATGCCCAGACCCATGTCCTCCAGGCGCCCGGCAGCATTGATGCGCGGTGCCAGGGCGAAACCCAGGTCGGCGGCGGTGAGCGTGGCGGCGCGCCGCTGGCTCACCTCCACGAGGGCGGCGACGCCGGCGCAGGCCTGCCCCGCACGGATGCGCCGCAGGCCCGCCTCCACCAGCACGCGGTTGTTGAACTCCAGCGGCACCAGGTCGGCCACGGTGCCGAGGGCAACCAGGTCGAGCAGGCAGGACAGGTCCGGCTCGCCGCCCGGTGCGAACGCACCGCCGGCACGCAGGCGCGCGCGCAGCGCCAGCAGCAGGTAGAACACCACGCCCACGCCAGCCAGGGCACGGCTCTGGCGCTGCGCCTCGCTGCACTGCTCGCAGGCCGGCGCCGCGTGCGCACAGCGTTCCGGCGCCACGGCGTTGGGATTCACCATGGCACTGGCCGCAGGCAGGCTGTCGCCGGGCAGGTGGTGATCGGTCACCAGCACCTCGATGCCCGCCGCGCGCGCCGCGGCGATGCCGGCATGGGCGGCCACGCCGTTGTCGACCGTGAGGATCAGGCGCGGCGCCAGCGGCAGCAGCTCCGCCACCAGGGCCGGCGACAGGCCGTAGCCGTGGAGGAAGCGGTTGGGCACGCGATAGTGCAGGTCGCGCAGACCGAGCAGGCGCAGGCCGCGCACCGCGACGGCCGTGCCCGTGGCCCCATCGCAGTCGAAATCGCCGACCACCACCACGCGCCACTGCTGGTCCAGGGCCCGATGCAGCAGTTCGCAGGCGGCGTCCAGACCACCCAGGGCCGCCGGCGGCAGCAGGCGGCCCAGGCGGAGATCCAGCGCCGAGCGCGTGTGGATACCGCGGGCCGCGTACACACGCCGCAGCACGGGCGGCAAGTCGCCGAGTGCGGAGCCGTCGCCGGGCGGGCGGCGCCGCAGCTGCAGGCCGGTCATGCCGGCAGTGGGCGCAGGCGACGCCAGAAGCGCCAGCGCTGGCGCGCCGTCACGTGCAGGCGCTCGCCGCTCTCGAAACGGACGTCCAGGGCGGACAGCCGGCCATCGCGCAGCGCGGCTGCGACAGCCTCGATCCAGGTGCGGAGCACGCCGCCGTCACGCTCGACGGCGAGGTCAAGCAGGGCCGCGGCGTCGGCCGCCAGGCCCGCCAGCGCGGCAGGCTCGGCCGCGTGCGCGCGTACCCCTGCCCGCGCCGCGAGCGCCCGCAGCGGCACGTCCTCGCCGAGCACAACGGTCACCGCGCCGCGCACCCACTCCGGCAGCGTGCCGCCGCCCCAGAACCAGAGCGCGTTCACGGGCAACTGACCACGCCGCACGCGCTCGGCATTCAACGGGTGCTGGTGCAGCAGGATCTGCGCCTCGTTGAACAGGCTGCGCCAGCGGCGCCCCTGCGCAGCGGTCGGCAGGTGGCGGCCGAGGTCATCCCCCAGCACCTCGGCCGGCGCGGAGAACGCCGGCAGTTGCGCGCCGGGCGGGCAGCGCAGGTACCAGCGCTGCGGCGCCGGCGCATCGATGGGAAAGCCGGCGTCGCCGAACAGCGGGCGCAGCGGCTGGATCAGCGCCTGCGCTTCCGCGGCGCTCAGGCCGAGCTCGCCGCAGGCCAGCAGGCGCGCCGTGGTCATGTCGGCCCGCGCGTAGGCGGGATCGGCGCGCAGCCACACGGCACCCGCCGCATCGCCAGCGTCGAGCTGGCGCGTCAGCGCCGCCACAGGCAGGGTCTTGCCGGTGAACTGGAACACGCTGCGCAGCGCCGCCTCGCGACCCGGTGCGGCGGCGTCGGCGCGGTCGCCGCGGTGCCACCAGGAGGCGAGCGGCCCCGGCGCCAGCGCCGGCTCGGCGGCGAGGCGGGCGCGCGGCGGCAGCAGCAGGGTCAGCACGGCCATGCAATCGCTCCGGCAGGGGCGGCCGCGCGCCGGCGCGGGCCGCAGAAGGCCCTCAGGCTTCGTAACGGACGCCAACGATCTCGTAGCGCTTCACGCCGTTGGGCGCCTGGAACTCGAAACTGTCGCCCTCGCTCTTGCCGATGAGTGCGCGGGCGATGGGCGAACTGACGGCGATCATCTTGCGTTTGATGTCGGCCTCGATGTCGCCGACGATCTGGTAGGTCACGGCCTCGCCGGAGTCCTCGTCCTCCAGGTCCACCGTGGCGCCGAACACGATGCGCGTGCCGGCAGCGAGCTTGGCCACGTCGATGACTTCGGCCACCGACAGCGCCGCCTCCATCTCCTGGATGCGCCCTTCGATGAAGCCCTGCTGCTCGCGCGCGGCGTGGTATTCGGCGTTCTCCTTCAAGTCGCCGTGGGCGCGCGCCTCGGCGATGGCCTCGATGATGCGCGGGCGCTCCACGGACTTGAGCCGATCCAGTTCGGTGCGCAGGCGCTCGGCGCCTTTGAGGGTCATCGGGGGTCGCTTCATCCTGTCCTGCCTTCCGCCGGCATGCGCTCCGGCGCAGCGAAAAAGGCTCCCGTCCGCGCAGAGCGGGCCGGAAGCGGAAACATGGGAAGGCGCCGCCCCCGCGGGACGGCGCCGGTACGCGCAGTTTAGCGCGTTGTCGCCAACTCGCGGTGCAGCTCCTGCAGGCTGTGCACCGCCCCGTCGCCGCGGAAGTCGAGCGAGTGCAACAGCGCCCGCGCCCCGGCGATGGTGGTCGAGTAGGTGATGCGCCGCTGCAGGGCCTCGCGCCGGATCGAGAAGGAGTCGGCGATGGCCTGTTTGCCCTCGGTCGTGTTGACGATGAACACGATCTCGCCGTTCTTGATCAGATCCACCACGTGCGGACGCCCCTCCAGCACCTTGTTGATGCGTTCGCAGGCGATGCCCTGGGCCTGCAGGAAGCTGCAAGTGCCACCCGTGGCCACGATCGAATAGCCGCGACGCAACAGCTCGCGCGCCACCGGCAGCAGGCGCGGCTTGTCCGGATCGCGCACCGAGACGAACACCTTGCCCCTGGGTGGTGCGGCGATGTTGGCCGCCTCGTGCGCGCGCGCGAAAGCCGCCCCGAAACTGCGACCGACACCCATGACCTCGCCGGTGGACCGCATCTCGGGGCCGAGGATCGGATCCACGTTCTGGAACTTCAGGAAGGGAAAGATGGCCTCCTTGACCGAGAAGTAGGACGGGATCACCTCGCGCGTGGCGCCTTGCCCGGCCAGGCTCTGGCCGACCATGCAGCGCGCGGCGATCTTGGCCAGCGCCACGCCCGTGGCCTTGGACACGAAGGGCACGGTGCGTGAGGCGCGCGGATTCACTTCCAGGATGTAGATGGTCTCGGCACCGTTCTCGTCGGTCTGGATGGCGAACTGGGTGTTCATCAGGCCCACCACCTTCAGCTCGCGCGCCATCGCCGCCACCTGGGCGCGCAGGCGGTCCTGCACCGCGGCGGAGAGCGAATACGGCGGCAGCGAGCAGGAGGAATCGCCGGAATGCACTCCGGCCTCCTCGATGTGCTCCATGATGCCGCCGATCAGCACCGCGCCTTGGGCATCGGCGACGATGTCCACATCCACTTCCACGGCGTTGTCGAGAAAACGGTCGAGCAGCACGGGCGAGTCGTTGGACACGCGCACGGCCTCGGTGATGTAGCGCTTGAGGTCGGCATCACCGTGCACCACTTCCATGGCGCGGCCACCGAGCACGTAGCTCGGGCGCACCACCAGCGGATAGCCGATCTCGCGCGCCAGGGCCAGCGCCTCGTCCGGATTGCGCGCAGTGCGGTTCGGCGGCTGGTTCAGGCCGAGCTTGTGCACCATCTGCTGGAAGCGCTCGCGGTCCTCGGCGAGGTCGATGGAGTCGGGCGTGGTGCCGATGATGGGCGCGCCGTTGGCTTCGAGGGCGCGGGCGAGCTTGAGCGGCGTCTGGCCGCCGTACTGCACGATGACGCCGCGGGGCTTCTCCAGGTCGACGATCTCCAGCACGTCTTCCAGCGTGAGGGGCTCGAAGTACAGGCGATCGGAGGTGTCGTAGTCGGTCGATACCGTCTCCGGGTTGCAGTTGACCATGATGGTCTCGAATCCGTCCTGGCGCAGCGCCAGCGCGGCGTGCACGCAGCAGTAGTCGAATTCGATGCCCTGACCGATGCGATTGGGACCACCGCCGAGCACGATCACCTTGGGGCGATCGCTGGGTGCAGCCTCACACTCGTCCTCATAGGTCGAGTACATGTAGGCGGTAGTGGTGGCGAATTCGGCCGCGCAGCTGTCCACGCGCTTGTACACCGGGCGCACACCGAAGGCCTGGCGCAGCTTGCGCACGGCGTGCTCGTCGGTTCCGAGCAGGCTGGCCAGGCGCGCGTCCGAGAATCCCTTGCGCTTGAGCGCGCGCAAGCGCGCGGCATCCAGCACGGCGAGGCCACCGGCCTTGACCTCGGCTTCGACCTGCACCAACCGCTCGATCTGCGCAAGGAACCAGCGGTCGATGCGCGTCAGCGCGTAGACCTCGGCCAGACTGAGGCCGGCGCGGAAGGCGTCCGCCACGTAGAACAGGCGCTCGGGGCCGGCCTCCTTCAGCTCGCGCTTGAGCGCGATGAGGCCATCCTCACTGTCCAGCGCGAGGCGTGTCGGCGTGAGGCCGTCCTTGCCCGTCTCCAGCCCACGCAGGGCCTTCTGCAGCGACTCCTGGAAGGTGCGGCCGATCGCCATGACCTCGCCCACGGACTTCATCTGCGTGGTCAGGCGCGCGTCTGCCGCAGGGAACTTCTCGAAGGCGAAGCGCGGAATCTTCGTCACCACGTAGTCGATGGACGGTTCGAACGAGGCCGGGGTGAGTCCGCCGGTGATGTCGTTCTTCAACTCATCCAGGGTGTAGCCCACGGCGAGCTTGGCCGCGACCTTGGCAATGGGAAAACCGGTGGCCTTGGAGGCCAGCGCCGAGGAGCGCGACACGCGCGGGTTCATCTCGA
>DAOOVM010000140.1:0-7877 GCA_035370085.1 Rhodanobacteraceae bacterium | reverse complement strand
GTTCACTCCGACGCAGACGACGGCGACCCTGCTGCAGCTGTATCGGCGGGTGCTGGCGTCACCGGCTTGAGAGCGCCCGACGCCGCCGTGCTCGGGCGCAGCAACAGCACGCCCAGGCTCACCGCCAGGCCCACCCACTGCAACACCAGGCGGTTCACGGCGGTGTAGCTCTCGGCCCATTTCGCCGCGGGCGTGAGCAGGAACAGCGCCACCACGAAGCCCAGTCCGAGCAGCAGGGCAAGCGCGATGCGACGCAGCTCCGGCGCCCTTCGCAGGGCGTCCCAACGCCACGCCAGCAGCACACCGAGCAGCGGCCACAGCAGGTGCCAGTTGTACTGGGCGAACAGGCCCTCGCCCAGTGCGCGCAGCACCGCGAAGGAACTGCTCGCGGTGCGCCCCCCGCTGGCCCCGGAAAGGAGGTCGCGCGCCAGGCGTACCCAGCCCAGATCGAGCAGGACGGACAGCGCGGTAACCAGGGCAATCGCGACGATTGCCAGCCCCAGGCCCCAGCGGCGCCAGGTGCGCGGCAGGCGATCGGCCAGCAGCGGCAGGGCGAGGCACAGCAGCCACACCGTGCCCTCGAACTTGAGCAGCGGCAGCGCCACGGCGCCCAGCCCGGCCAGGATCCAGTCGCCCCAGCGCCCCGAGGCACGCGCCTGCAACCAGGCCAGCGCGGCAATGACCAGGGCGGCGGCGAGCCACAGATCGGCATAGCCCGCCAGCGCGACATGCACCTCCAGCAGGGGCAGCGAGCCCAGGGCGTAGGTACCTGCTGCCGCGACCGCACGCCGCACGCCGAGCTGGCGCCACTGGCCGTAGCAGCCGAGCAGCAAGGCGAGCCACAGGCCGAACCAGGACAGGTTCACCAGAGGTTCGTTCCAGTTGCCGGCGCCCAGGGCATACCACAGCTCCAGCCAGGCCAGCAGCGGCGGGTAGTTCCATGCCGTGCCGGTACGCAGCAGCGCCTCGCCCTGGGCCAGCCACAGCGGTGGCGCGACCACGGGATCGAACTGGCCCGAGAGCGCCCATGCCTTGGCGCGCACCGACCAGACCCACCACGCATCCCAGGGAAACAGCGGGCGCAGGCGCACTTCGTCGAACAGCACGATGGCATGCACCAGCAGCAGGGCGGCCAGCACCGCCACCAGCCAGCGTTCGCCTGGCGCCACCGGCTCCAGGGGCGGCCGCAGCAACAGCGGGCGCTGCCGCCAGGCGCGCCACCAGGCGCCCAGCGCCAGAGCCGCGACGACGCTCCCCGCCAGTGCCTGCGCCCGGTCGAGTCGCGCGGGATGCAGCACCCCGAGCACTGCGGCCGTGGCGAGATTGCCAAGCACGAAGCCGCCGCCGATCGCCGCCGACCAGGCGGCGGCGCCGCGAGGCCATCCGCGCAGCATGGCCCAGCCGCCGACCCCCAGCAGCAGGGGCAGACTCCACGCCAGCAGGGTCCCCATCATGGCGTACCTCCATCGAGGAATCGGTACAGCCTGAGGTGGCCCTGCTCCAGCACCGGCTCGGCGGCCAGCGTGCTGCCGTCGGCCTGGACCAGGGCGCGCCGCGATGCATCGTAGGTCGGGCCGGCGTCGGTTCCGTACAGCACGAGGTAGGCGCCGCGCCGCTGCTCCTCGCTGCCATAGCCGGTGATGTTGGCAGGGCCGGTATTCAGCGGCTGCAGGTGATAGACCAGGCGCGCGCGGTTGTAGTCGGAATTGGCCTCGACGAACACCCGGGTGCGGCGATCGATGCCGTCGAGGGCCTGACGCACGGCCAGCGCCGCCGCGCGCACGTCGCTGTCGGGCACGAGGGCCTGGCGTTCCGACCAGGCCTTGCCGGCGTACAGCTCGCGGGTGACCGCATGCCGCATCGCCAGGCCCGCGAGCCAGCGCAGGTCCAGCGCAAGCCAGGCGAGAGCCGCCAGCACGACCCCGAGGCGCAACCAGCGGCGCGCGCCGCCAGCGCCAATGGCGAGCAAGGCGAAGCTGCCAGCCAGACCCAGCGTCACCATCAGCACCAGCGAGTGGCCGCGCGGTGCCGTGGCGTCCGGACCGAGGGCGCTGATCGACATCAGCGCCCAGGGCCAGTAGCCGAACCAGTCGCAGCGCTTGATCGCCAGGGCGCCCTGCCAGGAGGGCGACTCCAGCGTGACCACGTCCAGACTGAAGGGGCGGAAGCCGAGTTCGGGCGGCACCGACTGCGCCGTCGGAAACTCCGACAGGCCGAACTCGATGATCTCGCCGCGCCATTCGGGCACACGGCGCAGGTCGAAGCTGCCGCGCCCGGCCACCGGCCAGGGCAGCCCCACCACCTGCACGTCGTCGGGGCTGTCGGCGCGGCGGAACAGAAAGCTCAACTCCAGGGTGCGCGGCAGGCGGCCGAAGCGGTAATGCAGGATCGGCTGCTGCGTGGCATCGATGCGCTCGCCGGTGCGCGTCTGCAGGGCAGATCGGTCCGGACCGGCAGCGTCGATGCTTAGTTCCTCGTCCAGCGAGTGCGAGCGCCCGAGCTTCTCGTCGAAGGCGCTGCCCGGGAGTGAATACAGCAGGGTCGGACGCAGCGGCGCGCGCCAGGGAATGTCGCAGAACATGGCGAGCAGGCCCAGCCACCATGCCGCGATGCCTGCGGCGAGCAGGAGGGCGCGCGTCACGCCGCCTGCTCCCGTATCCACGCCAGCTCGCCCGCGCTGAACCCCGCCTGCAGCCGCGCGGCCTCGTTGAACGGACCTCGCAGCACGCCGCGCGCGTGCTCGCGCAACAGGTCGTTGAAGGTGGCGCGGGGCTCGCGACCCTCGCGCTCGCAGCACCAGGCGAACCAGTGCGAACCGGCGGCGACGTGGGCGACCTCTTCGCGCAGGATCACTTCCAGTATGTCCGCCGTGCGGTTGTCGTCGACGCCGCGCAGGCGCGCGATCATGCCCGGCGTGACGTCCAGGCCGCGCGCCTCCAGTACGCGCGGCACCAGGGCCATGCGGGCCAGGCAGGAATGCGCCGTCTTGCGCGCCATCTGCCACAGGCCGTTGTGCGCGTCGAAGTCGCCGTAGTCGTGGCCGAGTTCGCGCAGGCGCGTGCGCAGCAGGGCAAAGTGCCTCGCCTCGTCGGCGGCCACACCGACCCAGTCGGCGTAGTACGCCTCCGGCATGTCGCGGAAGCGATAGACGGCGTCCCAGGCCAGGTTGATGGCATTGAATTCGATGTGCGCCACGGCATGCACCAGCGCCGCGCGTCCCTCCTCGCTGCCCAGACCGCGCTGCGGCACGTCGCGCGGCAGCACCAGCCTCGGTCGCGAGGGCCGCCCGGGTTCGCCGATGGCCTGCGGAGCGACGCCGGGGCCGGCGCACAGTGCGCCTGCGGCATGTGCCTGCGCCGCGACGGCCGTCAGGCGCAGCTTTTCGTCGGGATCGGCGCACGCCAGGCAGGCGGCGGCGGCGAGATGCAGATTGTCGCTGTCCGACCAGGAATCCATCGATACGGCCCGCGGCGGGGGAGGCGCCGATTATGCCTGTGCGACCCGCGGCTGCGGCGCAGCGTCACGCCGCGCGCATCAGCTTTGCGGCGGGGGCGCAGGCAGGGGCGGCAGCACCTCGCGCACGCCGGGCACCGGACCCGGCTGCAGGCGCAGACCGGCATAGAACTCGCCCAGATCGCGCTCGATCGCGCCGTCGTAGCGCTTGCGGCCGAGCAGACCGAACCAGCGCGAAATGCGGTAGAGCCGGCCGTGCTCGTCCAACTCGGTCGTGTACACGCGCGCCCCCGCGGCAAGCGCCTGCTCGAGATTGCCGCGCGCTGCGGCGACGGACTGGTCGGCATGCATGGCGGCGCTCACCGCTCCCGGCAGAAAACGCACCGGGCGATGGCGGAAGTACTCCAGCCACGCCACCGTGTTGAGTTCGTCGGTGATCAACACATCGCCCGCACGCAGGGGCACGGCCTCGGCCAGCGCCAGCGCGGTGCGGTAGCGCCAGGGCCAGTCGCGCTGCGGTGCGAAGGCGCAGGCGAGGTTGATCCCGCCCAGCAGCAGGGCCAGCGGCAGCAGGCCCTGCCATGGCGCGCGCGCGAGACCGACCAGCACGATTCCCCCCAGCCACACAGGCAGCAGGAATTCGATGTCGCGCGACTCCCACCAGAAGGCGAACAGGAGGTTGGCCGACATCCAGGCGGCGATCAGGCGCGCATCGCGGTGGTACGGGGCTGCCCCCCGCCACGCACGAGCGGCGCGTCCGGCCAGGACCAGCAGGCCGGCACCGGCCAGAACCGCCGCTGCCAGCGCCGGCACGGACAGGACGACCTCGTAGGCGAAGGCCAGATTGCCCAGACCCAGCAGCAGGCCGGCCAGCCGCGCACCGGGCGCGGGCGCGGCGCGGTAGGTGGCCAGGCCATGCTGGCCATCCCAGGCATAGCCGAGGAACCACCCCAGGGTGTGCGGCAGGTCGGCGAGCTGGCCCTCGCGCAGACCCAGCAGCACGTAGGCGGCGAGACAGGCCGACGGGACGCCCAACGCGACCGCCCACCATTTCACCCGCCGAGCCGGCCCGAGGTCCTGGCGCGCCAGCAGTGCCAGCAGGACCGGGAACCAGAACACGTACTGCTGCAGGCACAGGACCGCGAACACCGCCAGGGCCGCCACGGCGGCGAGCCGACCGGGACCGACACGCGGCGCGCGCCACAGCAGCGCCAGCGACCAGGCCGCGGCGCAGGCGGGGAGCACGTAGACCTCCGGCTCCTCGGCAAAGGTCCAGGCGGCGAAACCCGCCGCGTACAGCAGCGCCAGCGCACAGGCGGCGGGCAGGCCCGCCCGCGCCGCCAGCGCGCGACACAGACCGAGCGCGGTGCCGACACCGGCGACTACGTTCACGCCCTGCGCCACCCAGGCCGCACGCACGCCCTCGGCCCCCACCGCCTGCGCAGCGCGCCAGACCAGCCAGAACAGCGCGTTGGGCAGCAGGTGGTTGGGGTGGAACAGCGGCCCGCCCTGCTCGACCTGGGTGGCGTAGCGCAGACCGTCGACCGTGAAGTCGTGATTGAAAGTGGCGAGATAGAGCGCCAGCAGTCCGATGCCGAGGGCGGCCAGCGCAACCACCTCGCGCGGCCAGCCGCGCGCCGCGCCGCCCGCCGGCGTCGGGTCCGCGCCTGCCCTCACGAAGCGCGGCGCAGGTTCTTGGCTTCGTCCGAGCGGGCGAACTCCAGCTCGCGCAGGTAGTCGGCCTGCACGCCGGTGACGTACTCCCCGGAGAAACAGGAGGTGTCGAAGTGGGTGAGGGCCTCGTTGCCCTCGGCCACGGCGGCGATCAGATCGTCGAGGTCCTGGTAGACCAGCCAGTCGGCGCCCAGCAGCGCCTGCACCTCTTCCTCGCTGCGGCCGTGGGCCACCAGTTCGGCCGCCGCCGGCATGTCGATGCCGTACACGTTGGGAAAGCGCACCGGCGGGGCGGCCGAAGCAAAGTACACCTTGCGGGCACCGGCTTCGCGCGCCATCTGGATGATCTGCTTGGAAGTGGTGCCACGCACGATGGAATCGTCCACCAGCAGCACATTCTTCTTGCGAAATTCCAGCTCCACCGGATTGAGCTTGCGGCGCACCGATTTCACCCGCTCGCTCTGACCCGGCATGATGAAGGTGCGGCCGATATAGCGGTTCTTGACGAAGCCCTCGCGCATGGGCACGCCCAGTTCCTGCGCCAGCGAGCTGGCCGCGGTACGCGCGGTATCGGGAATCGGGATCACGGCGTCGATGTCGTGCTGCGGCATCAGGCGGCGGATCTTCGCCGCCAGGCGCTCGCCCATGCGCAGGCGTGCCTTGTACACCGACACGTCCTCGATCATCGAGTCGGGCCGGGCGAGATAGACGTATTCGAAAATGCAGGGCGCATGCCGCTGCACTTCGGCGCAGCGGCGCTGGTGCACGCTGCCGTCGAAGCCAAGCAGCACGGCCTCACCGGGCGCCAGATCGCGCGTGCGCTTGAAGCCGAGGATATCCAGGGCCACCGATTCCGAGGCCACCGCCACTTCCTTGCCCTCGGGCGTGTCGCGCTCGCCCAGCACCAGCGGGCGGATGCCGTGCGGGTCGCGGAAAGCGAGGATGCCGTAGCCGAGCACCAGCGCCACCACGGCATAGCCACCGCGCGCGCGGGCATGCACGCCGGCTACGGCCTTGAACAGGTGATCCGGAGACAGGGTGTGGCGATCCTGGATCTGCAGCTCGTGCGCCAGCACGTTGAGCAGAACCTCGGAGTCGGACTCGGTATTGATGTGGCGGCGGTCGTCCTCGAACAGCTCGCGGCGCAGCACGTCGGTGTTCACCAGGTTGCCGTTGTGTGCCAGGGCGATGCCGTAGGGCGAGTTGACGTAGAAGGGCTGCGCTTCGCCAGCGTCGTCGCTGCCTGCGGTGGGATAGCGGCAGTGGCCGATGCCGGCGCGGCCGCGCAGCTTCATCATGTCCTCGCGCTGGAACACGTCGCGCACCAGGCCGCGCGCCTTGTGCAGGCGCAGGCGCGCGCCGTCGAGCGTGGCGATGCCGGCCGCGTCCTGCCCGCGGTGCTGCAGCACGGTGAGGCCGTCGTACAGCGCCGACGCGACTTCCGACTTGCCGACGATTCCGATGATTCCGCACATGGCTGCAATACCGCTCTATCGGGAAGGGGGTGGCGCCGCCGGCGCCTGGGGTGACGCCGTCGGCGATGCCGGCGGCGTGGGCAGCACGCCGCGCAGGTCGACGTGGCGCTTGACGGACTCCGGCAGTCGCGCGGAGAGCCATTCCGCGCCGAGCTGAAAGCCCGGCAGCAGGCGTGAGGCCTGCCACCAGGGATCGCGCGGCAGCGGCGTGAAACCGAGCAGCAGCACCGCCAGGGTGACCAGCAGCCAGCCGCGCGCCAGGCCGAAAAACATGCCCAGCAGGCGATCGGTGCCCGACAGGCCGCTGCCGGCCACCAGCTTGCGCAGGACGAAGGCCAGCAGCGCACCGGCGATGAGCACCACGAGGAAGCACAGCCCGTAGCCGAGCAGCAGGCGCACCGAGGGCACGTCGACCGCGCTGAAGCGCTGCGCCAGCGGCTCGCCGAACAGCCAGGCCAGCCAGAACGCTGCCACCCAGCAGGCAATGGCCAGGACCTCGGACACCAGGCCACGCCACAGCCCGATCAGCACCGACAGGGCGAGCACGGCGAGGATGGTGTAGTCGGCCCAGTTCAAGGCGACAGGCGCGGCATCAGGGTTGCGTGACCACGGTGCCGCTCAAGGCCAGCTTGGCCTTGACCGCATCGCGGGTCTTCTCCGCACCGGCACGGTCGGCCTCCGGTCCGACGCGCACGCGCCACAGGCGCGCGTCGCCCTGCCCGACCGGTTCGACGAAGGCGGCGAAGCCAGCGGCCCTGGCGCGATCGCGCAACCGGTTGGCCTCCTCGGCGGTCTTGAACGCGGCCAGTTGCACCGCCCAGCCGCCGGCTCGGTTGGCGGGCAGCGCGCTGGCGGGCGCGTCGGCCTTGGGCGCCTCGGGCGTGGCCTCGATCACGCTGGCGGGCACCTTGGGCTCGGCATCCCTGAACTTGAGGCGCGCGGCCTCGGCGGCGGCGCGGCTGGCGAAGGGCCCCAGGCGCACGCGCGTGGCCGGCTTGCCCTCCGCTTCCACGTTCTCGCTCTGACTGGGCAGGTTGAGCTTCCGGGCCGCCGCAACCAGATTGGCCGCATTGGCCGCGTTGCCGTACACGCCGAGGTGCACAAGGAAGCGTCCCTCGCTGGGCGGCCGGGTCGCGGCCGACCGGACGGCCTCAGGCTTGGCGCCTTCGGCCTTGCCGTCCGCCCCCCTGGCGTCGGGCGTGGCGGAGGCGGTCGACTTGCCTTCGGCCGGCTTGGCCGCGACGGCGGCCGGGGCTTGCGCCGGCGCGGCCAAGC
>DAOOVM010000139.1:0-7881 GCA_035370085.1 Rhodanobacteraceae bacterium | reverse complement strand
CACGGACTGCGCCTCGCCGGGCTGGCCCTTGCCATCGTGCGGCACCACGCGCATCTCGCCCGCGCCGACCTCCGCCACCTTGGCGTTTTCGATCCACTTGATGTGGCGCTGGCGCATCTCCGATTCCATCAATCCCTTGGAGTCGCCCACGCCGCCCAGGCCCATGTGGCCGATGTAGGGCTCGCTGGTGACGAAGGTCATCGGCACCTTGTCGCGCAACTTGCGGCGGCGCAGATCGGCATCCAGGATCATGGCGAACTCGTAGGCAGGGCCAAAGCAACTCGCCCCCTGCACGGCGCCGACGACGATGGGTCCCGGCGCCTTGAGGAATTCCTGGTAGGCCTGCCAGGCCTGCTCGGCATGGGGCGTGGTGCACACTGACTGCGTGTGACCACCGTCGGGGCCGGTGCCCGGCACCTCCTCGAAGGCCAGTCGCGGGCCGGTACTGATGACCAGATAGTCGTAGGCGATGCGCTCGCCGCTCGTGGTGACCACGGCCTGGCCTGCAGCGTCGATCGCACCGACGCCATCACCCCGGTAGGCGATGTCGTGGCGGCCGACGTGATCGGCCACCTTGAGGGTGATCTCGTCGGGTTTGCGCCAGCCCACCGCCAGCCAGGGGTTGGAGGGCGTGAAGCTGAAGAGCTCGCCCTTGCCGATGAGAGTGATCTCGTGGCCCTTGCCCAGGGTTTCGCGCAGCTCGTAGGCCGCACTCATGCCGCCGATGCCCGCTCCCACAATCACGATGTGTGCCATATCGCTCGCCCTCGGTTAGTTGCACCACCCGCACCTTGCGCCGCCTGGCGCCGCCTGGCGCCGGGCTCGGCTGACACCGGTCAAGTTCCGCTTTAATTCGACATGCCTAATTTAGATTATGCTAAACTAAAAATCAAGCTCCCTTACCCCGCGAGGACGCGTGTCATGCTTTCCACCCACCCGCTCGCCGCGGCGCGCCAGCGCGTCGCCGAGATCGATTCCGCCGAATTGCGTCGCCGCGTGGCTGCCGGCGCCCGTCTCATCGACGTGCGCGAGCCGCACGAGTTCTCCCAGGGCCATCTGCACGGTGCGATCAACTTGCCGCTGAGCCGGCTGCCGCTGCTGCTCGCCGAGGACCCCAGCCTGGCCGACCTGCTGTCGCGCGACAGCGACCTCGTGATCTATTGCCGCAGCGGCGGCCGCTCCGCCGTGGCGGCCTGCGCCCTGCTCGATCACGGCTGCGCCCGCGTGGTGTCGCTGGCCGGCGGCTTGAAGCAGTGGCACAGCACGCCGACGCCCAGCGGAGACTGACCATGGCACGCGACACCCGCCACCTCGATTTCGACAGCATGCGCGCCCGCGCCGGTGAGGCGGCGCGCCTGCTCAAGGCCCTGGCCAACGAGCAGCGCCTGCGCGTGCTGTGCCTGCTGGCCGAAGGGGAACAGTCGGTGGGCCAGCTCAACGAACGCGTCGAGCTCAGCCAGTCGGCGCTGAGCCAGCACCTGGCCAAGCTGCGCGAGGAGGGCCTGGTGGTGACGCGTCGCGAGGCACAGTCCGTCTACTACGCCCTGGCGCCGGGTCCGGCAGGCCAGGTCATCGCCACCTTGCACGACATCTACTGCGGACCGTCCGCGCCGCTGTGCGCCACCCCGCCGCGGAGGCGCTGAGCCGCGCCCCCACCGCCCCGGCGCGGGGGCACGGTCCTCACTCCGCGGCGAGCTGCAGCGGCAGACGCAGGAATCGCCGCCCCTGCGCGTCCGCCTCGGGCAGGCGGCCGGCGCGGATGTTCACCTGCAGCGCCGGGTACAGCAGCCGCGGCACAGGCAGGGTGGCGTCGCGGCGAGTGCGCAGCGCCACGTACTCGGCCTCGCCAGTGTCGTCGCGCAGGTGGATGTTGCCCTGACGCATTTCCGTCAGCGGCACCTCGCAGCGCGGAGCAGCGCCGGCAGGCGGATAGTCGTGGCACAGGAACAGGCGCGTGCCCGGCGGCAGCGCATACAGACGCCGGATCGAGCGGTAGAGGGTGGCGGCATCGCCGCCAGGGAAGTCGCAGCGCGCGGTGCCCGCCATGGGCGAGAACAGGGTGTCGCCGACGAACACGGCGTCACCCACGCAGTAGCTGACGCTGTCGCCGGTGTGGCCCGGCGTGGCCAGCACCTCGATCGCGCGGCTTCCCAGCGTCAGGCGCTCGCCGTCCTGCAGCAGGCGATCGAACTGCGAGCCGTCGCTGCGGAACTCCGCGCCGAGACCGAAGACGTCGCAGAACCGGCGCTGCACGGCGACGATGCCGGCGCCTATGGCCACGCACGGCGCCTGCCCCAGGGCAAGGAGCTGCTGCCTGAGCCAATCGGCCGCCGACAGGTGGTCGGCGTGCGCGTGCGTCTCCAGGATCCAGTCGACGGCAAAACTACCGGCCTGCACGTGCTGCAACAGATCGCGCGCGGCGGCATGGTGCACGCGACCGGACGCGGCGTCGAAATCGAGCACGGGATCGATCAGCGCCGCGCGCCGCGTGGCGGAGTCGGCGACGAGATAGCTCCAGGTCGAGGTATCGGCGTGGAAGAACGGCGCGATGTGCATGGCAGCTCCGGCGGTCGGCGGCCATTGTGCCGCAGCCAGGCGGCACGCCTGCCCTGCGGCGTATTGCCGCGGCACCGCTCAGTAGACGCCGTGCTCCAGGCGCAGCAGCTCGTTCACGACGGTCTGGCGATCGCCCAGGGTGAGCATCTCCAGCGGCGCGCGCTGCACGAAGTGCAGGTTGCGCGAGGCGAACCAGGTCGCCGCGACCACCTCGTTGCCGAGCACGCGCACGGCGAGGTCGACCAGGGCGGCATCGACCACGCGCAGGGCCTCGAACATGGCCAGCGCGCGGCGGGCGAACTGCTCATTGGCGACCTGCAGATCGTTGCGCGCGGCGCGCGCCTGGCGCGCCAGGTCGGCGATCACGGCCGCGTTGCTCTGGTTCGGCGCGGGCAGGCTGGGCGTGGCGGCGGGCGCCGCGGGCGGACGCGCGGTCGACGTGGCCGCTGGCGCTGGCGGCGTCCGCGCCGATGCGGGTGCAGGTGCGGGTGCGGCAGGCGTGGCCTTCAGCTCGTCGGTGGCCGACCAGCCGGTATCCCACATGGAGCGCCGCGGAGTGGCCATGGCGTTCAAGACTCTCGGTCGGGAGGTCCGGTAACGACGGACAGGCGCATTCTAGCCCTTCGGCGCGGCGGCATTCTGCCTACTCGGCCACGCTGCCCTGCCGCCCGCGCCGCCGGGGGCGCCGCCGGTCCGCCGGGCACCCACGGGGCCGACCCTCGCGCGGTGCCGCGGCGGCCGGTCCGGCCGCGCCGGCCTGCTAGAATGCGCGCCCCTTTCCGCCGCTCCCAGGAGTCGCCTCCATGGCCATCAAGGTCGCCATCAACGGCTACGGCCGCATCGGTCGCAACGTGCTGCGTGCGCTGTACGAAGCCAAGCGCACGCACGAGATCCACATCGTCGCCGTGAACGACCTGGGCGACGCGGAGACCAATGCCCACCTGACCCAGTACGACACCGCGCACGGCAGGTTCCCCGGCACGGTGGCGGTGGACAATGGCGACCTGATCGTCAACGGCGACCGCATCAAGGTCTGCGCCGAGCGCGACCCGGCCAAGCTGCCCTGGGGCGCCCTGGGCGTAGACGTGGTGATGGAATGCACCGGCCTGTTCACCTCCAAGGCCAAGGCCTCGGCGCACCTCACCGCCGGCGCGAAGAAGGTCATCATCTCGGCCCCGGGTGAGAAGGACGTGGACAACACCGTCGTGTTCGGCGTGAACCACGGCACGCTCAAGGCCACGGACACGGTGATCTCGAATGCCTCGTGCACCACCAACTGCCTGGCGCCGCTGGCCAAGGTGCTGCACGAGAAGATCGGCATGGTGCACGGCCTGATGACCACCATCCACGCCTACACCAACGACCAGGTGCTCACCGACGTCTTCCACAAGGATCTGCGCCGCGCCCGCTCTGCGACCATGTCGCAGATCCCGACCAAGACCGGCGCCGCCGCGGCCGTGGGTCTGGTGCTGCCCGAACTCAACGGCAAGCTGACCGGCTTCTCCATGCGCGTGCCGACCATCAATGTCTCCGTGGTGGACCTCAGCTTCGTGGCGGCGCGCGCCACCACGAAGGACGAGATCGACGCGGTGCTCAAGGCCGCCAGCGAAGGCGAGCTCAAGGGCATCCTCGGCTTCAACACCAAGCCGCTGGTGTCGGTGGACTTCAACCACGACCCGCACAGCTCGGTCTACGACAGCACCCTGACCCAGGTCATGGGCGGCACCCTGGTGAAGGTCTGCTCGTGGTACGACAACGAATGGGGCTTCTCCAACCGCATGCTCGACACCACCATCGCCCTGATGGCAGCGAAGTAAGCCGCCGGGGGGCGGGCCGGGCCATGCACGCCGCCTGTGCCAACACCGCCCATGCCCGTCCCCGCGGCCGCAGCCGCAGGATCCTGCCCGGGCGTCCGCCGACCCTTGCCGCCGCGCGCTGTGCCGGCTGGTCCGGCCCGCCGTGGTCGGCGTGACGCCGGCGCCCGCGCAGCGCCGCTGGCGGCGCTGGCTCGGCGCCCTGGGCCCCGGTGTCACCACGGGTGCCGCCGACGACGATCCGTCCGGCATCGCCACCTACTCCGTCGTCGGCGCGCAGTACGGCACCACCCTGCTTTGGTCCGCGCTGTTCACCTGGCCGCTGATGGGCGCGGTGCAGATGCTGTGCGCGCGCATCGGCATGGTCACCGGCATGGGCCTCGCCGGTGCTCTGCGCCAGCGCTTCCCGCGCTGGCTGGTGGGACTGATCGCCCTGGCCCTGCTCGTGGCCAATACCGTCAACATCGCCGCCGACCTGGCCGGCATGGCCGATGCCATGGAACTGCTGGGCGCCGGACCCTCCGACCTCTACGTCTGGCTGTTCGGTCTGGGCATCTGCGCGCTCACCATCCGCCTGCGCTACCACCAGATCGCCAGCGTGCTGAAGTGGCTGGCCCTGGTGCTCTTCGCCTACGTGGGCACGGCGCTGCTGGCGCAGCCGCACTGGCCCGATGTGCTGCGCGACACGCTGCTGCCGCGCGTGCCGGCAGGCCCTGGCGCCTGGGGCGCGCTGGTGGCGATCCTCGGCACCACGATCAGCCCCTACCTGTTCTTCTGGCAGGCCGGACAGGAGGTGGAAGAAGGCAAAGCCAAGGGACGCCGCCTCACCGTGCACCGCGACGGCGTCAGCCGCCGCGCCATCGCCGACCGGCGGCTTGACGTCGGCGTGGGCACGTTCTTCTCCAATGTGGTGATGTTCTTCATCATGCTGACCACGGCGCTGACCCTGCATGCGCACGGCGTGACCATCCAGACCACGCGCGACGCGGCCGCTGCCCTGCGTCCGCTGGCGGGCGAAGGGGCCTACCTGCTCTACACCCTGGGCATTGTCGGCACGGGCCTGCTCGCCATTCCCACGCTCGCCGGCTCGGCCGCCTATGCCTTCGCCGAGACCTTCGACTGGGCCTACGGCCTGGATGAAAAGTTCCGCAATGCCGTGTCCTTCTACGCGGTGTTCGTCTTCGCCACGGTGGCCGGCGCCGTGCTGGATCTGCTCGATGTCGATCCGATCCGCGCGCTGTACTGGTCGGCCATCGTCAACGGCCTGCTGGCGCCCTTCCTGCTGCTGGCCCTGCTGGCGATCTGCGGTGACCGCGTGCTGATGCGCGGTCAGCCGAGTTCGCGCCTGACGCGCGGCGTGGTGGCGCTCACCACGCTGCTCATGTTCGCTGCGGCGATCGGCATGTTCCTGTTCTGAAGCTGCAGCGGCGCGGCGACTCGTCAGCCGGCGTCGAATTCCTCGCGCAGCAGTCCGTACAGGCAGGCGTCGGCGTAGGCGCCGTGCACGAACCAGCGCCGTCGCAGCAGGCCCTCCAGGCGCGCACCACAGCGCTCGGCCAGGCGGCGCGAGGGCGTGTTGGCCGGATCGGTGTCGATCTCGATGCGCTGCATCCCCAGCACTTCGAAGGCGAAGCGCAGCATCGAGCGCACCGCCTCCAGGGCGTAGCCGCGGCCCTGCCAGGCCGGCGCCACGGCGTAGCCGATCATGCCGCGGCCGTGTTCGCGCGCGATCTCGAACAGGCTGGCGGTGCCGACCAGGCCGTCGTCCTCCAGGCGCGCGATGGCCCAGGGGTAGAACTCCACCTCGGCGCGGCCGTGGTTCATGCGCTCGATGTGCTCCAGCGCCTCGGCGCGCTCGGTCCAGGGTCCGCGGCTCCAGTAGCGCATGACCTCGGGGTCGGAGAACAGTGCGAACAAGGCGTCGGCGTCTTCCACACGCAGTTCGCGCAGACGCAGGCGCGCGCTTTCGATCACGGGCAGGGGCGCAGGGGCGGTCTCGGGCATGGGCTTGTTCCGGCAGGTCGCGGCGCCTGCGCGCGGCGAGCATACAATGCGGCCAAAGCAACGGAGGTGCGCATGGCGATCGTGCTGATTCCCGGCATCAAGGGCAGCGAGCTGGTGGACACCTACCCCTTGGCCTGGCCGACGCGCTGGAGCCTGGAGGACATGGTCATCGGCGACATCGGCGAAAACCCGCTCGACCTTGCCCTGCTCGACGGCCGCTACGACGCCCACGACGCCCACCGCCTGCAGGCTTCGCGCCCACTGCGCTACGCCTACGGCGAGATGGTGGGCAAGCTGCGCGCCTGGCGCGCGCCGGAGTCGCTGTACGTCTTCACCTACGACTGGCGCCGCCCGATC
Source organism: Rhodanobacteraceae bacterium (assembly GCA_035370085.1). Lineage (GTDB taxonomy): Bacteria > Pseudomonadota > Gammaproteobacteria > Xanthomonadales > Rhodanobacteraceae > Tahibacter. Next base: position 1,150 of record DAOOVM010000139.1, on the reverse strand, counting down.
GAACAGGCGGCGGCGAAGCTGGTGGAGTTCTGCGCGGAAATCGAGGGCCGTCTGAAGTCGCTCGGCCGCAGCCAGCCGCTGCACTTCATCAGCCACAGCATGGGCGGCCTGGTGCTGCGCTCCGCCCTGGGGCTGCGCAACGCGCGCGACCCCTTCGCCGGCGTCGGCCGCGTGGTGTTCATCGCGCCGCCCTTCCGCGGCTCGGTCGGCGCAGTGAAGATGCTGGTGGCGGGCGAGAAGGACGGCTGGTTCGGCACCGACGAGGACTACCGGCGCATCGCCCGCAGCTTTCCCTCGGTGTACGCGCTCACGCCCGGCTATGCCGGCGCCGCGGTGGACGAACAGGGCGCAGAGGTCGACCTGTTCGATGCGCGCAACTGGCAGGCCAACGTGCGCGACGGCGGCGAATTCCGTGCCGAGTTCCTCGCCGGCGCTGAAGCACTGCTGCGCGGACGGCGCGCCCGTCACGGCGGCAGCAGCCCGGCCCCGCTGCTGCCCGATACGGCCCTGGCCGCCAACGCCGAACGCGTGCTGGTGCTGCAGAGCGCCGGCGTGGCCACGCCGCGCCAGCTGCCGGTGCAGGTGCGCAATGCGCGCAATCCGAACTGGTGCGACTTCGCCGGGGTGAGCAGCGACCTGCAGGGTGACGGCCGCGTGCACCTGGCCAGCAGCGCCGTCCCCGGCGTGACCCTGGCCGCCTATGCCGGCGCCGCCGACCACGGCCGCGTCTGCCGCGACAGCCGCATCATCAACACGGTGTCGCTGTTCCTGGAGGGCAAGAAGGCCCTGCGCATGACGCCGCGCGGACCCGACGACAGCGCCACGCGGCGCGGCCGCCGCTACTTCGAACCCTGGGACGGCGACGCCGGCGACTTCGACGACTACATCGCCTGAGGCGCGGCAGCAGGATTCAGGCCTGCGCCTCCATACCGAGGGCGCTGCGCCACTTGAGCGCGGCCAGCGCGCCGAAATACAGCGCCCCGAATGCGATCACGGTGTGCGGACGCTCGACCCACAGCCCCTTGCCGGGCAGGCCGAGCTGGGCCACCACGTCGGGCTGCAGTCCGAGGCGCGGCAGCGGCAGCAGCGAGGTCGCGAACACGCCGCCGAGGTAGAGGGCCACGGAGACACCCCAAAGCAGCTTCTGGCG
>DAOOVM010000138.1:0-7900 GCA_035370085.1 Rhodanobacteraceae bacterium | reverse complement strand
CCGCCCAGGTAACGGCGATACAAGGCGAATCGCTCCGGCGAGGCATGCGCCGCGGTCAGGCGCACGTCCAGGTCGGCATTGCGGCGTTCGCAGCGGCGCTGGCTGCGTGTCGGTACGAAGTCCGCCACGGGAACGCGACACGCGATGCAGTCGCTGCACGCGAGGCACTGGGGCCGATACAGGTGCCCGCCGGCGCGGCGGAATCCGTGCTCCAGCGCTGGCGCATAGAGCCGGTCGAGGTGCGGCGCTTGCGGATCGAGCACGACGTTCTGCGCCGTACGCTCCCCATAGTAGCCGCAGGGATGGGGCAGGGTCTGAAACATGCGCACGACATCGGACTTCATGCGCGCAGTCTACGACCTCCCCAGGAGCAGACGCGGTGCCCGCGCGTTACAGCGCGGAAGCGCCGTCGCGCTTCTTCACGCTGAGTGCACCGTTGGTTTCGAGCAGGGCGTACTCGACCTCACTGAGGTCGAAGGCGCCGTTGCGGCGCAGGGCGGCGCGCAGTTCGTCGAGCGAGATGTCATTGCGATGCAGCACGTCCTCGTACACGCGGCCACGGTGCACCACCACCTCGGGGCGGCCCTCGATCAGGCGCTCCATGCGGCGGCTGCGCGTGCTGAGGTAGCCGAGCAGGCGATTCCACACGATCAGCACCAGGGCGACGATGAGTCCGCCCAGGAGTGACGTGTCGGGCCCGACCATGGCGTTCTGCACGGCATTGCTGATGATGAGGAGAAGCACGAGGTCGAAGGGCGTGAGCTGACCCACCTGGCGCTTGCCGGAGAGGCGAAAGATGAGGAACAGGACCAAGTAGACCAGGCTGCCGCGCAGCAGCAGCTCCCACCAGGGAACTTGCAGGGTGAACATAGGGGTCTCCGCGAAGCGCCTGGCTTCTCCTCGGGAAGTGTGCGGCGGCGACCGCTGCCGGCGCCAGCGTCGGTGGTCGAGGAGGGGCCGCGGCAGGCCTGCGTCGATGCACCGGGCGAGGGTCCGCTCGGTGGTCGCAAGCGCCCCGACAGCCGCTAGATCTTGCCGCAGCCGCGCAGCGCGAGCAGGACGGCACCGAGGCCGACCAGTCCGAGCGCCACCAGGCGCACGCGGTTGGCCACCGACCATCCCGGCGCAGGCGCGGTGGGGCGGGGAGCGACGGCAGCGGCGTAGTCATCGGCGCGGCGCGAGCCGGGGTCGAGACCGGCCGAGCGCATCACTTCGCGCGCCTTGACCTGGTCGTTGGGGTCGACCACCCACACCTTGGGCCAGGGCTCGCTGCTGCCGCTGTCCCGATAGCTGAAGCGCTTCCACTGGCCGCCGCCGTAGGGCTTGCGGTCCGTCACGGAGGTGGCGATGCCGTGCTCCTGCAGCAGTGCCACCACCCGGTCGACGTTCTCGAGGCGCGGCGAGGTGTAGATCTGGCGCATGCCCTCACGCCTCCGCGGTAAGCCGGATCAGCCCTTCCTGTGCCGTGCTGGCCACCAGGGCGCCGTCGCGCGAATAGATCATGCCGCGGGCCAGGCCGCGGGCGCCCTGGGCGGTGGGGCTGTCGCAGGCATACAGCAGCCATTCGTCCACGCGGAAGGCGCGATGGAACCACAGCGCGTGGTCCAGGCTCGCCATCTGCACGTTGTGCTGGAAGTAGGAGATGCCGTGCGGAAAGGTGGCCGTGCCGATGAGGTGGAAGTCGGACGCATAGGCCAGCATGGCGCGGTGCAGCGCGGGGTCGTCCGGGGCGCGGTCGGCGAGGCGGAACCAGACCTGCTGGTAGGGCGGCCGCTTGGGCGGCTTGAGCTCGCTGCGCGGGTAGACGTGGCGAAACTCGAACGGCCCCTTGCGCCCGAGCCAGCGCTGCAGCTTCACCGGAATCCGGGCCAGTTCCTCGGGCGGAATCGGCGCGGGCGGGTCGAGGTCCTCCGGCTTGGGCACTTCGGGCATGGACAGTTGGTGCTCCACGCCCGGCTCGTCGAGCTGGAAACTGACCGCGCAGTTGAAGATGGGCTGGCCGTGCTGGATCGCCACCACGCGTCGCACGGAAAAACTCTTGCCGTCGCGCGCGCGGTCCACGGTGTAGACGATGGGGGCGTCGATGTCGCCGGCGCGCAGGAAATAGGCGTGCAGGGAGTGGGCGCGGCGCGCGTCGTCCACCGTGCGCTGCGCTGCGGACAGCGCCTGCCCCAGCACCTGGCCGCCAAACACGTACTTGGTGCCGATGTCGCGGCTGGCACCGCGGAACAGGTTGTCCTCCAGGCGCTCCAGCGCCAGCAGGTCGACGAGTTCGTGCACGAGCGGGTTGGTCATGGCGGGGCCCGGCCGGGAGGGGCGCGCATTGTACCCGCCGGCGCGGCCCGTCTGGCGCGGAGGCTCAGGGCCTGAGGCGCTGCAGGCCGCTGGATTCCAGCCGCTCCCACGGGAACAACGGCCCCGGATCGCGCTTGCGCCGCACCCGTTGCGTGGCGTCGTCGCTGGCGGGCACCTCGTCCGTGTCCAGATCTTCGTGGCCGGCGATGTAGTGCAGCGTGGGCAAGTCCTGGCGCAGTTGGCGCAGCAGGGCGAGCAGCGCGTCGATCTGCGCCGCGGTGTAGGGTTCGGTCATGGCCTGCCGGCGCGAGTCCAGCCAGTCGGGCCAGCGTCCGCGGTTGACCAGCTCGATGCCGACCGCGCGCTGGTTGTAACCGCGCGTGTGGTGGGCTACGCGCTGCGGCGAAACAAACCGATGCACGCTGCCGTCGCGGTCGATGTAGAAGTGCCCGCTGTTGCCGCTGCCGGAGTCGTACAGCACCCGCTCGCCGAACTGGCGTGCGGTCGCGAGGTCGGGCAATTCAGTGCAGTGGATCACCACCAGATCGACGGTGGCTGCGCTGCGCTCGGCCAGGCGGGCCTCGTAGGGCAGGGGCCAGTCATGGATGGGCAGGGGCAGCGGCACGGGCCGAGTCTGGCATGCGCCACGGGGGCTGCCAACGGCGGCAGGCGCCGAAGCGCGTGCTAGCATCGGCTCATGCCCCGTACGATATCCGCAGCGCTCGCACCGCTGCTTTCCGCGTTTCCGCAAGCCGGCCGCCTGGAGTGGATCGGGCTGCGTCCGGCGCGGGACGTGCCCATGCGCCCGGTCGACTCGGTGCACGCCGAAGCCGGTCGTGGTCTGGCGGGTGATCGTTACCGCGGCGGTGGCAAGCGCCAGGTCACGCTGGTCCAGGCCGAACACCTGCCGCTGGTCGCTGCGCTGTTGCAGCGCGAGGCCGTCGTGCCGTCGCTGTTGCGGCGCAACCTCGCCGTGTCGGGCATCAATGTGCTGGCACTGCGCACGGCGCGGTTTCGCGTCGGCGAGGTGGAACTGGAAGGCACGGGCCCCTGTGAGCCCTGTCACCGCATGGAAGAGGCGCTGGGCCGCGGCGGCTACAACGCCCTGCGCGGGCACGGCGGCATTACCGCGCGCGTCCTGCGCAGCGGCACGCTGCGCCGCGGCGACGCGGTGGAATTTCTCGCGCTGGCGGGGGACGCAGCGTCCGACACGTCGGGCGACGTCTTGCGCCCCCCGGTTGCCTGAGCCCATGCAGCGGTTCTTTGCCACCTGTCCCAAGGGACTGGAGTACCTGCTGCGCGATGAACTGGTGGCGCTGGGGGCGCAGGCACGCGAGGCCTTGGCCGGCGTGCATTTCGAGGGGACGCTGGAAACGGCCTACCGCGCCTGCCTGTGGTCGCGCCTGGCCAGTCGCATACTCATGCCGCTGGCGGAGTTCGAGGCGCCGGACGGCGAGGCGCTGTATCGCGGTGTGGCGGCGGTCGATTGGGCGCAGCACTTCGGCGTCGGTGCGCGTTTTGCCATCGATGCCCACGGCAGCACGCGCGGAATCACGCACAGTCTCTATGCCGTGCAGCGCAGCAAGGACGCCATCGTTGACCAGTTCCGCCAGCGCGACGGCACGCGCCCGGAGGTGGATACGGAGCATCCGGACCTGCGCCTGGATCTGGTACTGCGGCGCGAGCGGGCCATCCTCTCGCTGGACCTCTCGGGCGCGCCGCTGCACCAGCGCGGCTGGCGCCAGGGCACGGGCAAGGCGCCGCTGAAGGAGAACCTCGCGGCGGCCATCCTGCTGCGCGCCCGTTGGCCGGAGGTGCATGCGGCCGGGGGGGCTCTGGTCGATCCGCTGTGCGGCTCCGCCACGCTGCTGATCGAAGGCGCCTGGATGGCGGCCGATGTGGCGCCGGGCTGGCTGCGCGAGCGCTTTGGATTCCACGGCTGGCGCGGCCACGATGCCGCCCTGTGGCAATCGTTGCGCGACGAGGCCCAGGCGCGAGCCAAGGCCGGCCTGGAGAAATTGGCGGCCCACTTCTTCGGCTTCGACGACAACCCCACCGTTCTGGCCGAGGCGCGGCGCAACGCGCAGCAGGCCGGCGTGGCGGGATTCCTGCACCTGGGGCGGCAGTCGCTGGAACACCTGAAGCGACCGCACGAGGCGACGGGAGGGGGACTGCTCGTGTGCAATCCGCCCTACGGTCAGCGCCTCGGTGATCAGGCCGCGCTGGTGCCGCTGTATCGCACGCTCGGCGAGAGGCTCACGCAGGAATTCGCCGGCTGGCGCGCTGCGGTCATCACGTCCGAGTCCGCGCTCGGCAAGGCCATCGGCCTGCGCGCGCAGAAGAAATACGCCCTGTTCAACGGGGCCCTGGAGTGCGAGCTGTACTGCTTCGATCTGGCGCCGCGCGAAGCGGTCGCGCCGCGCGCGCCCAGGCCGCTCAGCGCCGGCGCCGAGATGGTGCGCAACCGCCTGGCAAAGAACTGGCAGCACCTGCGCAAGCGCGCCCAGCGCGAGGGCGTGCATGCGCTGCGCGTGTACGACGCCGATCTGCCCGAGTATGCGGCGGCCGTCGATGTGTACGAAGCGCGGCCGGCGGCCGGGGACGTGCAGCGCTGGCTGCACGTGCAGGAATACCAGGCGCCGGCGTCGATTCCCGAGGACGTTGCCCGGCAACGCTGGCGCGAACTGTTGCGCGCGGCGGGTGAGGCGCTGGATGTGCCGCGCGAGCGCATTGCGACGAAGCAGCGTTACCGCGCAAAGGGTGGCGAGAAATACGGTCGGCTGGACCAGCGGGGCGAGTTCCTCGAAGTCGAGGAGGGCGGCCTGCGCTTCCTGGTGAACCTGTGGGATTACCTCGACACCGGGCTCTTCCTCGACCATCGCCCGCTGCGGGCCCGCGTGCGCGAGCTGGCGCGCGGCAAGCGTTTCCTCAACCTGTTCTGCTACACGGGTGCGGTGAGTGTCTATGCCGCCGCCGGGGGAGCGGCCGGCACCACCAGTGTGGACCTGTCCGCGACCTACCTCGACTGGGCATCGCGCAATCTCGCCCTGAATGGTTTTGCCGGTGCAGCGCATCGCCTGGTACGGGCCGATGCCATGGCCTTCGCCGAGCAGGACCGCGGCGAGTACGACCTCATCTTTGTCGACCCGCCCACGTTCTCCAACTCCAAGAGCGCGGCGGATTTCGACGTGCAGCGCGACCACGTGCGCCTGCTGCGCGCCTGCGCGCCACGCCTTGCCCCGGGGGGGCTGCTGCTGTTCTCCAACAACTTCCGCCGCTTCCGCCTCGATACCGAAGCCCTCGACGGTCTGAGCGTGCGGGACATCAGCGCTTCCAGCATCCCCTTCGATTTTGCGCGCAACCCACGGATCCATCAGGCCTGGGAGTTGCGGCCAGGATCGGCTGGACGTCGCGGCCCGGTGGCACCGCTGCCGACCGGGAAGGACTAAGCGGCGATTCAGCCAGTTGGCCGCAGCATCGTCGCTGGTGTCGAAGGAGGCACGTCGATGAAAACTGGCTCGGTCTCTCGCAGTCTTGCCCTGGGTGTCGTCCTGATGCTGGGCCTCGCCGCGGCGCCCGCGGCCTTCGCCAGGCACTACGGCTACAGCATCAGTTTCGGTGGTCCCGGTTACGGCGTCACCTATTCCGACTGCCACCATTGCGGCGGGGGCTGGTGGAGTGGCTACCTCGGTGGCGGCTGGGTATCGCCGGGCTATGCGCGCACCTACTATGCGCCGGCGTACTACGCGCCCGCCTACTACGGTCCGACCTACTATGGCGGTCCGTACTACGACGGCTATTACAGCTCCAGCTACTACGTCTACGACCGGCCGTCGTATCGGACCTACCGCACGCACTATCGTGACGACGACCGCTACTACCGCGAGCGGCGCGGGTATCGCCACGACGACGACTATCGGGACCGGGATCGCCGCTACGATCGCGGCCGCGAGTACGGACGTCGGGATTACTACTACGGGCGCTGAGCCCAGACTTCGCTTCCACTGGCAGCGTCCGCCTCCCTTCCCCCTGAGCGCGCTGCCGGTGTCGGCCCCGCCCTGGTTTCCCCTGGCCACGGCGGGGCCACTTCTTTTGGGGGCTAGCCCCGGGTGCGTCGGGAGTGTTCCTGGCGCAGGCCGCGCGACCGGAGGGAATGGCAGCCACCCCGCCATCGGCCGACGCGCACCCGGCCGGCTCGTGGTAAAAAGCCGGCACGATGAACCAGCCACACCCCGACAAGGAACCCGCCAGCCTGCGTGAGCCCGAGGGCCTGGCGCCGGCCCTGACCTTCTTTCGCCAATGGCTGAAGAACCCGCTGGCCGTCGCGGCACTGTCGCCCTCAAGCCGTCAGCTGGCGCGATTGATGATGCAAGAGCTTCCGCCGGGGTCGCAGCGTGTGATCGAGCTGGGTGGGGGCACCGGCGTGTTCACCCGGGCGCTGCTCGAGCACGGCATCGAGCCGGCGCACCTCATGGTGCTGGAACTCAACCAGGAATTGCACCAGTACCTGTCGCGGCGCTTCGTCAATTCCCGAGTGGTCTGCGGGGACGCCCGCGAGCTGCGCGAGCTGGTCGGGCACTACCGATTCGACGCCGACGGCCCGGTCGATGCGGTGGTGAGTGGCCTGGGTCTGCTGTCCATGTCGCGGCGCATCCAGCGCGAGATCCTGCAGGCTGCCTTCGGCGTGCTTGCACCGCACGGTCGCTTCGTGCAGTTCACCTACGGTCCAGTCAGTCCCGTCGCGCGCGAGCTGCTCGACGAACTCGGCCTCGGCGTGCGTCGAGGCGGCTTTGCCTGGTGGAACATGCCGCCTGCCTCGGTGTACGTGTTCGAGCGCAGCCGCAGTCGCCCGGTGCATCCGGTGCGCGCCACGCCCCGACGCTGATCGTCCGGGGCGTCGGCCGCTGCGGCGGTCGGCATCGACCGTGGACTGGCGACCGGTTCAGGGGGCGCCGCGGTCGGCCTTGCCGCCGTGGCGCTCGAACCAGCCCAGGGTGTAGAGCACCTGCGCCAGCATGTTGCTGGGGCGGCGGTTGATCTCGTGCGAGGCCTCGGGGATGCGCACCAGGGCCGTGTCCACGTGGCGCAGTTTCAGCGCCTGGTAGAACTGCTCGGCCTCGGTGATCGGCGTGCGGTGGTCGGACTCGCCCACCATCAGCAGCGTCGGTGTACTGACCTTGCCGACGTAGGTGATGGGGGAGCGCGCCAGGTAGTTGTCGAGCTTTTCCCAGGGCGGGTTGGCGAACCAGTACTTGGCGAAGAAGGGGTAGAAGTCCGAGGTCAGCACGAAGCTCGCCCAGTTGATCACCGGCTTGGCCGACACTGCGGCGCGGAAGCGGTCGGTGTGGCCGACGATCCAGGCGGTGAGTGCGCCGCCGCCGCTGCCGCCGGTGACGTACAGGCGCTTGGGATCGACGAATCCGCGGGCGAGGACCGCATCGACGCCGCTCATCAGGTCGTCGTAGTCCTGTCCTGGGTAGGCGTCCTGGATGAGATCCTGGAAGGCCTGTCCGTACCCCGTGCTGCCGCGCGGATTCATGTAGAGCACGACGTAGCCGGCGGCCGCGTAGAGCTGGGTTTCCGGCGCGAAGTGCGGCCCGTAGGC
>DAOOVM010000137.1:7084-7901 GCA_035370085.1 Rhodanobacteraceae bacterium | reverse complement strand
CTCGTCCAGTTCGGCGTCGAAGCCGGGCTTGACCACGCCGCCGTCGCGCAGCAGCGCCGGCGGCTGCTCCACCACGGCGCGGGCGAGGTGCGCCGCGGTGTCGGCGTGGTCGCCGAGGCGATCGAGCAGTTCGGCCAGCAGGGGACTGTCGCACCCGGCCAGCGCGCTGCGCAGGGTCGGGGTGAGGGCCAGGCCGTCGCGCAGGGTGGACAGGTCGCGCGGACGCGCCGAGCGCAGCGCCACGCGCGCCAGGATGCGCTCGAGATCGCCCACGCCTCGCAGGGCCTCGCGCAGGGCGCCATAGCGGCGCTGGTCGACCAGGGTCGCCAGCGCCTGATGGCGGCGGCGCAGGACGGTGCGCTCGCGCAGCGGACGGTGCAGCCAGCGGCGCAGCGCGCGTGCGCCCATGGGCGTGGTGCTGCGGTCGAGCACGCCCAGCAGGGTGTGTTCGGTGCGGCCGCTGGGGTGGGAGTCGAGCTCAAGGTTGCGGCGCGTGGCGGCGTCCAGGGCGATGGTGTCGGCCAGACTCTCGACCGCCATGCCGGTCAGGTGGGGCAGGGCGCTCTTCTGCGTCTCTTCCACGTAGCCGAGCAAGGCGCCCGCGGCGGCTATCGCCAGCGTCAGGTCCTCGCAACCGAAGCCCGACAGATCCCGTGTGCCGAAGAAGCGCGTGAGCTGGCGCAGGGCCGTCTCGGGGTCGAAGTGCCAGGGCGCGCGGCGGCGCAGGCCGGGCAGTTCGGTGACGCAGCGCGGCCAGGCGCCGTCCTCGGCGATCAGGGTCTCCATCGCCGCGGCGATGAGCTCCTCCTTGCCCGAC
>DAOOVM010000137.1:0-7074 GCA_035370085.1 Rhodanobacteraceae bacterium | reverse complement strand
GATCAGGGTCTCCGCCGGGGTCAGGCGCGCGAGTTCCGCCGCCAGCCCTTCCGGCGCGGCCACCTCGTTGACGAGGAAACGCCCGCTGCCCAGATCGACCCACGCCAGTCCGTAGCCCGTCTTGCCTGCGGCGATGGCCAGCAGCAGCGTGTCGCGCCGATCCTCAAGCAGCGCCTCGTCGGTCACCGTGCCGGGCGTGACGATGCGCACGACCTTGCGCTCGACGATGCCCTTGGCCAGGGCCGGATCGCCGATCTGCTCGCAGATGGCCACCGACTCACCCAGTTTCACTAGCCGCGCAAGGTAGTTCTCCACCGCGTGGTAGGGCACGCCGGCCATCGGAATGGGCGCCCCCGCCGACTGCCCGCGCTGGGTGAGGGTGATGTCGAGCAGGCGCGCGGCCTTGCGCGCATCGTCGTAGAACAGCTCGTAGAAATCGCCCATGCGGAAGAACAGCAGCACGTCCGGGTGCGCCGCCTTGGCCGCGAAGTATTGGCGCATGAGCGGCGTGTGCTGGGCGAGGTCGGCGGGCATGGATCGCTGCGGACGAGGGGGCAGAGGCGAACGGCGAAGTGTAGCGAAGGGGCAGGCCAACGTGCCGCCCCGCGCCGAGGATGGTCTCGCTGCTGGCACCCACCTATAGTGGCGCGCCATGACCGACGCCATTCCCACCGACACCGAACTCCAGGCCCTGGCCGAACGCGTGGCGCAATCGCTGCAGCAGCGTGGCCAGATGCTGATCACCGCTGAATCCTGCACCGGCGGCTGGATCGCCAAGACGCTCACCGACATCGCCGGCAGCTCGGCCTGGTTCGAAGGCGGGGTGGTGGCCTACAGCTACGAGGCCAAGGAAGCCCTGCTGGGCGTCAATCCCCATACCCTGGAGCGCACTGGGGCGGTGAGTCAGGAAACCGTCGTTGAAATGGTGTCCGGCGCGCTGGCGCGCTACGGCGCCACGGTTGCGGTCGCCGTGACCGGCATCGCCGGACCCAGCGGTGGCTTGCCAGGCAAGCCGGTCGGCACGGTGTGGATCGGCTGGAAGCGCCGCGGCGGCTACGCGCAGTCGCAGCTGTTCCATTTCGCTGGCGACCGCGAGGCGGTGCGCCGCCAGACCGTGGCGGCAGCGCTGCGGGGGCTGGACCGCCTGCAATAGGCCGCGGCTGCGGGGGCTGGCGCCGTAGGGCGAGTGTTAGTAGTATTGCTACTAACCATGTCGCTGACCGCCACCCAACAGGCCATCCTCGCCCTCATTGCCGAGCGCATCGAGGTCGAGGGCATGCCGCCATCGCAGACGGAGATTGCGCGCGCTCTCGGCTTCAAGGGCGTGCGTGCGGCGCAATACCACCTCGATGCCCTCGAGGCTGCCGGTGCCATCGAGCGCGTACCGGGGCGAGCGCGCGGCATTCGCGTGCTGCAGGCGCCGCCGTCATCGCAGGGCGAACTGGCCTTGCGCGGGCGTGCAGATGGCGAGGACCAGACCTTGCGCCTGCCGGTGCTCGGGCGGGTGGCGGCGGGCGGACCGATCGGTGCCGATGCCGCGGTGCATGCCGAAGTCGTGCTGGATCGCGCGCTGTTCTCGCCCCTGCCTGACTACCTGCTGCAGGTGCGCGGCGACTCGATGCGCGAGGCAGGCATCCTCGACGGCGACCTCATCGGCGTGCATCGCACCGCCAGCGCGCGCAGCGGCGCGATCGTGGTGGCGCGGGTGGACGAGGAGATCACCGTCAAGCGCCTGCAGCTCGGCGGCGACCGTGTCCGCCTGTTGCCCTGCAATGCCGAGCACAGCCCCATTGAGGTGCGGCCCGAGCAGGAGTTCGCCATCGAGGGGCTGTACTGCGGCCTCGTGAGGCCGAACCGATGAGTGCCCCGCTGCGCAACAAGCCGCAGCAGGAATTTTCCTACGTGCGGGCGAGCCTGCCGCCGATGTCGCCGGGCCGCTGCCGCCCGTATGCTGATTTCCCGGCGCCGCGTCTCGCTTCCTGCGACATCGTGGCTGCACCGTGCCGCCACTCCGTTTCCACGCCTTGAGGACATCACGATGGACGACAACAAGCGCCGCGCCCTGGCTTCCGCCCTCTCGCAGATCGAAAAGCAGTTCGGCAAGGGCGCGGTCATGCGCATGGGCGACCGCAGCGCCGAGGCTGCCGAAGTGGTGCCCACCGGCTCCCTCATGCTCGACCTTGCCCTTGGCATCGGCGGCCTGCCGCGCGGCCGCGTGGTGGAGATCTACGGTCCGGAGTCCTCCGGCAAGACCACGCTGACCCTGCAGGCCATCGCCCAATGCCAGCGCGCCGGCGGCACTGCCGCCTTCGTCGACGCCGAGCATGCCCTCGACCCCCTGTACGCGGAGAAGCTCGGCGTGAACGTCGACGACCTGCTGGTCTCCCAGCCGGATACTGGCGAGCAGGCGCTGGAAATCGCCGACATGCTGGTGCGTTCCAACGCCGTCGACATGGTGGTGGTCGATTCGGTGGCGGCGCTGACGCCCAAGGCGGAAATCGAGGGCGAGATGGGCGACCAGCTGCCCGGCCTGCAGGCGCGGCTGATGAGCCAGGCCCTGCGCAAGCTCACCGGCAACATCAAGCGCAGCAACTGCCTGGTGATCTTCATCAACCAGCTGCGCATGAAGATCGGCGTCATGATGCCTGGGCAGAGTCCGGAAACCACCACCGGCGGCAACGCGCTCAAGTTTTACGCCTCGGTACGCCTGGACATCCGTCGCATCGGCAGCGTGAAGAAGGGCGACGAGATCATCGGTAACGAGACGCGCATCAAGGTGGTGAAGAACAAGCTCGCGCCGCCGTTCAAGCAGGTGGTGACCGAGATCCTCTACGGCGAAGGCATCTCCCGTGAGGGCGAGCTGATCGAACTTGGCGTGGACCACAAGCTGGTCGACAAGTCCGGCGCCTGGTACAGCTACAACGGCGAGCGCATCGGCCAGGGCAAGGAAAATACGCGCAACTTCCTCAAGGAGAACCCGGCCGTCGCCAAGGCCATCGAGGAGGCGCTGCGCGCCAAGCTCATGGCCAGCAAGCTCGCGGCCGCCGCCACCACGGCCGCGGTTGAAGTGGAAGACGAAGCCTGAGCCTGCGGCGGCCGCGGCGCTTGGCGTCCGGCCTGCCCCCGCACGGCGCAGTCAGCGTGGAACGCGGGCCAGACGACAGGGACCGCCCCAGCGCCTTCAGCAAGGCGCTGGGCCTGGCGGCGCGGCGCGAACGTTCCGCGCGCGACCTTGCGCGCCGCCTGCGCCAGGGCGGCTACGCGCGCGACGAGACGGAACTGGCGATCGGGCGTCTGCAGGAGCTCAATTTCCAGAACGACGGTCGTTTCGCCGGGGTACTGGTGCGCACGCGCATCGCCCAGGGGCATGGGCCGCGGCGCATCCGCGCCGAGTTGCGCGGGCACGGCCTCGACGACGCGGCAGCCATTGCCGCGATCGACGCGGAAAGCCCCGATTGGGAAGCCCTGGCACGTAGCCTGTATCGCCGCCGCTTCGGCGCGCGGCCGGCCGCCGACACCGCCGAGCGCTCGCGCCGCGCGGCTTTCCTCTTGCGCCGCGGCTTCGATGCCGCCACAGTACGGGGTCTTACCCACGCCGACGACGTGGACGATTCTTCCGACGATTTCGATTGAGCGCTCGGGGCGGAACGTCTCAGGCTCGGCGGGGCGTGTTTCCTCCCCCGGCAGCTGCCGCTGCCCTCCGAGCCGCCATGAGAACCAGCGCCGAAATCCGCCAGAGCTTCCTGGACTTTTTCCGTTCCAAGGGTCACACCGTCGTGCCCTCCAGCCCGCTTGTGCCGGGCAATGACCCCACCCTGCTGTTCACCAATGCCGGCATGGTGCAGTTCAAGGACGTCTTCCTCGGGGCGGAGAAGCGCAGCTACACCCGCGCCGTCTCCTCGCAGCGCTGCGTGCGTGCCGGCGGCAAGCACAATGACCTGGATTCCGTGGGCTACACCGCGCGCCACCACACATTCTTCGAAATGCTGGGCAACTTCAGCTTCGGCGACTACTTCAAGCGCGACGCCATCACGTACGCTTGGGAGCTGCTCACCGGCGTGTGGAAGATTCCCGCCGAGCGCCTGCTCGTGACCGTGTACCACACGGACGACGAGGCCTACGACATCTGGCACCGCGAGGTCGGCCTGCCGGCGGAGAAGATCATCCGCATCGGCGACAACAAGGGCGCGCCCTATGCCTCGGACAACTTCTGGCAGATGGCCGACACCGGGCCCTGCGGACCCTGCAGCGAGATCTTCTACGACCACGGCGCGCACATCCCCGGCGGCCCGCCGGGTTCGCCCGACGAAGACGGCGACCGCTTCATCGAGATCTGGAACAACGTGTTCATGCAGTTCGACCGCAGCGCCGACGGCACGCTCACGCCGTTGCCCGCGCCTTGCGTCGATACCGGCATGGGGCTGGAGCGCATCTCGGCCGTGCTGCAGCACGTGCACTCCAACTACGAGATCGATCTGTTCCAGCACCTGATCAAGGCAGCGGCCGCCCTGACCGCCACTGCCGATCTTGAGAACAAGTCGCTGCGTGTCATCGCCGACCACATCCGCGCCTGCGCCTTCCTCATCGTCGACGGCGTGCTGCCCTCGAATGAGGGGCGCGGCTACGTCCTGCGCCGCATCATCCGCCGCGCGCTGCGCCACGGCTACATGCTGGGACAGAAGCAGCCGTTCTTCTACCGCATGCTCGGGCCGCTGATCGATGTGATGGGCCAGGCCTATCCCGAACTAGTGGCAAAGCGCGATACCGTCGAGCGGGCGCTCAGGGGCGAGGAAGAACGCTTCGGCGAGACCCTGGAGCAGGGCATGAAGGTGTTCGAGGACGTCGCTGCGCGCAGCGGAGCGATGATTCCCGGCGTGGACGCCTTCCGCCTCTACGACACCTACGGATTCCCGGTGGACCTCACCGCCGACATCGCGCGCGAACGCGGCCTGGCTGTCGACATGGCCGGCTTCGAAGCGGCGATGGAGCAGCAGCGCGAGCGCGCCCGCGCGGCGAGCCAGTTCGAAGCCAAGGGCACGCTGTCGGCCGAGGCGATCCAGCAGTTGCCGCCGACACAGTTTGCCGGCTACGACGATCTGGGTGTCGAGTCTGCGACCCTGGTTGGCATCGTGCGCGATGGCCGCCTGCTGGAGGAACTCGCCGACGGCGAGGAGGCCACGCTGATCCTCGATCGCACGCCCTTCTACGCCGAGTCGGGTGGCCAGGTGGGAGACCGTGGTGTGCTGTCCACGACGTTTGGGAAATTCGCCGTCGGCGACACGGTCAAGCTCGCGGGTGTATTCCACGGCCACGTCGGCCGTTGGCAGGGCAAGACCCTGCGCCGCGGCGCCGTCCTGCACGCCGAGGTCGATGCGGGCCGTCGCAGTGCCACCGTGCTCAACCACTCCGCCACGCATCTGCTGCACGCCGCACTGCGCAGCGTTCTCGGCGACCACGTGCAGCAGAAGGGCTCGCTGGTCGCGCCCGATCGCCTGCGCTTCGACTTTTCGCACTTTCAGCCGGTGACGGCCGCGGAGTTGCGCCGCATCGAGGACTTGGTCAACGCCGAGGTGCGGCGCAACGAAGTCGCCGACGTGCGTCAGATGGCGTACAAGGAGGCGCTGGATTTCGGTGCCATGGCCCTGTTCGGTGAGAAGTACGGTGAACAGGTGCGCGTGCTGAAGTTCGGCGATTTCTCCACCGAGCTGTGCGGCGGCACGCACGTCCGCCGCACGGGCGACATCGGTCTGTTCAAGATCGTCAGCGAGGGCGGCGTGGCCGCCGGCGTGCGCCGCATCGAAGCCTTGACCGGCGCCGCAGCGCTCGCCTTCGTGGGCGAGGAGGAGCAGCGTCTGGGCGAGGTCGCGCAACTGCTGTCGGCGCACGGGGCGGAGGTCGTGGACAAGCTGCGCCAGCTGTTCGATCGGCAGAAGAAGCTCGAGCGCGAACTGGAATCCCTCAAGGCGAAGGCGGCAAGCGCGGCCACGCAGGACCTCGCCGGCGCGGCGCAGGATGTGCATGGCGTGAAGGTGGTGGCGGCACGCCTCGATGGGCTCGACGCCAAGGCCTTGCGCGAGGCGGTCGATCAGATCAAGCAGAGGCTCGCCGACTGCGTGGTGTTGCTGGCGGCGAGCAGCAGCGGCAAGGTCAGCCTCATCGGCGGCGTGCACGGTGCGCCCCTCGGCAAGGTCAAGGCGGGGGACCTGGTCGCCCACGTTGCGCAGCAGATCGGTGGCAAGGGCGGCGGGCGGCCCGACATGGCACAAGGTGGTGGCGAGGACACGCCGGCACTCGCCGCAGCCTTGGCTGCGGTTCCCACCTGGGTGGCGCAGCGGCTTGGCTGAGGCCGAAAGTGGAATGCCGCTTGCATTGCGTGGGGCAGGGGGCTCGGCTAGTATCCGGCGCAGATGCGCGCGGGCCGGGATGCCGAGAATTGCGCGCTCGAGATTCGCGCCGCGGGCCTTGTCCGCGGGGTGGCCTCAGGGGGGAATCCGTGAGCGCGCAGGAGGCAGCTCAAGGGTCGAAATGTTTCGTGGCCGGGCTGCAGGCAGGGGCGGCACGAAGACAGTGGACCGAGGATCGAGGCGAAAGGAGATAACTACATGCTGATTCTGACTCGCCGCGTGGGGGAAACCCTGATGATCGGGGACGAGGTGACGGTGACCGTGCTGGGTGTCAAGGGCAACCAGGTGCGCATCGGCATCAATGCTCCCAAGGACGTAGCCGTGCACCGCGAGGAAATCTATCAGCGCATCAAGCGCGAGCAGACCGGTCCGGACAGCGGGGGCGAGGGCGGGGAAGGCGCCTGAGCGCAGGCTTTACCGTCGCACGGCGAGCCAGTATCCTTCGCGGCCCGTTCGATGTGCTTGCGCGGTGCGACAGGACGAACGGCCATCGCGCGCAGCGCGATGACGAATGAATCCGGAGAGATGCCCGAGAGGCCGAAGGGGCTCCCCTGCTAAGGGAGTATAGGGTCAAAAGCTCTATCGAGGGTTCGAATCCCTCTCGCTCCGCCAAGTCAATTCATGCAGCACATCTGGTTCACATCTTTTTCTTGGGCGCATCCACGCCGCC
>DAOOVM010000136.1:0-7902 GCA_035370085.1 Rhodanobacteraceae bacterium | reverse complement strand
GTGGGCGGAGGAAAGCGAGAAGGTGCTGCTCGCCCGTGCCGGAAGTGGAGCGCCCCGGGTTTCCTAGTTGCCGCAATG
Organism: Rhodanobacteraceae bacterium; assembly: GCA_035370085.1. GTDB lineage: Bacteria > Pseudomonadota > Gammaproteobacteria > Xanthomonadales > Rhodanobacteraceae > Tahibacter. Next base: position 7,824 of record DAOOVM010000136.1, on the reverse strand, counting down.
GGGGAACTGCGCCCCTTCCATGTACCCACCGGGGCGGATGCGCGGATGCATGCCGTCCGGTCGCATGGTTCGCGCCCGCGCCCGGCAGCCAGGGCCCCGGCGCTGTCCGCCACCGCATCGCTGACGCCTGTGCCGGTCCGGCCCGGGCTGCAGCCGGGCGGCCGTGGGCTGTACCGCCGCCACCAGTTCGCTTGAGGCCCGGCGCTTCACTCGCCGACGCCGTGCACGGTATGCAGCCCGCGCGGCGCCTGCAGGTCCGCGCCCGGAGGCTGGCGCAGCCGGGCCACGACGCGATTCCGTACACCCGGTGTGACGTGGCCCCAGTCGCCAGCGAGGATGTCGTCGCGGGCGAACGCCCGGGCGGGCGCGGCGACCGCCAGCGCCAGCATCGCGAATGCCTTGGGTTCGAGCGGCCGCTCGCCGCCGCCGCGCCAGAGGCGCCGGCCGGCGAGATCGATCACCACGTCGTCGCAGGTCGGGCAGGACCCTGCACGTGGAGGGCGGCGAGGGGATCCTCGCCACCGGCATGGACCAGGGGGCGCGCCGCGGCGCGTGCGGGTCTCGCGTCTTCGCGGGGCCCGCCGTCGGCGCGGCCGCTCCTCAGGCGGGCCGCCGCGCCGACACGATCGGCACCTGCCACACGGCATAGTTCGGCGGCGTCTCGATGGCGTGGATGATGGCGTCGAAATCGGCGCGGACCTCCGCGGGAGGACGCCCGCTGGCCGCCGCCAGCGGGGCGACGTAGCCGTCGCGCCAGGCGGCGAGGATGCCGGCGAACACCGCGCGCGACACGCGCAGCGTGTCCACCACCACGTAATCCACGCGCAATTCCCCGTAACCGGCCTGCTGCAGCAGGGCCGGCGAGTGGCGGCCGATCGCCCCATCGCAACCAATGCTCTCCAGGTAGCGCAGGGCCCCGTCGATCCACAGGCGCTCCGGCACGTGCCCGCCGCGCGGCATGTGCAGCATGGCGTAGTCCTCGCTGAGCAGGTGCAGCCAGCCGCCCGGCGCCAGCACGCGGCTGATCTCGGCCAGCACGCGGCCAAACTGCGGCACGCACTGCGACAGGTGGCGACACACGACGAGGTCGAAGTGCGCCTCCGGAAAATCCAGGGCGAACGCATCGCCTTCGACGTAGCGAACGCGCGGCGCCAGGGCGGCGTCGCGTGCGCGCGCCACGGCGAGATTTTCCGGCAGGATGTCCACGCCGGTGAGTCTGGCCTGCGGATACAGCGCGGCCAGGCGCCGGGTGATCTCGCCGCTGCCGCAGCCGAGGTCGAGGATGCGCAGCGCGCCGGTCAGACCGTAGCGAGCGAAGAGCGCGGATTCCTGCGGCCAGATCGCCTGGGCCTGGAAGTCGAGCGTGCGCAGCATGGACGCGTCGCCCATCTGAGCTGCCTGGGGGTTGTGCTCGTGGCTCATGCGCCCTCCGCCGGGGGAAACCGCAGCATAACCGTCGCGCGGGTGAGCTTCCGGCACTGGAGACCGCGCGTCCCCGCCCCCATGCTGGGTCCGCACGGCGCTTCCCGCCGTCGCTGCGAGGGCCGCGATGTTCACCTTCCTGCTGTGGCTGCTGCTCCTGATCGTGTGCTGGCCGATCGCCCTGCTGGCGCTGCTGCTGTATCCGATCGTGTGGCTGCTGCTGTTGCCCTTCCGTCTGGTCGGCATCGCCGTGAACGGAGTGTTCGAGTTCCTGCGCGCGCTGGTGCTGCTGCCCGCGCGCGTGCTGCGCGGCAAGCCGGTGGGCTGAAGCCGGGCGCGCCGCCGCGCCTGTGCCACACTGGCGCGGCATGAAGCCCGTGCCCGTGTCCTGTCCCTGCGGCTCCGGCGCGTTGTACGCCGCCTGCTGCGAACCGCTGCACCGCGGCGCGGCGGCAGCGTCCAGCGCCGAGGCGCTGATGCGCTCGCGCTACAGCGCCTATGTGCTGAAGCTGGAGGACTACCTGCTCGTCACCTGGCATGCGTCCACGCGCCCGGCCGCCCTGGGTCTGGCCGCGCAGCAGCCGGCGCCGCGCTGGCTCGGCCTGGAGGTGCGCCGCCACGCGCCGACCGGGCCGGACAGCGCCCTGGTCGAGTTCGTCGCCCGATACCGCATCGGCGGCGGGCGCGCGCAGCGCCTGCACGAGACCAGCCGATTCCGCCGCGAAGCGGAGCGCTGGTACTACCTGGACGGGGAATTCGCCGCGCCCGCCTGAGACCGGTCTCGCCGCGCCTGGTCGGCACGCGGGCGCGCGCGGTGGGCAAGGCCTGGCACGGTCCTGGCTTGAAAGCGCCGGCGCCGGGCCGCGCCAGTGCGCCGGCGGCGGCCGAGCCGCGGCCCTGGGCCCGCTCCGACGTCCTCGCCTGGTCGCCACGAAAACCCTCTCGCCACAGTTTGGTACAAGCTCTCGCCGCGCTTGGCATGTGAACTGCATCACACTTTCCGACCCCGGGTTCGCAGGATGCCCGCCGGGATCGCATCCATCGACTCATCCACAACAGAGGTATGCACCATGCGCATGTCCATGCGAGCGCTGTCGCGCGCCTGCGGCCTGGCCCTGGCCGCCACCGTCGCCGGTCTGACGGTTTCCACCCCCGCCAGCGCGGGCGACGTCAAGGTCGACATCGACCTGACCAACGGCGTCACCATTCTCTATTACCACTCGACCCTCACGGTGTCGCTCAATGCGGCCAGCCTGATCGCCCCGACCACGGGCTGCACCGGCTCCAACCCCTATGAGTGCGCCGACACGCCGTCCGCCGCTCCGAACAGCACCAACTACGGCGCCAACGTCGTGGCGACCTATGCTGCTCCGGCCACGCCGACCAACGGCAGCATCAATCCGGCGGCGGTGCCGCTGGTGCTGCAGAACGTCTGGGCGCTGCGCGCGCTCGGCGGCAGCTCCAGCCAGACCACGGTGCGCGTGGACGTCGGCACCGGCGCGACGCTCAACAACGGCAGCAGTTCCATCGCCATCACCGGCGTGGACATCGGCACCACGGTTGGCACGCTGACCTTCGCCGCCAACCGCTCCGCGATCGTCGCCGATCCGGGTCTGGGCACGCCGCTCAACGGCTTCGTCGCGCTGCAGCTCAACCTGAGCAATGCGCTGGCGCTGGGCACGTACAGCAACGCCAACCCGCAGTACACGATCACGGTCACGGGGACCTGATCGCGCCATGCGCAGGTCGTCGCTCACCCTGGGCCTCGGCGGACTTGCCCTGCTGCTGGCCGGAGCATCGCTCCGGCCGGCCGCAGCGTCCGAGTCGCCGCGCACCGAGCTGCTGCAGCGCCAGGTCAGCCTGGCGCCGCTGCGCCTCGACGACGTGGCGGCGCGTCCGGTGGAGGCCCTGGGCCACAGCGAGCGCACGGCCCGGCGCGTCGGCGCCTACCTGGTGGCCGACGGCGCGCTGGCCACACCGCCGGTGCGTCTGACGGTGACGCGGGAAGTGCCGGCGCTGTGGCGCCAGCGGCGCGACCCGGCGCGCGTGGCCCCCGATGGCCCGCTGCGTCTGCAACTGAGTTCGGCCGCGGGCTTCGATGCCCTGCAGAACAACGAGGATCCCGCCGCGCGCCTGCCGGTGCGCGTGCGGCCCGCCCCGCTGCGCGTGATCGCCCGCGACGAGCGCGGCGAGACCGTCGAGGGTGGCGTCGTGCTGGAGTTCGACCTGGCCACGGTCAAGGCCGGTGGCCACTACAGTGGCGACCTGCACCTGGACTTCGAGGAGCCCTGACCATGCCGTTGCCGCCAATCCGCCTGCTGCTGGGCTTGCTGCTGTGGCTCGGCGTCGCCCTGGGCGCGCAGGCCCAGATCGCCATTTCGCCGCAACTGCTCGACCTCACGCTCGACCAGGCGGCCACCACCAACGCCTTCCGCCTGTACAACTACACCAGCGAAGACAAGCGCGTGCGCGTCTCGCTGGTGCCCTGGGACAAGGACGCCGCCAACGAGGTGCGCGACCTGCCCTCGGGCGAGACCACGCTCGACCGCTGGGCCATCGTCAGCCCGCTGCAGTTCGACCTGCCCGCCGGCAAGTCGCAGGCGGTGCGTGTGGCCATCCGTCCCGCCGTGGCGCTGCCGCCCGGCGAACACCGGCTGATGATCTACTTCAACGAGGAGACTCCGCCCAAGCCGGCCACCACCCAGGGCGCCACCCTCAACGTGCGCTTTCGCCTCGGTGCCGCCGTGTACGTGCACGTGGGTGCGGTCGAGCGGCGCGGCGAGCTGCATTCGGTCAAGGCCGATGGGCAGGGAATGACACTGGACGTCACCAACACCGGCAACGCGACGTCGCGCTTCGACGGCCAGTACGTGATCTATCCGGCCGGACGCTTTCCCGGCAGCGGCAAAGTGCCGCGGGTGGAACGCGCCGGCCAGCCGGACATGGTGCTGCCGCCGGGCGCGGCGGCGGCCGGGCTGATCAGCAACGCTTCGGTGCTGCCGCAGAATCGCCGCAGCCTGCACCAGGACTACGCCGGCCAGCACCTGGCGCCCGGGCGCTACACCCTCGCCCTCACCGGCCGCTTCGGCGACACCGACATCACCCAGGCCGTGGACCTGGTTGTGCCCGCGGCGGGCAAGTAGGCCGAGGCGCGCGTGACCGCCGCTGCCGCCGCCCCGAGCCGCCGGTGCCGCCGCGCCCTGGCCCTGGCCCTGCTCGTGACGCCCTGGGCGCTGTCGGCGGCTCAGCCAGCCAGCCCGGGCCTGGACGCCGCGGGGCCCATGGACCGCTACGCCGGCATCGCCGCGGGCGGCGCGCGCAATGCGCCGCAGGTGCAGCTGGCGGCGATCGTGGTCAATGGCGTGGAGCGGCCCGACCCGCTGGCGGTGATCACCTCGCCGGAAGGCACCCTGGTGGCGCTGGACTATGTCGTGGCGGCCCTGCACCTCGCCGTGCAGGCCGAGGCGGATGCCTACCGCATTGCCACGCCGCTGGGCGAGGCGCGCATCCCCACCGACGCGCTGCGCGAAGTGCAGGGCTACAGCTTCATCGATCTGCCGACACTGGCGCGCAGCCTCGGTGCCGAGCTGCACTTCGACCCGGGCGAGTACGCCCTGCGCGTGAATCTCGGCTGGGATCCCTATGCCGCGACGAGCCAAGCGGGCACGGCGGCCCAGACCCAGACGCCACCCGACGTGGCCGCGCCGCGCGCCAGCCTGTCGCGCTGGCGCAGCGAACTGGCCTATCGCCGCGACGATGGCGGCGACGGCTGGCAGAGTCTGACCGACCTCGGCGGCGCGCTGGGGCCGGGCGCCTGGCGCCTGCGCTACCTCGACGACTTCGCCGGCAGCCGGCGCCTGGACACCTGGTCTTGGACCGCCGGGCGCGGCAACACCCGCCTGCTGCTGGGGCGCGAGCTGGTCAACCTCAACGGCGTGCTGTCGGGCTTCTACCTCACCGGCGCGCAGGCGGCCTGGAGCAACCGGCCCCGCGCGCTGTTCGACGCCGGCTACGGCGACACCCTGGTGGCCAGCCGCCTGGATACACCGCGCAGTGTGCGCGGCAAGGGCCCGCCCGGCGGCATCGCCGAGCTGCGCCGCGACGGCCAGGTGCTGGCGCGCCTGCCCATCGCGCTGGACGGCAGCTACGAATTCCGCGATCTCGCCCTGAACGGCGGACGCCTGGAAGTGGCGGTGTACGAGCGCGGCCAGCCCGACGTGCCGGTGCGGGTCGACGAGATCCGCGTGCAGGCCAGCGACCAGTTGCTGGCCAAGGGCGCCGTGCTGCACTACGCCGGCATCGGCACCACCGACAACCCGCTCGACCCGCAGCACCCCGGCGGCGAGCGCGCCGGCTTCTACCAGTGGCGGCAGGGCCTGAGCGAGGGCCTGACGGTGAATGCCGCCGTGCAGGCCGTGGGTGATCGCCGCCAGGCGGCGGCCGGTGCGGTGGTGAACCTGGACGGGCTGGGCGTGTGGGCAGGCACCCTGGCCGAGGGCGAGCACGGCCAGGCCGTGCAGGTGCTGGGTGACGGCGGGCGCGGCCCGCTGTTCTGGCGTGCCGCCCTGCGCCACGAGGATGCCGGCTACACCGACGCCGGCTCGCCGCGGCGCGAGGACGCCTACGCCGAGCTCGGCCGCGACTGGGCGCAGAACCTCAGTCTGTCCCTGGTGGGGCGGCGCCAGCGCGGCGGCCAGGACGGCGACGTGAGCTTCGTCAAGCCGGCGCTCACCTGGCAGCCGCGCAGCAATCTCGCCCTGAACGCGCGCCCGGACAGCGACGGCCGCTACATCTATGCCGCAGCCTGGGGCCCGCGCCCGGACCTGCGCCTCAACCTGTCGCGCTACCGCGACCGCACCCAGCTTGAGGCGACCGAGCGCCTCCCGGGCGACTATGCCTTGCGCGGCCAGCTCGCCGACGACAGCCAGCTCGGCCGTCGCGGCGCGGTCTACCTCGACGCCCAGCGCCTGGGCCGCCTGCCGGTGGGCTGGACCGTCGGCGCGCTGCGCTCGGGATCGCACTCCGGCTACCTGGTCGAGGCCAGCGGCGAGTTGCGTCCCGGCCTGACCCTGCGCGCGCAGATGCTGAGCGATCCCCTGCTGCGCGGCCAGCCCGCCGATCCGGGGCGGCAGTTCCTGCTGGCGGTCGTGGCGGACTTCGCGGTGACGCCGTCGGGCCTGGCGCGCGGCGGCTTCCGCAGCGATCGCCAGGACCGCGGCGGCATCTCCGGGCGCATCGTCGTTGGCGAGGGCCTGGACGCGGCGCGCCTGGCGGGGGCGGGGGTGCTGCTCGACGGCCAACTGCGCGGCAGCGTGGACGCGCGCGGCCGTTTCCTGCTCGACGACGTGCCCAGCGGCGTCTACGCCCTGGCCCTGGACAGCGAGAAACTGCCGCTGGAGTACCAGCCCAGCGACCCCGTGCGGCGCGTGCAGGTGCGCGCCGGCGCGGTCACGCGCCTGGACTTCGCCATCGCCCTGCGCCTGGGCTTCGCCGGGCGGGTGAGCGGATCCGACGGCGCCGGCCGCGCCGAGCTGGCCCTGGAAGTGCATGATGCCGAGGGCAAGCGCGTGGCCCAGGGGCGCAGCGATGCCTGGGGCTACTACCGCTTCGACGGACTGCCGCCGGGGCGCTACCGCGTGCAGAGCGCCGACGGCGCCGTGCAGCGCGAGGTGGTGCTGGAGCGCAGCTTCGTGTTTGACGTGAATCTGTCCGTGAGGTCCGCCCCATGAGCCCGCGCCTGATGCGCCTTTCCGCTGCCCTCGTCGCCCTGGCCTGGCTGCCGCTCACGGCGCGGGCACAGGTGCTGATCAATGGCGACTTCGAATCCGGCAGCCTCGCCGGCTGGACGGTGGGCGGCACCGGCGCCGCCGCGGCTGTGCGCGCCAGCCACTTCACCGGCGGCACGCCGGCGGTACCCGACGGCACCTGGTTCGGCCTGCTCTCCACCGGCCCCGACAACCGCGGTGGGGCGGCCCAGCTGTACGACGGCAACACCACCAATGACTACGACTTCGTCTCGCTCAGCCAGACGGTCGTGGTGCCGTTTGCCCCGGCCGTGGTCGCCTTCGATTGGAACTTCCCTTCCAGCGAGCAGGACCAGGGCGACACCTACGACGACCTGTTCGATCTGCGCATGGCGCGCAACGGCGGCGCGCTGACGCAGATCTACTCGGGCAGTTCGTGCAAGAACAACGGCTCGAACTACTCCAATTTCCCCAGCGCGCCCTGCACCGGGCTGGGCCAGACCAACTGGACCCTCAACGCGACCTCGCCCGCGTCGGTGCGCAACACGACCCTGCGCTTCGGCGTCGGTGCCTGGCGCCATGCCTGCGTGCCGCTTACCGGCGTGGTCGCCGGCGACAGCGTGACCCTGCGCTTCGCCGCCCTCGACCAGGGCGACAC
>DAOOVM010000135.1:0-7922 GCA_035370085.1 Rhodanobacteraceae bacterium | reverse complement strand
CCTGACACTTGGCGTCCTCTCCTGGCATCTGCTGGAGCACCCGCTGCTGCGCCTTAAGCGGCCGCGCCGCCCGGACGCGGCGACCACGATGCCGCCCCTTTCCGCGAACGCGGCAACCTGAAGCTGCGGCGCCGCCGCGCCGCTGGCGGCCGCCACGCGCGACCGGGATAATCCGCGCGCCTTCCCGGGAGCCGCGCATGGCCGACACCGCCCGCCACGACAAGACCGCCCAGCAGTTGCGGCTGCTCGACCAGGCGCTGGGGTCCGGCCGCCTGGGGCCGGTGAAGCGGCTGGTGAACACGCTGGCGCCGGCGGAGATCGGCAACCTGCTGGAATCGCTGCCGCCGGCGCGGCGCCGCATCGTGTGGGGGCTGGTGGACGCCGAGGACGACGGCGAGGTGCTGGTGCACGTGGGCGAGGAGGTGCGCGAGAACCTCCTGCGCGACATGGACCCGGACGAAATCGTCGCGGCGGCCGAAAGCCTGGACATCGACGACCTGGCGGAATTGCTGGAGGATCTGCCGCAGACGGTCATCGACCAGGTGCTGAAGTCGATGGAGCGCGAGGACCGCGAGCGCCTCGAGCACATGCTCAGCTACGAGGAGGACTCGGCCGGGCGCCTGATGAATCCCGATCTCGTCACGGTGCGCGCCGACGTCTCGGTGGACGTGGTGCTGCGCTACCTGCGCCTGCGCGGCGAGCTGCCGGAGAACTCGCATCATCTGTACGTGGTGAACCGGCGCCGCCAGTACCAGGGCCGCATGGCCTTCGCGCAATTGCTCATCGCCGACCCCGAGGCGCCGGTGAACCGCCTGATGGACACCGAGCAGCCGGCCATCGACGCGCACACGCCGGTGGCCGAGGTGGCGCGCCAGTTCGCCGACCACGACTGGGTGTCGGCACCGGTGGTGGACGAGAACAACGTGCTGCTGGGGCGCATCACCGTCGACGACGTGATCGACATCATCCGAGACCAGGCGGAGCACCAGGCCCTGGGCGCGGCCGGCCTGGACGAGGACGAGGACCTGTTCGCGCCGGTGCCGCGCACCACGCGGCGGCGCGCGGTGTGGCTGGGCATCAATCTGCTCACCGCCTTCCTTGCCTCCTGGGTGATCGGCAACTTCGAGCACGTGCTGCAGCAGGTGGTGGCCTGCGCCGTGCTGATGCCGATCGTGGCCAGCATGGGCGGCGTGGCCGGCACGCAGGTGCTGACCCTGATGGTGCGCGCGCTGGCGCTGGGCCAGGTGAGCGCGAGCAACGCCGTGCCGCTGCTGCGCAAGGAACTGCTGGTCGCCTTCGCCAACGGCGTGCTGTGGGCGCTGGCGGTGGGTGGCGTGGCCCTGGTGGTGTATCGCGACGTGCTGCTGGCCACCGCGTTCGGCGCGGCCATGGTCATCAACCTGCTGGCCGCGGCGCTCTCGGGCGTATTCCTGCCGCTGTTGCTGCAGCGCATGCGCATCGATCCGGCCCTGGCCGGCGGCGTGATCCTCACGACGGTGACCGACTGCTGCGGCTTTGCCTCCTTTCTGGGCCTGTCGACCCTGCTCCTGCTGCACTGAAAACCCGCGACCGCAGGAATTGGCACTTTTCCTGCTTCACTGAGTGCCAGTGACCATTCCCGCAGGGGGAATCCGCGTGTCCGCCGCCCACGAAGAACTGTTGTTCGCCTTGCGCTCCGCCGGCAGCGAGCGCCTCGGTCTGTTGCTGTGCGCGCTGGACGAGGCGCTGCAGGATGGGTCCTTCGGCGCGGCACAGCGCGCCTGCGTGGCGCAATTGCTGGCGTCCGGGCACGTGCCGGCGGCGCTGCGCCTGGTGGCGGAACAGCGCATCGGCGAGGGCGCGGCGGCGCCGGCGCGCCCGGTCGAGGACGATTTCGCCGACGTGCTGGCCTGGATCCACGCGGGCGAGCGGGGGCAACCGGCGCGTCCGAAACTGACCCTGGTGGGCAGCGCAGCGGCCTGAGCTGCCGCCGCAGGGTCACCCCGCGTAGAGAGCATTCCTCCCGGCCGAGCCTAGGCAGGTCGACGCGCCTGCTCGGCCAGGGTGAGGGCCACCTTGTCACGCAGGTAGACCGGCAGGGCCTGCTCCGGCGGCACGGCCCGACCGGCGGCGAACTCCCGCGCGGCCAGCCGCACCACGGCGGCCGCCTGCGGATAGCGCTGCCCTTCGGCCCAGCGCGGCGGAGCGGGCAGGCGCGCCAGCAGGGTCTCGCGGTCGCTGTCCCAGCCCGTGCCGATGACGTTCCACGCGGCCGCATTTGGCAGGTCCAGCCGTGCGGCCGGACCCACGCTCTCCGCTCCGAGCGCTTCCAGGACATCGGTACCGGCGCGACGGAAGGTGCCGGCGTAGACCTCGCCCATGCGGGCGTCGATCACGGCCAGCACTGCGGTGCCGTCGTCCGGCGCATCGAAGGCCAGCGCGGCCAGCGAGGACACGGGAACTACCGGCACGCCCAGCCCCAGCGCCAAGCCCTGGGCCAGCGAAATGGCCAGGCGCACGCCGGTGAAGGCGCCGGGGCCGCGACCGACCGCGATCCCGTCGAGTCCGCGCCGCGACAGGCCGACCTCGGCCAGCAGCGATTCCGCCATCGGCAGCACCAACTCGGCGTGACGGCGCGGCGCCAGTTCGCTGCGCGAGAGCACCCGGCCGTCGCAACTGAGCGCGACGGAACAGGCTTCGGTGGCGGTGTCGATGGCGAGCAGGTTCATGCGTGTCTCCGCGGCGTCGCAAGGGTGGGCGGCCGCGCCGCTCGGTCGTCCGACCGACGGCCGTGCGCGCCCGACTCAGTCCAGCGCCCGAGCGCGGCCACGACGGGGCCGATCGCAGGCAATTCCGGGGCCAGTGCGGGCTTTTCCGCGTCCACGCCGGATGCGTCGGCGCGCGCCGATTTGTGCTATACGGCCCGTGCCGAACGGCACCTCGCGCCGCTCTTGCCCAAGTGTCCGATTCTACGTTGCTGGCGCGACCAGCACAGTCCGACGCGGCGGCGCCCGGGGGTTATGCAGTTTCCAGTGGAGGAGAACCCAATGAGTATCTTGTCGCGTGGCACCGCCTGGGGCGGCGCCCTCACCCTTGCCGGCGCCTGCGTCGCCGCCGTCGCGGCGCCGCCGACCAAGCCGGCCCCGGTCGCGGACGCCGCCCCGGCCAGCACGGTAACGCCGGCGGCCAGCGCCGGCCTGCGCGCCTACATCGACCCCGAGACCGGCCGTCTGGTGGATCGCCCGGTGACCACCGAGCAGCAGCGCGCGGCCGCGCAGGACATCGCTGCGCCCGACTTCAGCAAGATCCAGGAGATCCGCCACCCCGACGGCTCCATCGAAACGATCTTCAACGGCCAGGTCGACAACGCGCTGATTGCCACGGTGGGCAAGGACGGCAAGGTGAGCATGCACTGCAGCGAGCCCGGTCACGACCACGCCGCCGACGGCGCTGCCGCCAGCACGGAGGCTCGCGATGACCGCTAAGCTCGTGTCTCCGCTCGCCGCCGCGGTGCTGGCGGCGCTGTGCAGCCTGCACGCCGCACCGGCGCAGGCCACCGCCAACGTGGTGATTTCCAACATCGACGGCGCCGGTGAAGGCTTCAACGACCCGGCCACGCCCGATCCCAGCGCCGGCTGCAACGTCGGCGAGACCCTCGGCCAGTGCCGCCTGCGGGTGTTCACCGTCGCCGCCAACCAGTGGGGCCAGCTGCTGAACTCCGGCGTCACCATCACCGTGCAGGCGGCGATGAATCCGCTGACCTGCAGCGGCACGTCCGCGGTGCTCGGCTCCGCCGGTCCGACCACGGCGCACGCCAATTTCACCAACGCCCCGCGCAGCAACACTGCCTATGTGCAGGCGCTGGCCAACTCCCTGGCCGGCTCGGACCTGTCGGCGGCGCAACCGGACATCAACGCCCAGTTCAACGTCGACATCGACAACGGCACCTGCCTCACCGGCAACGCGGGCTGGTGGTACAACACCGATCCCTCGGTGCCCGTGCCGGCCAACCGCACGCCGCTGTTGCCGGTGGTGTTCCACGAGATCGGCCACGGCCTCGGCTTCGTGTCGCTGTACAGCACGTCGACCGGCGCGCCGTCCACGAGCAGCACGCCGATCTGGGGCTATTACATGTACGACACGGCTGCGGCCAAGCTGTGGAAGGACATGACCAACGCCGAGCGCCTGACGTCCACCACCAACGATCCCAACCTGGTGTGGACCGGGCCGCGCACGAGCAAGCAGTCGCCCAAGTTCCTGGGCAAGCCCGCGGCCGTGATCATCAACAGCCCGGCCGGCATCGCCGGATCCAACGTGGCGCAGACGGCCAGTTTCGGCCCGAGCGTGTTCGGCGCGCCGGTAACGGCCGACGTGGTGCTGGCCGACGACGGCACGGGCACCACCAGCGACGCCTGTGAGCCGCTGGTGAACGGCGCAGCCGTCGCCGGCAAGATCGCCCTGGTCGACCGCGGCACGTGCAACTTCACGGTCAAGGTGAAGAACGCGCAGCTCGCCAATGCCATCGGCGTCATCGTCGCCAATAACGTGGCCAGCGGCCTGCCCGGCATGGGCGGAACGGATCCCACGATCACCATCCCTTCGCTGGGCGTCACCCAGGCGCTGGGCACGTCGATCAAGGCCAACCTGACGCCGCCCGGCGTGAACGCCACCCTCGGCCAGGACAACGCCGCGCCGCTGGCGGGGACCAATGCCGGCTGCGTGCGCCTGTTCGCGCCCAATCCGGTGCAGAGTGGTTCCTCCGTGTCGCACTTCCACTCCGACGCCTTCCCGAACCTGCTGATGGAGCCGACGCTCAACACCAGCATCTTCAACAAGGTGGACCTGACCCTGCCGCTGTTCCAGGACATCGGCTGGAACATGTCGCCGGAGGACATCCTGTTCATCGACGGCTTCGACGCCAGTCCCTGCAATTTCGTGCAGCCCTGAGGGGCGATCGCCCCGACGACGACGGCGCGCTGCGGCGCGCCGTCGTCGTTTCCGCATCCGCCACGCCCCAGGGCCTCAGCCGGCGGATGCCGGGCGGCGCGCCGCGCTGCCGAAATCGGCGTACCAGTCGACCCGCCGCGTGAGGTACATGAGCAGGCCGACCACGCCCAGCAGCACCAGCGCGCCCACCAGCAGCGAGTACTGCTCGCTCACCACCAGCGCGTACAACAATCCGTAGACGGCCGCCATCGTGGCACCGAGCAGGACGCCGGCACGGCGCGTGGCGAGGACCGCGGCGGCATAGCCGCCCACCATCAGCACCACCGCGGCGGCGGCCAGGGCGTAGGCGAGGCCAAAGCCCAGCTGTTCCGACAGCGCCAGCAGCACCAGGTAGAACGTGGCCAGTGCCAGCCCCACCAGCAGGTATTGCAGCGGATGCACGCGCAGCCGCTTGAGCACCTCGAACAGGAAGAACGCGACGAAACTCAGGGCGATGAACAGCAGCCCGTACTTGCCGGCGCGCTCGTTGCTGCGGTAGACGTCCACTGGCTGGTACAGCGCCACACCGAAGGCCGCGGCGCCCAGGCGGCCCGCGTCCAGGTCGGAGTCGAGCACCGTCTGCGGAAAGCCGCGGTTGAGATCCAGCGCCTGCCAGTGGGCGGCGAAATCCTGTGCCGCGACGCGGCGCTGCACCGGCAGGCCGGCGCCGATGAAGCTCGGATCGCCCCAGGGCGCGGCCACGTCCACGGTGGTGCTGCGCGCCAGCGGCAGGAACTGCAGGCGCTCGGTGCCGGCCAGTTCGAATTCCGCCTCGATGAGCAGTGCGTCGTCCAGGTCGCGCGCCTGCAGCGGGATGGCCACGGCCGCGAGACCTGCCACGGCATCGGCCGGCTCGAGGCGGCGCAGCTCGCCGTTGACGCGCACCCCCGCTACCTCGCGCAGGCCGCGCAGGTCCGCCACGGGCAGGCGCCACTGCGCGCGCGACACATCGTAGCCCGCGGCGGCGTCGCGCAGCGGGGCGAGGTCGGCCGCGGCAAATCGCGCCCGCAGGGTCACGCGCGCGGTGTACACCGGAAACTCGTAGATGCCGTAGCGGCGCCGCTCCACCTGCAGGCGCGCCTGCGCGGCAAGGGTATCGGCGAGGCGGAACTCGCTGCGCTGTACGTCGGCCCAGCCGGGCTCGACCTTCACCGAGCTGCCGTTGGGTCCTGCCACCCAACTCGCCGGCTGGCGCTCGCGCAGGGTGCGCGGCACCGCGAGCACCGGACCGCCGACCACCTGGTCGCCGCCCCAGGCCTCACCGATGCGCCGGCGCGCCTCCTCGCGCAGACCGGCACGTTCGCGGATCAGTCCGTCCACCTGGGCCAGCGGCAACAGCATCAGCAGCGCCAGCGCGCCGATGCCCAGTACCTTGAATGTGATCGATTGCAGCAGTGCCATGCGCCCTCTCCGGAAGTCCGGGCGCATTGCAGCCGCCGGGAGGGCAGTCTCACCGTCGACGCGAGGGAGAAAATCGGGCGAAACGGGCCAAGCTTCGGGCAGCGCCGGCGCTCACCGTTCAGATGGCGAAGAACGCCTGCACCTGCGCCAGGTCCCGCGTCACCGGCATCGGCGGCAGGCTGCGCAGGAACAGCTTGCCGTAGGCGCGCGTGGTCAGGCGCGGGTCGCACAGCACCAGCACGCCGCGGTCGGCGACGTCGCGGATCAGGCGCCCGGCGCCCTGCTTGAGAGCGATGACGGCAGCCGGGATCTGCCACTCCACGAAGGGGTTGCCGCCGGCCTCGCGCAGCGCCGACAGGCGTGCCTCCAGCACCGGATCGTCCGGCGCGGCAAAGGGCAGCTTGTCGATGATGACGCAGCTCAGCGCCTCGCCGGCCACATCCACGCCCTCCCAGAAACTGGCCGCGCCCAGCAGCACGCCGTTGCCCGATGCACGAAATTCCGTGAGCAGCTGGTGCCGCGGCGCCGTGCCCTGCACGAACAGCGGAAACGGCAGGTCGGCCAGCAGCTCGGCGGCGCGGCGCAGGGCACGGTGCGAGGTGAACAGCAGGAAAGCGCGACCGCGCGACGCCACCAGCACTTCGCGCGCCGTGGCGACCACGCGCTCGGTGTAGTCCGGCGTGTTCGGATCGGGCAGACCCCGCGGCAGGAAGCACAGCGCCTGATGCGCGTAGTCGAAGGGGCTGGCCAGGCTCAGCGCCACGGGATCGTCCAGCCCGAGCTGGCGCGCATAGTGGCCGAATTCCCCCGCCACCGACAGCGTGGCCGAGGTGAAGATCCACGCCGCGTGCGACTGCTCGCGCAGGGCGCGCAGCGGCGGGGCCAGGTCCAGCGGCGTGGCGTGCAGGGCGAAGCCCTGTGCCGACAGCTCGTACCAGTGCACGTACTCGCCCGCGGCGCCGTCGCGCACCTGGGCGAAGCGCGCCGCCAGCGCCTCGGCGCGCTCGTGCACGCTGCCGAGCCCGCGCGAACGCTCGGCCTGTCCGGCCAGCGCCTCGGCCAGCGTGCCCAGGGCGGTGCCGAGTTCCTGCAGTTCGGCGTCGAGCAGCCGGTCCTGCTCGATGAGGGCGAATGGGCCCTTCGGCGGCAGTTTGTCCAGCGCCAGGCGCGCCCGGCGCACGGCGCCGGTGAGCGCGTCTAGCGCCGGGCGCAGCACGGCGAAGGCACCGCTGACGCTGGCGCACTCAGCCTGCGCATCGGCCGCCAGTTCGCTCAACTGGCGCGCGGTCACGCCGACGGAGAAGAACTGCCCCGCCAGCTCGGGAATCTGGTGCGCCTCATCCAGCACGAAGGCGTGCGCGCCGGGCAGGATCTCGCCGAAACCCTCCTGCTTGATGGCGAGGTCGGCGAACAGCAGGTGGTGATTCACCACCACCAGATCGGACTCCTGTGCCGCGCGCCGCGCCTTCACCACGAAGCAGTCGTTGAAGCGCGGGCATTCGGCGCCGAGGCAGTTGTCGGTGGTGGAGGTCACGCGCGGCCACAGCGGCGAGTCA
>DAOOVM010000134.1:0-7931 GCA_035370085.1 Rhodanobacteraceae bacterium | reverse complement strand
TACACGCGCATGGTCGGCGTGTCGGTGCGCATCGAGGACGAGGCCGAGCGCGCACGCCTGAAGGAGACCCTGACCGAGCTCACGCGCCAGAGCAGCCTCGGCTACATCGTGCGCACCAACGCCGAGGGGCAAGGCGCCGAGGCTCTGGCCGAAGATGTGGCCTATCTGGAACGCCTGTGGCAGGTGGTGCAGGAGAGCATCGGCAAGGCACGCGTGGGGGAGCGCATCTACGAGGACCTGCCGCTGTCCCTGCGCGCCCTGCGCGACCTCATGCGCCGGGATATCGAGAAGGTGCGCGTGGATTCGCGCGAAACCTTCGAGCGCGTCGGTGGCTTCGTGCGGCAGTTCATGCCCGAGCTGGCCGAGCGCATCGAGCACTATCCCGGCGAGCGCCCGATCTTCGACCTGTACGGCGTGGAGGATGAGATCCACCGCGCCATGCAGAAGCAGGTGCCGCTCAAATCCGGCGGCCACCTGGTGATCGACCAGACCGAAGCGATGACCACCATCGACGTGAACACCGGTGCCTTCCTCGGGCACCGCAACCTCGAGGAGACGGTCTACCGCACCAACCTGGAGGCGGCCCAGGCCGCGGCGCGCCAGCTGCGCCTGCGCAACCTCGGCGGCATCATCATCATCGACTTCATCGACATGATGGATGCCGAGCACAAGCGCCAGGTGCTGCGCACGCTGGAAAAGGCCCTGGCGCGCGACCACGCCAAGACCACGGTGTATGAGATGTCGCCGCTGGGGCTGGTGGAGATGACGCGCAAGCGCACGACCGAGAGCCTGGAGCGGCAGCTGTGCGAGCCCTGCCCCGCCTGCAACGGTCGCGGCAACGTCAAGACGGCCGAGACCGTCACCTACGAGATCTTCCGCGAGATCACCCGCGCGGTGCGCCAGTTCGACGCGGCCAAGCTGCTGGTGCTGGCCGCACCCAAGGTGGTGGCGCGCATCCTCGACGAGGAGTCGGCCGCGGTGGCCGAGCTGGAGGAATTCGTGCGCAAGACCATCCGCTTCCAGGCCGAAGAGCACTACTCGCAGGAGCAATTCGATGTGGTGCTGCTGTAGCGACGCGGCGCTCAAGCGCGGTGCCTGCGCGGGCCGCGGCGCCCGGCGACCGCGGCGGCTCCGCCGGGGTGCGCGCCCGGGCGGCGCCCCGTGACACCCTGGCGCCGCCGCCTGCGCCGCGCGCGCCTGGCCTTCACCCTGGGCGTCGCCGCCCTGGTCATCGCCGCGGCGGTGCTGATGGCGCTGCTGCAGCTGGCCCTGCCGCTGCTGGCGCGCCACCCGGAGAAGGTCGCGGCGTTCCTGGCCGAGCGCGTGCAGCGGCCGGTGAGCATCGATGCGGTGCAGGCGCAGTGGGAGGGCGCCGGCCCGGTGCTGCGTCTGTCCGGACTGCACATTGCCGGCGCGACGCCGGAGCAGCCGCCGCTGGCCATCCCCCAGGCGGAGCTGGGCGTGGATTTTTCCGCCTGGGCGCGGCACAACCGCCGCTGGAACGAATTCCGTCTGCGCGGGCTCGATCTGCGCCTGGAGCGCGGCGCCGACGGTGTCTGGCACCTGGCCGGCATGAGCGGCGGCGAGGGCGGTGGCGACAACCCGTTGCTGATGCTCGGCGCTCTGGTGGTGAGCGACAGCCGCCTCACCCTGGCCGACGATGCCCAGGGCCTGCGCCTGGTCCTGCGTGCGGACGAGTTGCGCCTGCTCAATTGGGGCAGCGAACACACCCTGCTGGGGCTGGTGCGCTGCGAGCAGCCCGGTGCGGGTCCCCTGCGCCTGGTGGTGCGCTACGACGCCGACACGCGCGCCGGCGAGCTGTACGCCGGCAGCGACCAGGTCGATCTGGGCGCTTCGCTGCGCGGCCAGTCCTGGCAGGGCGCCAGTCTGCAGGGCGGCAAAGGAAGGGTAGAGCTGTGGGCCGACTGGCAGGAGCAGCGCGTCACGCGCGCGCTCATGCGCGTGGACCTCGCCGGCCTGGCCCTGCGCAGCGCCGATCCGGCACTGGCCCAGCTCACTGGATTCGGCGCCATCGATCGGCTGCAGGGCGTGGCGCGCTGGCAGCGCAGCGCGGACGGCTGGAGTCTCGACCTCGCCGAGCTGCGGGTGCAGCGCGGCGCCGACCGCGGCCAACCCAGCGCCGCCGGCCTGGTGCTGCATCGGGACGATGCCGGTGCGCGACGCTACGAGTTGCACGTCGACCAGCTTGAGCTCGCCGTCGCGGCGCGCCTGGCGGAGCTGGCCGAGCCGCTGTCGCCGGCGCTGCGGCGCTGGCTGTTCCAGGCCGCGCCCCACGGCAGCCTGCGCGGAGTGGTGGCAACCTTTGGCCGCGGCGCGGACTTCAGCATCGATGGCGACCTGGTGGATGTCGGCATGGAGTCGGTCGCCCGGGCGCCGGGTATCGATCGCCTGAGCGCGCATCTGCGCGGCGACGGCGCCGCGCTCGTGCTCAGCCTGCCCGACCAGGCGACGGTGGTGCACTACCCGCACGTGTTTCGCAAGCCCTTCGCCTTCGCACGGCTGGGCGGCGATGTCGCCGCGTACCGCAGCGAGGCCGATCCGTCCGTCTGGCGCATCGAGACGGACGCGCTGGCCTTCGAGGGCGAGGGTTTCGGCGGCGAGTTGCGCGGCGCCGCCGAACTGCTGCCCGGCCGTCGCCCCTTCCTCGACCTCGCCGCCGCGGTGACGCACGGCGAGGTGCCGGCGGCCAAGCTGTTCTGGCCCCTCACCAGCATGTCGCCGCGAGCCATCGCCTGGCTCGACCGCGCCCTGGTCGACGGCCGCATCAGCCACGGTCGCGCCGTGGTGCGCGGCGACCTCGCCGACTGGCCGTTCCGCGCCGCCGAGGGGCGCTTCGATGCCGTCAGCGAGATCGAGGGCGCCACCCTCGACTACCACCGCGACTGGCCGCGCGCCGAGGACATCCGCGCGGTGGCCGAGTTCGTCAACACCGCGATGCATATCGAGGCGGACGCCGGGCGTGTGCTGGGCGTCAGCGCCAGCCGCGCGCGCGCCGACATCGCCGACTTCGGCGACGCCACCCTTGAGCTCGACGCCGGCGGCGCCGGCACGGGCGCCCAATTGCTGGGCTTCCTCAATGCCAGCCCGGTGGGCAAGCGCTACGCCGACGGTCTGCGCGGCGTGAAGATCGGCGGCAAGGGCGAAGTGGCCCTGTCCCTGCGCCTGCCCCTGGGCGAGGACAGCGGCGAGCCCAGCCTGTCCGGCCGCGTGCGGCTGAGCGACGCCGACCTCGACGACAGCCCGTGGAAGCTGCACTTCGACAAGGCCAACGGCGAAGTGCGCTTCACCCAGGAGGGCTTCAGCGCCGGCCCGCTGCAGCTCGGTTTCCGCGGCCATCCGGCCGAACTGCGTCTGCAGGTCGGTCACGACGTCGCCGACCCGTCCCATGCCCTGGAAGCGAGCCTGCAAGGAAGCTTCCCAGTGGCCACGCTCTTTGCCGATGTGCCTGAGCTGGCGCCGCTGTGGCCGCACTTCCCCGGCAGTTCGCCCTGGCAGGTGGCGCTGGCCGTGGGCGAGGCGAGCGGGGGCAAGCCTGCCGCGTCGCAACTGGAGCTGCGCTCCGACCTCGTCGGCACGCAGATCACCCTGCCGGCCCCGTTGCAGAAGGACGCGGCCGCGGCCCTGCCGGCGCACCTGCGCGTTGCCCTGCCGCTGGATGGCGCCCTGCTCGACCTCGCCCTGGGCGAGGTGCTGCGCCTGCGCGCGCGCCTGCCCGCGGCGCCGCGCACGCTCGGCATCGCCCTCGCCTTCGGCAGCGAGGTACCGACCCAGGTTCCGGACGAGGGTCTGGCCATCAGCGGCAAGGCTGGCCACCTGGACGTGCCCGGCTGGATCGGCCTGGGCAGCGCCGGCGCAGGTGGCCTCGCCCTGCGCGGCATCGATCTGGTGGCGGACGAAGCGCACGTGGGCGAGCGCGTACTGCATGCCCAGGGCCTGCGCGTGCAACCGGGCAGCGATGGTCTGCAGATCGCGCTCAGCGGCCCCGAGGCGCAGGGCACGCTGCGCATTCCCGCCGGCATGGCCCTGCTGCAGCAGGGCATCAGCGCCGACTTCGAGCGCCTGTACTGGCCGCCCGCGCCTTCGGACGAAGCCGACGATGCGCCCGGTGCGCTGGCCGGCGTGTCGCCCGCGGGACTGCCGCCGCTGCACCTGCGCGTGGCCGACTTCCGCCTCGGCCACGCCAGTTTCGGTCAGGCCACGCTGGAAGCCGCGCCGACACCGCAGGGCCTGCACTTTGCCGAGGTGGTGACCAAGTCGCCCAACATCGAGATGCACGCGCGCGGCGACTGGCTCGGCAGCGCCGCCGGCAACCGCTCCGATTTCCACATCGAGCTGACCGCGCAGAACCTCGGCCGCATGCTCGATGCGCTGGGCTACGCCGGCGTGGTGGACGGTGGCGAGACCCGCGCGCAGATCCAGGCGAGTTGGCCGGGCAGCCCGACCAGCTTCGCCCTTGCGCGCCTGGACGGCACCCTCACGCTGGCGGTCTCCGAGGGGCGCATCCTGGAAGTGGAGCCCGGCATGGGGCGCCTGCTGGGCCTGTTCTCCCTGCGTGAGATCCCGCGCCGCCTCGCGCTGGACTTCGGCGATTTCTTCCGCACCGGTTTCAGCTTCAACGCCATCAAGGGCGAGTTCGCGCTGCGCGACGGCAGCGCCTACACCAGCAATCTGCACATCGCCAGCCCCTCGGCCGACATCCGCATCGACGGCCGCACCGGCCTGCGCAGCAAGGACTATGACCAGCAGATGGTGGTGGTGCCCCACGTCGGCGGCACCCTGCCGGTGGTGGGCGCGGTGGTCGGCGGTCCGGCCGGCGCGGCCGCCGGTCTGGCCGTGCAGACCCTCTTCAACAAGGCCATCAACACCGTCACGACCGCGCGCTATCGCGTCACCGGCAGTTGGGACAAGCCCGTCATCACCCTGGTCGCGCGCGAGGGCGGCAAGCCCCTCCCGAAGACCGAGCCCAAGCCCGAGGCGCCGCCGCCGACGAAGCCCACGGCGCCGACGCCGGGCAAGGAAAAGAAAGGCTGAGGGCTCTGCAGTCCGCGATGATCAGTCGCTGCCTCGCGGTGGCCTGACTCCGTCCGGAGAACGCAAGCCAGCACGGTGCCGCTTCGCGCCCCAAGTCCGTGACGCCCATCGCGCCCCACGCGGGCGCGGGCTTGAAGCGCGCGGACGCGCCCGACCGCGCGCGGAAGGAGGCGTCTTGCTCGGCGCCGGGTGGGCAGCGCGGAGGGCGGTCAGGGGTCGATCGCGCCCAGGACCGCCGCGAGATAGACGAGATACAGGAACAGCAGGAGCATCCCGCGGCGGCGCTTGATGAAGCCGCTCCTCGGGGGGAAGGCGCACAGCACGGCCAGTGCGCCGAAGCTCAGCGTGGATGCCACACTGCGCAACGGTACGTCGATTGGGCGAATCAAGGCCGCGATCGCGACGATGAACAGGCCGTTGACGATGTTGCTGCCCAGGACGGCGCCGAGGCCAACGTCGTCGTGACCGCGTAGGCGCGCGACGATGGTCGTGGCCAGCTCCGGCATCGAGGTCCCGATGGCGACGAGGGTCGCACCGATGACGAAGTCGCTGATGCCGAACGTCACGGCTATAGCCCTGGCGCCGAGCACCACGAAGTGTCCGCCAGCAACCAGCAGGACCAGTCCTGCCGCACCGTACAGGAACGTTGGCCACGTTCGCTCGCCGACGGCCGCCTGCGTGGCGCGGTGGCGATGCCGTATCGCTTCCAGCACCGCAGCGCCCAACCAGGCCAGGAACAGCGCGAGCATCAGCGCGCCGTCCAGTCGCGACAGCACGCCATCGAGCAGCAGCACGGCGGTCGCCGCCGGCGCCAAGGTCGCCACCGGAAAGTCGCGCCAAAGGTTGCTGCGCTGACTCTGCAGGCCGGACGTTGCCAGGGCAAGCCCTAGGATCAGCGCGGTGTTGACGACGTTGCTTCCGAGCGCGTCGCCCAGGGCGATTTGCGGTTCGCCGGCGAGGGCAGACGTGACCGACACGGAGAGCTCCGGGCTGGATGTCGCGAAGGCGGCAACGGTCGCCCCCACGATGCCCGCGGGTATTCTCGCCAATCGTGCGAGTCCGACGGCGCCCCTGACGAATAGCTCGCCGCCCAATCCGGCGCAGGCGAGGCCGAGCGTCAATGCAAGATATTCGTTCATTGTCGCCTCGTGGCCCCGTCGCGTAGGCCGGTGGACCAATCAGATCACGGCGCGTGCCGTGTCGGGCATCCCTCCCGGAGGGCCGCCCATCGGCCCGCGTGGCGCCGGCGGTGCCGCGATTGGCCCGGCCGGGATGCGTCGATGCGGGCGCGGCTTGCACCCAGCGCCCTTGTGGCCTACCGTTCCGCCCCCACGTTTTCGGCCGTTCCCGGCCTGTTTCGAGTGACCCCATGACCGATCTGATCGCGCAAGCCAGCGAGCGGCTGCTGCGCCCCGGTGGCCTCGCCACCGGCGATCTGGAGCGCGTGTTCGCCCAGATCATGGGCCCCGGCATCGACGCCGCGGACCTGTATTTCCAGCATTCGCGCGCCGAGCACTGGGTGCTGGAGGACGGCATCGTCAAGGAGGGCACGCACTCCATCGAGCAGGGCGTGGGCGTGCGCGCGCTGTCGGGCGAGAAGACGGGCTTCGCCTACTCCGACGAGATCGTGCTGCCGCAGCTCGCCGACGCGGCGCGCGCCGCGCGCGCGGTGGCCAAGGCCGGTGCCAACGGCGTGAACCGGGCCCTGGCCCTGGGTGATGCGCGGGCGCTGTACCGCCCGGTCGATCCGGTGGACAGCCTGGACAACGCCGCGAAGATCGCCGTGCTGCGCGAGATCGACGCCTATACGCGCGCACTGGACCCGCGTGTGAGCCAGGTGATCGTGAGCCTGGCCGCGGGTCTCGACACCGTGCTGGTGGCCGCGGCCGACGGCACCCTCGCGGCCGACGTGCGCCCGCTGGTGCGCTTCAACGTGCAGGTGATCGCCGAACAGAACGGTCGTCGCGAACAGGGCCACGCCGGCGGCGGGGGACGCTTCGATTATCCGGAGCTGCTGCGCGAGGACCGCGCCCGCGCCTGGGCGCGCGAGGCGGTGCGCCAGGCGCTGGTGAACCTCGACGCCGTGGCCGCGCCGGCCGGCAGCATGACCGTGGTGCTCGGTCCCGGCTGGCCCGGCGTGCTGTTGCACGAAGCCATCGGCCACGGCCTGGAGGGCGATTTCAACCGCAAGGGCACCTCGGCCTTCTCCGGTCGCCTCGGCGAGCGCGTCGCCGCGCCGGGCGTGACCGTGGTGGACGACGGCACCCTGTCGCAGCGCCGCGGTTCGCTCAGCATCGACGACGAGGGCGTGCCGACCGAGTGCACCGTGCTGATCGAGGACGGCATCCTCAAGGGCTACATGCAGGACAAGTTGAACGCGCGCCTGATGGGCACGCGCTCCACCGGCAACGGCCGGCGCGAATCCTTCGCCCATCTGCCCATGCCGCGCATGACCAACACCTACATGCGCCCGGGCTCACACGATCCGGCCGAGATCATCGCCTCGGTCAAGCGCGGCCTCTACGCGGTGAACTTCGGCGGCGGTCAGGTCGACATCACCAACGGCAAGTTCACCTTCTCGGCCAGCGAGGCCTACCTCATCGAGGATGGCAAGGTGACGCGGCCGGTGAAGGGCGCCACCCTGATCGGCTCCGGCCCCGAGGTGCTCACGCGCGTGTCGATGATCGGCAATGACCTGCGCCTGGACGAGGG
This sequence comes from Rhodanobacteraceae bacterium, assembly GCA_035370085.1. Taxonomy (GTDB): domain Bacteria; phylum Pseudomonadota; class Gammaproteobacteria; order Xanthomonadales; family Rhodanobacteraceae; genus Tahibacter. Next base: position 167 of record DAOOVM010000134.1, on the reverse strand, counting down.
CGTGGGTGTGTGTGGCAAGGACGGCCAGAGCGTGCCGGTGGGCGTGGGCCAGCCCACCTTGCGCATCGACCGGCTCACCGTCGGCGGCACCGCCGCCTGAGGGAGACCATGACGCCCGAGACCGTCATCTTCGACATGGACGACGTGCTGTGCCGCTACGATCTCGG
>DAOOVM010000133.1:0-8003 GCA_035370085.1 Rhodanobacteraceae bacterium | reverse complement strand
CTGCTGGGCAGTGTCTATGCCAGCCTGCCGTCGCAACCGCTGCACCTGTCCTTCGATCTGCAGCCGCTGCCGGACGGTGCCTGGGCCCTGCCGCAGCTGCGTCTGGAAGATCCGGGCACCCTGCAGGTCGAACTGGCCGCCCGCCTGCGACCGGGCGCGGCCCACCCCGTGGCCGAGCTCAACCTGCGCCACGTGGAGGCACAGTTGCCGCAGGCGTACGCGCGCTACGGCCGGGCCTGGGCGGCGAGCCGGGGATGGGGCGAACTCGCCCTGCGCGGACGGCTGCGCGGTGCCGCGCACTGGCAGGGGGAGGAATTGACGGCCCTGCACGTGCTGCTGCAGGACGTCGCCCTAGCCGACGGCGGCGGTCGCCTGGGCGTCACCGACCTGCGCGCCGACCTTGCCTGGGAGCGCGAGGGGGCAGCGGTGCCCGGCACGCTGTCCTGGCGCGAGGCATCGCTTTACCGCGTGGTCGTGGGTGCGGTCGACACGCGCTGGCGCAGCGGCGACGGAGCTTTGTCCCTGGAGGGCGGCGCGGCCGTGCCCTTGCTGGGGGGAACGCTGGAGATTCCGCGCCTCACATGGCTGCCGGGGGCGACGCGCGGCGAGCGTGTCGCCTTGAGCCTGGCAGTGCACGGGGTCGACCTGGCGCAGCTTAGCCGCGCCTTCGGCTGGCCGGCGTTCCGCGGCACCTTGGGCGGAGCGGTACCCAGCATTCACTACGCCGACGACGGTCTGACCCTCGACGGTGGCCTGAGCTTGCGCCTGTTCGACGGCGACGTGAATGTCACCGGCCTGGTGCTGGAGCGCCCGTTCGGCGTCGCGCCCGCGCTCGCCGCCACCCTGGCGTTTTCCGGCATCGATCTGCGCCCGTTGACTGCGGCCTTTGGTTTTGGCGAGATCACCGGTCGCCTGGGCGGCCGCATCGCCGGGCTGCGCCTGCTGGGCTGGCGACCGGTCGCCTTCGATGCCGAGCTGCTCGCCTCCGACGGTGGCACGATCAGCCAGCGCGCCGTGCGCAGTCTGTCCAGCGTGGGCGGTGGCGGTCTGGCGGCCGGCCTGCAGGCACAGTTGCTGCGAGTGTTCGACACCTTCGGCTATCGGCGCATTCGCCTGGCCTGTCGACTGGCGGACGACGTCTGCCACATGGGCGGACTGGATTCATCAGGCGACGGCTACACTCTGGTCGAAGGTCGCGGCCTGCCGCGCATCGCCATCGTCGGCCACCAGCGGGAAGTGGATTGGCCGACCCTGATACAGCGGCTGCGCGACGCCACTTCCGGTAACGCCCCCATCGTTCGCTGAACCACCCACGAGGTCCTGCCCATGCGCTTCGATCGCGGATTCCTTGCGGCCTGCGCCGCCACCTTGCTGACGGCCTGCGTGACCATCAATGTGTACTTTCCCGCCGCGGCGGCTGAAAAGGCCGCCGAGCAGTTCATCGGTACCGTGATCGGCGACAACCCGGCGCCTGCGCAGGCGCCCGTCCCGCAGCAGGCACCCGCCCCCGACGCACCGGGGCGGCGCGTTCCGCAGGCATCCTGGCTCGACCTGCTCGTTCCCGCCGCGCACGCCGCCGAGGCGGACCTCAACGTGCAGTCTCCGGCGGTTCGCGCCATCCAGGAGCGCATGAAGCAGCGCTTCGAAGCCAGTCTCAAGGCCGCGTTCGCCAGCGGCGCTGCCGGCCTCAGCCGCGATGGCCTGGTGGCCGTGCGCGACGCCGGCGCTCTGCCCTTGGCGCAGCGTGCCGCCCTCAACCAGACCGTGGCGGACGAGAACCGCGACCGCGCAGCGGTGTACCGCGAGATCGCCATCGCCAACGGCCACCCCGAGTGGGAAGCGCAGATCCGCGCCACCTTCGCCGCGCAGTGGGTCGAGCAGGCGCGGCCCGGCTGGTATTATCAGGATGCGGCGGGCGTCTGGAAGCAGAAGTAGCCCGCCACCGCGCGGCTCTGCCGCTTTCTCCCCTACGCTCCAGGCGCCCGGACCCCGCGGTCCGGGCGTTTGTTTCTCACGCCATGGCCGTATTCGACGTCGACATCACCGATCTCACCCACGAAGGCCGCGGTGTCGCGCGCGTCGAGGGCAAGACCCTGTTTGTCGCCGGGGCGCTGCCCGGCGAGCGCGCCAGCGTGCGCGTGACGCGCCGTCATCGCCACTACGACGAGGCGGTGGTCGAAGTCCTGCATACGCGTTCGCCCGATCGCGTCGAGCCGCGCTGCGCGCATTTCGGTACCTGCGGCGGATGCTCGCTGCAGCATCTGGCGCCGGCCGCGCAGATCGCCGCCAAGCAACGCGTGCTCGCGGAGAACTTCGAGCGCATCGGCAAGGTCGCGCCGAGACGCTGGCTCGAGCCGTTGGTCGGTGAGCCCTGGGGTTACCGGCGTCGCGGGCGGCTGTCGGTGAAGTACGTGGACAAGAAGGGCAAGGCCCTGGTCGGTTTCCGCGAGGAGAACGGCCGCTACGTCGCCGACATCGCGCACTGCGAGGTGCTGGTGCCGGCCGTGGGCGAGCGCATCGGGGCGCTGGGTGAGCTCATCGGCAGTCTCGATGCGGTGCGCGAGATTCCGCAGATCGAAATCGCCTGCGGTGACGACACCACGGCGCTGGTGCTGCGCCACCTGCAGCCGCTGTCCGACCGCGACCGCGCAGCCCTCGTCGCCTTCGCGCAACAGCAGCGCCTGGCCATCTTCCTGCAGCCCGGCGGCAACGACAGCGTGCACCCGCTGTGGCCGGAAACGATTCCGCTGCGCTTCGCCTTGCCGCACTACGCGGTGGAACTCGAGTTCCTTCCGCTGGACTTCGTGCAGGTCAACGGCGCCATGAACCGGCGCATGATCGACCACGCCTTCGCCCTGCTCGATGCGCAGCCGGGCGACCGCGTACTCGATCTGTTCTGCGGTCTGGGCAACTTCACCCTGCCGCTTGCGCGCCGAGTGGCCACCGTCGCTGGCGTGGAAGGCGAGCACGGCCTGGTGGCGCGCGCGGGCGAAAACGCGCGGCGCAACGGTATCGACAACGTGCAGTTTCATGTGGCCAACCTGCTCGAAGACCAGCGCGACACGCCGTGGGCGCGGGCGACCTGGGACAAACTGCTGCTCGATCCGCCGCGCTCGGGTGCGGCTGCCGTGCTGGAGTACCTGCCGCGCAAGGACACGCGGCGCGTGGTCTATGTGTCCTGCCACCCCGGCTCGCTCGCGCGTGACAGCGGCATTCTGGTCGAGCGCCACGGCTTCCGCCTCGAAGCGGCCGGCGTGATGGACATGTTTCCACACACCGCCCACGTCGAGTCCATCGCCCTGTTCGTGCGGCCGTCCTGAGGCCGGCGGCGAGCGCAGCGACGCGTACTGGACCGTCCCATGCCCATCGAGATCGAACGCAAATTCCTCGTCGTCGGCGCCGCCTGGCGTGCCGCCGTCGCGCGCTCCCGGCGCATGGTGCAAGGTTACCTGGTCGCAGCATCTGCGGTGACCAGCGGCGCGAGCCGCAGCTCGGTGCGCGTGCGCATCGCCGGCGACGAGGCCTGGATCAATATCAAGTCGTCCACCCTCGGCGTGGAGCGGCAGGAGTTCGAGTACGCCATTCCGCACGCAGATGCCCAGCGCATGCTCGCCACGCTGTGCGACGGTGTCGTCGACAAGTGGCGGCACTATGTCCCGGTCGAGGGGCACGAGTTCGAAGTGGACGAGTTTCTGGGCGAGAATGCCGGCTTGGTCGTGGCCGAACTGGAGCTCGACCGGGTCGATGCGCCCTATCCGCGACCGCCCTGGCTCGGTGCGGAAGTGTCGGCACTGCCGCGGTACTACAACTTGAATCTGATCGATCATCCCTACGCGCGCTGGAGCGCACAGGAAAGGGCAGGGCACTGATGCTCGTCATCGGCATCGCCGGCACCGAGCTCGACGACGCGGCGCGTGCGGCCATCGACGCTGCGCATACCAGCGGCGTGATCCTCTTTGCGCGCAATGTCGCCGCGCGCGAGCAGACGCAGGCCCTCATCGACGCAATCCGCGCGCGCCGGCCCGGTCCTTTCCTGGTCTGCGTGGACCAGGAGGGTGGTCCGGTGCAGCGCTTCCGCCAGGGGTTCACCGCACTGCCGGCCTTGGCCCGGCTGGGCGAGGTATACGACCGCGACCCGGCCCGGGCGGTGGCCCTCGCCGAGGAGCACGCCTGGGTCATGGCCAGCGAGATGCGCGCGCTCGACATCGACCTGAGCTTCGCCCCGGTGCTTGATCTGCGCCGCGGCAATCGCGCCATCGGCGAACGCGCCTTGCATGCCGATCCTGCAGTGGTGTCCGAGCTGGGTCTGGCCTACTTGCGCGGCATGCACCTGGCCGGCATGGCCGCCACGGCCAAGCACTTTCCCGGACACGGCAGCGTGGCCGAGGACACGCACTTCGACGTGGCCAGCGACCCGCGCCCGCTGTCCGATCTGCGCGCGTCCGATCTGCTGCCCTTTGCCGATGCCATCGGTGCTGGAGTCGATGCGGTGATGATGGCGCACGTCGCCTATCCCGCGGTGGATGCGGCCCCGGCCGGGTGCTCGCGCTCGTGGATCGAGGACATCCTGCGCGGCGAGCTGGGTTTCCGCGGCGTGATCTGCAGCGACGACATCGGCATGGCCGCCGCCGAGGCCGCCGGTGGCGTGGACGCGCGCCTGCGCGCGCACCTCGACGCTGGCTGCGATCTCGTGCTGGCCTGCCAGCCCAGCCTGGTGCCCGAAGCCCTGGCGGCCGCGCGCGGCCGCACGCCCTGCGCCGAGGCCCGTCTGGCGCCACTGCGCGGCCTGGTGGCTTGCACCTGGCAGTCGCTGCACGACAATCCCCAGCGTGGCGCCTTCGTGGCGCGCCTGGCGGCCCTGAATTCCACGAGCTGAGGTACGGCCATGTCTCTGACCCACCCCCTGTCCGACGCGCTGGCGCGTGCCGACCTGATTTTCGATGCGGCCACGCTGCAGGGCGCCATCACGCGCATGGGCGGTGAGATCGACCGCGCCCTCGCCGGCGAGCGCGCGGTGTTCCTGTCGGTGATGCACGGCGGCCTCATCTTCGCCGGGCAACTCGCCCTGGCCATGACGACCGACGTGGAGTTCGACTACGTCCACGCCACCCGCTACCGCGGCGCCACAACGGGTTCGGAATTGCACTGGCTCAAGCAGCCCGCCGCCACGCTGAACGGGCGCACGGTCATGCTGGTGGACGACATCCTCGACGAGGGTAAGACCCTCAAGGCCATCCGCGATTTCTGCCGCGACCGCGGCGCCCGCCGCGTGCTCATTGCCGTGCTGTGCGAGAAGAAGCACGGCCGCTGCGTGGAGGGCATCGCGGCTGACTTCTGCGGCGTGACCGTGCCCGACCGCTACGTCTTCGGTTACGGCATGGACTACCACGAGCAGGGCCGCAACCTGCCCGGCATCTACGCCATCTGATCACGCCAGGGGCGCACCGCCGCCGGCTGCCTGCGATGGTGGGTCCGGCCAGCCGCCCCGCACAGTGAGGCATCCCGCATGGACATCGAACTTGCCCTCATCGGCGGCACCGGCCTGTACCAGTTCCCCGGCCTGGAGAAGGTCGAACGGCACACGCTGGAGACTCCCTGGGGTTCGCCCTCCGGTCCGGTGGTACTGGGTGAGCTCGGCGGCCACCGGCTGGCCTTCCTCGCGCGCCACGGCGAGGGGCACAGCCTGCCGCCGCATCGGGTGAACTACCGCGCCAACGTCTGGGCCCTGCACCACCTCGGCGCACGCCGCGTGGTGGGGGTGAACGCTGTGGGCGGTATCCGCTCCGACATGGGGCCGCGCGTGCTGGCAGTGCCCGACCAGATCATCGACTACACCCACGGGCGCGCGACCAGCTTCTGCGATGCGGACGGCGCCGAGGTCAAGCACATCGACTTCAGCGAGCCCTACGACGCCGCACTGCGGCGGGACCTGCTGGCTGCGGCAGCCCGTGCCGGCATCTCCGCCGTGGACGGCGGCTGTTACGGCGCCACGCAGGGACCGCGCCTGGAGACCCGCGCCGAGATTGCTCGCCTGCGCCGCGACGGTTGCGACCTGGTCGGCATGACCGGCATGCCCGAAGCGGCCCTGGCGCGGGAACTGGGCTTGGCCTACGCCTGCCTGTCCCTGGTCGCCAACTGGGCGGCGGGCTGCGGCGACGAGGCGGAAATCAGCCTGGACGAGATCTACGCCAACCTGGCCGCCGTGACGGCCCAGGTGCCGCGTCTGGTGCGCGCCCTGCTGTCGATCTGAGGCCACCGCGTGCCGCCACCGGCGGACGCCGGCCTCGCCTTGATTCCGCCCGTTAAGCCGTGGTTATACTCGGCCGGCAATGCCCCGCCAGCTCTGGGGAGTCAAGCAGCCGGCATTGCGCCTGGGTCCATTCGTTGCGAGGTTTCGGCAATGCGTTTCGGTACGGTCAAATGGTTCAACGACGCCAAGGGTTTCGGCTTCATTGCCCCGGAAGACGGCAGTGAGGACGTCTTTGTGCACTACTCGGCCATCAACTCCACCGGCTTCCGCTCGCTCAAGGAAGGCCAGCGGGTGAGCTTCGAGGTGGTGAAGGGCCCCAAGGGCTCGCAGGCGTCCGGCGTGGTGCCGGTGCAGTAAACCGGCTCCGGCATCGATCGTGGGGAGACCAGGGCCTCGCCGGCGGCGAGGCCCTTCTTATTTCATCGTGCCGCGGCACCACACTACGTTGTCCGATCCGGCGGTCGATCCGCCGGCGCCGTGGGATGGGCAGCGGGAGAGAGTCGGGATCTGAGGTGGAGACACCACCTCAGCTCTACATGCCCTTGAGGGCAAAAAAATCCCAACCGATGGGGGTTGGGATTTTGGGTATTGGTGGTGGGCCTGTAACCCGCGCCAAACCTAGATAACTCAGCGCCTTACAGCCGGTGCAAACCGCTGCGGAACGGTGCGGATCAGCCCCTTTTCCGTGGTGAATCGTAGCAGCTTGACCCGATCACTGCCGCGATGCCCGCCGCCAGGATCACCGCCAGTTCGATTCCGTGTTGCTCAATCGAACCCGCGTCCGTACCCGCTCGCTTCTGGACCTACGGTGAATGGCTATGCGCCTTCGCGGAGACCATTCAGGATGCGTTCGGCATCTGTCCAGGGCAGTCGCCGCTTGCCTTCCTTCATCAACGCAAGTGCGGCAATGGCTTCGTCCACGCTGAGCAGTTGGTTCTCGACCATCGTTCGGAGCAACCACACGGTGCCCATGACTGTCACATCTTCCGCCTGGGCCGCAGCCTTGAGGCCTTGATCGCCTGTCAGAAGCGGGCAGCCTTCCTGCTTGGCAAGCGCCAAGGCAAGGTAGTCATTGGGGCTAGGGTCAGTACCGTACTTGCCCGGTAGCTCGGACGCATATCTGACATACTCGCCCGTGACCTCCAAGATCCTTAGGCCTTGGTCCTCCAGCCCTGGAGTCCCGGGCTCGATCTCTTCCCAGTAGAGGATGTCAGGCATCGCAAACTGCATCGGAAGCTGGAACAGCCGCTCCATCAGCTGCCCAGCCTCCATGTCGATCAGGATGTTCGCATCACTGATGAGCAGCAGCATCCACCGACTCCAGCTGACGCTCCTTGTGGAAGCGCATCATGGGGATGCCAAGAAGCTCTGCTGCCTTGGACTCGGAGACGTACTGCTCCCCCAAGGCTCGATAGACGAGCTGCTCGAAAAGTCGTGGATGTTCACGCGGCACCGGCTCGCCTGGCTCACTCTTGCGCCACCCTTTCGAGGAGAAGCGCTTCCAGAGAGCGAGGTGGGTGGCCTCAGAGAGGACACCACACTGCTTTGCCCGCTGGAGCCAGCCGGCCATGCTCAAGCCGAACTCGTGCTTCAAGGCAAAGAGCTCTTGCCACTCAATTCCACGCCGAGCTTGACCCAGAAGCTGCACGACCGCAGCCTTTGGCGCCAGGAACGCGCCAGCAAACCGATCGCAGGCCTTCTCTTCGTTGATACCTGCGGCGAGACGACCAGACAGCAGTAGGTGACCCAGTTC